>CAYNIT010000165.1:0-10479 GCA_964397205.1 uncultured Phaeodactylibacter sp. | reverse complement strand
CACAAAATAACTTCGCCTACTCTAGGTAACTTGTTATTGCGCGACCCCTAACTGGCAATCTAATTCAGGGGCAACTGATTCATTATCATCGGTCACTGGTACATCTTGCACTAGTCAAGCAGGAGGTCAGGCCATTGGGTGGGGCGGTGCACACCGTGGTGGAGGGCAAACTCATCTCCTGCATTGAGCGTGACGAGTTGATTAGACTGCCAATTCAACTTACGCAAAAAGGGGCAGTGAGGGCATTGAAAAAACAACCACTCGCCCTCCTGCCAGCTTTGGCAGTGGTGGTGGTCGTAACCTTCGTTGCTGAATTCGATATTTTTTGCCATAAGGCTGTTGTTTCTGGCTTAAGCCAGGATGATGAAAAGGCCTGAATGCTAGGCAGCTTTTACGTAAGCCGCCAACCATCCGTATACCGCTATAATACGTATTTAAAATAAAAATCTTATGCCTGTTCTGTTAATTTCTCACCAGCTGCTCCGACTTGTACGGTATGAGATAGCAATTATCTGCCTTTCTGGCCGGGAGCTTAGCACTTAAAAGCCGTTTTTTAAGTTTAAACTATACACAACCAATTACTCCTCTTTCTGATTGGAAGCGTCCGGTCCCCTTTCATTACGAACCCAAAATCCAGAAGAATGATGCTGCCCCCCAAAGTCATTCTGCTAATTGGGGAGGATGGTGAGCAGTTGCAGTCTATGTTTGCTACCCTAAACAAGCGATGCGAAGTCATCCACTTCGATGAAGCAGCCGAAGAAATCCGACATTTTGCCCCACTTGCCGTCGTTTTATACCAGAACGGTGATACCCGGCGCGACACCTTGCAGCAGCTCGAGCGGCTAAAGGTATGGCAGCCCAGTGCTCCCGTTCTGCTGTGCACCTCCGGCAATAGCAAAGAAGCCATTACAGCAACTCCCAAAGGAGTGGATGAGCGCTTGGATTGGCCCACGGAAGCGGATAAATTGCTGGCCTACATCAAAAAACGGCTGAGCTGGCCGACGCGGCTTTGGCAAGGGGTATGGCGCCACAGAGCGCCCGCCCGGAAAAGCCAGAGAGCCACCACTGATGTGCCAGCTAATGGGATGGCAGAAGCCCCCCTGAAAGTGTATTCCTTTGGCGGTTTGCGGCTGGAACTGAATGGCCAAAAACTACCTGCGCTGCGCAGCGAGGCCGACCAGGCCATCCTAGCCTGCCTGTTGCTGGAAAAAGACAGGAGAGTTATGCGGCACCGACTTCTTACGGGCTTTTGGCCAAACAGCCAGGAGGATTCGGCGCGCAACTGCCTCAACGTGTCCATCAGCCACCTGCGCCGGTACTTGCGGGAAGAGCTGGGCGAAGAAGCAAAAATTCATTTCAGAGACAACAGCTACGAACTCCAGTTGCCCTGCCGCCTGCATTTTGATGCCGAAGCCCTGCTGCAACTCAAGCGGGAGGGGCAGGCCGCCGAACAATCGCAGCAAACGGAAGCAGCGGTAGAGGCCTACCATAGCATGGCAAGATTATACCAGGGCGCTTTCCTGGAAAACCTCCGGCGCGAAATTGACTGGGTAGAAGCTACAAGAGATAGGATGCAGGAAATATACCTCGCTGCACTCGACCGTATGGGGGAGTTGCTGCTCGAAATGAAGCAGTACAAAAGGTGTATCTTAGCCACCGAAAAGGTGCTGCGCATCGATAACTGTATCGAAAGCGCCCACCGCCGCATCATGACAGCCTACGCCGGGCTGGGAAAGAGAAGCCGAGCTATCCGGCAGTACCAGGTTTGTGAAAAAATTCTGGGAAAGGAACTCGGAGTTGAGCCTACCGAAACCACAAAGCAGTTGTGCCGCAAACTTAAGGGCTCCTAAAGCCGCAGGGGCTCCAGCACCCGCTGCACAAAACGCTTGTCCTCCAGTATGATGGTAGCTTTGCCCTTCATATCCTGCACGGGCTTGATCGCTGTGCCATGCTCGGTGACCAGGCCATTCGGGAACCCTACAGATATAGACACTTGCCCGTTTACCGGAAACTCGCTTTTGGAACGGACGATGCCGAACACCGGCCCGTGCTCGCGGGAGGAGTAACTGGAAAAGCGCACGATTACCTTCTGCCCAGGCTCTACCGGGCGAGCCTGAGGAATGCGCAACCAAATAGTCCCTTCAATGGCACGCTCGCGTTGGGGGATGACTACGCCAATTTCTTTGCCCTCTTCTACAAACTGCTGCTCGTTGATGCTTTCCATGTACAAGGAGACCCTTCCCTCAATGGGAGAAAGGATCACGTGCTCCTGCATCCACTGCTCTACGGCCCGTTGCAAATCTACAAAGCTTTCCCGCAAAGCAATGGAAGCGCGCTGCCGGGCTTCTTGAGAATTGGCGCGGACCCCGCTGATCTCGCTGCGCAGCCGTTCAATCTCTGCCTCCGCCGAGCGGATGGAGGTTTCCGCGCTCTCGCGCATGCGCTGCAGGGTGAGCAGCCGGCTGCGGGTTTTATCGACTTTGCTTTCTGCGATGAGCCGCTCTGAACTGAGCTGCTCCTCGCGTTTCAGCTGCTTGCGCACCAGTTCCATCTCCCGGTCCAGATTGCTCCACTTGCCACGGTCCGCCCGTATGCCTTCCTGTATTTTCTCCAGCCGGCGGCGCAATTGCGTGACGCTGTAGTCATCGTAGGTATTGTCTGTATAGCTGCGCAGGTTTTCTCGCTTTCGGTAGAAATCGAATAGAGGCTCTTTCAAATCTCCCAGCACCAGGCTATCGGGCAAATCGAAGTTCAGCAGCTTTTCATCGGCCGGCGTACCCAGCGCCATCATGGCTGTTTCCAGCGTTAGTACATCGCCGATGCGGGCATTGCTCTCGAATACAATCAGCACCTCCCCCTGTGCTACTTTAGCTTCGTTTTTCACTCGGATGGTCTTGATGCGCCCCTGCGTAGTTGTCACCAAGCGCTTAGGGGGATCCGTAGTAGAAACCGTTATCCCGGCCTCCACCACTTCCGGGTATTCAATGAAATAAGCCAGGTACCCCATGCCGACGACCACCAGCAAGGCCAGGAGCGTACCGTACCGGGCCATCCAATTAGGTGGCGTGCCCAGGATTTCCTGCACTTCTTCGCTCCTTACTTCTATGTTGTCTTGCTCCTTCATGAACTTTGTTTAGGCCCCCAGCTCCAATTGATTGCGGACCAGCTGATAGTAGGCACCTCCCAGGTACGTAAGTTCCTCGTGGGTGCCTTGTTCTACCACCTCGCCCTCTTCCAGGACAATGATGTTATCGGCGTTCATCACAGTGCTGAGGCGGTGGGCAACGACGACCACCGTGCGCCGGCGGAAGAACTCTTCCAGGTTTTCCATTATGAGCATTTCATTGTAGGCATCCAGCGCAGAGGTTGCCTCATCAAAGAAGATGTAATCTGGGTTTTTGTACACCGCCCGGGCGATGAGCATCCGTTGCTTCTGGCCCTGGCTGAGCCCTAGCCCCTCCTGCCCTATCTTGGTGTTGTACCCCAGCGGCAGCGTCTCTATGAAAGTCTGAATGTTGGCAACCTTGACCGCCTTGAGCAGTTTGGCTTTGTCAATCACCTCGTCTCCCAGCGCTATATTGCGGGCTATGGAATCGAAAAATATGTAGCCATCCTGCATGACGACGCCACACTTGCTGCGCCACAGCCGGCTGTTGACATTAGCCAGATTGATATCCCCCAGCCGGATGGCCCCCTCGCTGGGCCGGTAGAAATTGAGCAACAGCTTTAATATGGTAGTTTTGCCGCTGCCGCTCGTGCCCACTATGGCGGTAGTTTTGCCCTTGGGAATACGCAGGCTTACATTGCGCAGCACCATGGGCGAATGGGGGCCGTTGTACTGAAAGCTCACATTTTCGAGCATGAGGTCGCCGTACTCGGGCAAAAGGGTGATCTTCTCCTCCAGATTCTCTTCGTTTTCTTTGGAGTGGATTTCGTTCATGCGCTCCAGGCTGATTTTGGCTTCCTGCCGCCCCCGGAGAAAATCGAAGAGCTGATTGAGCGGGGAATTGAGCTGCCCAATGATGTACTGCACCGCCAGGAGCATCCCCAGGGTCATTTGATTGTCGATGACGGCTTTAGCGACAATAAAGGTAATGAGTAAGTTTTTTGTCTCGCTGAAGAAGGCCGCGCCCGTGCGCTGTACCTGCCCGATTCTCCGAGCGCTGAGGCCCGTGCGGAACATGCGGGCCTGTATGCGTTCCCAAGCCCACCTTTTCTGGTTTTCAGCATTGTGCAGCTTGATGTCCTGCATGCCGTTGATGAGCTCTATCAGGTTGCTCTGGTTTTCAGCCGATTGATCGAAGCGCTTGTAGTCTAACTCCCGGCGCAAGTATTGGAAAAAAACAATCCAGCCGACCTGCAGGAGCGTACCAGCCAGAAAAATCGCCAGAATAAACTTATTCCAAATGAAGAGTACGACACCAAAGGCAACAAGGTTGACGAAGGTAAAGATGGAAGCCAGAGAAGTAGAGGACAGGAAGCGCTGCACACGCTCGTGGTCGGCGATGCGCTGCATGAGATCCCCCGATACTTTTGAGTCAAAATAGCTGATCGGCAGTTTCGTCAATTTGATGAGGTAATCCGAAATCAGGCTGATGTTGACCCGCGCCGTGACGTGCAGCAATATCCAGTTGCGGAATTGCTCCACGGCCAGCATGGTAGCGAACAAGAAGAACTGCGCCAGGAGAATCAGCTTGATGAAGTCCAGGTCGTAATTGTCTACCCCTACATCCACGATGGACTTGATCAAAAAGGGGAAGGCAAATTGCAGCAAGCCCCCCAGTACCAAGCCAGTGAGCAACTGCAGCACGAGCGCCCGGTAGCGGCGCAGGTAAGACCAGACATACCCGAATCCAGACTTATCGACGGTCTCCCCTTCTCGTTTGTAAAACTCCGGGCTGGGTTCCAATAGGAGCAGCACCCCTACTTCCTCCCCATCCTCCGTATCGCTGGCCCAGTTTTCCATAAACTCCTCGCGGGTAAGGCGAAACTTGCCCATGGCTGGGTCGGCGATCCAGGCGTAGCGTTTATTAACTTTATGGACGACTACGAAGTGTTCTTGCCGCCAATGGGCAATACAGGGCAGCGGGATATCCCGGGCTAGGCGGTCGTAGGTAGTCTTTACAGCGAGGGTCTGCAGGCCGATGTGCTCCGCGGCATCGCTGATGCCCAGCATATTGACGCCTTGCTTCCCCATATAGGTAAGGTCACGCAAGTAGTCAAGGGAGTAGTACCTGCCGAAATGACGGGAAATCATCCGAAGGCAGGTCGCTCCGCAGTCCATTGCGTCAAGCTGTTGGTAAAATGGGAAACTACCTGGCATCACTGTGGCCTGATTGTTGCTTTTTTAGCAGCCGGGCAGCCGTCTTTTGCCTCAACATGCGATTGGCATAGGCGGGGCAGATAGCATCCTCAGCTGTCTCTCATGATTGATGAAAAAATTCCGTGGGGGGCATAAATTGCTTTCTTAAGATGCCAACCAACGGATAAAGTAACGAAATATAAGGCCTTCAGGTATCTTTTAAAACTTTAATGCAGCAATTTACCTAAAATGAGGGCATTTCCCCAAAAATGTAAGCGATTTAGTGACTAGTTTTTGTAATTTGCCCGCCTACAAGAAGACCATCGGGCATGTACAACAGTTTTCTGTCGGTTGTAGGCGTTCTGCAACACCCCCATGACTTGAAGCGTTTGGGCAGCTATCTCAGCAACCTCTACGAAGTGTTGCGTACCAACTTTTCAGATTTTGAATTCATTTTGGTCAACAACCTGCCTGGCACGAGCATAGACGAGGAGATAAAAGCGCTGCCCGAAGGGCTTAGGCACAACCTCTACCTGCTCAATCTTTCCCGCAATACCAACCGCAACCACGCCATGCTCGCCGGGCTCGACCGCAGCAACGGAGACTATACCCTGCTGTTCGAATTCGACTTCTACGATCAGCCAGAGTTGGCCCTTCAGCTCTTCGAGCGCACCCGCTCCGAATCAGCAGACATCGTCTACCTGAGGGCCAGGCAGCGAAAAGTAAGCCTGTTATCCCGCCCTTTTTACAGCCTGTTTTACGCCATTCTGCGCCGGTATTCTAGCCTGCAAGTGGACGAGCTGGCGCACGATACCCGCATCATTTCCCGCCGGGCTCTCAACTCCCTGCTCCGCCTCAGGGAAAACCTGCGCTATATGAAAGCCATTTACTCCATCGTCGGATACCGCACCCGCTACATCGAGACCAACGCGCCGCTGCGCAGGCAGGAAGAGCAAGGCTTCTCCGAGCGTTTCCGCACCTCCTTGATTGCCATCACCTCCTTTACCACATTTCTGCGGAACTTGCTGATGTGGATTTTCCTTTTCTCCCTGGTCTTTCTGCTAGGGGTCATCATCAATGCCTTGAAAGTGAAATTTACCGGTATCGACCTGTTCGGCAATACCGGAGAGCCGTTCTCTGGCTGGACCTTTCTGGTGGTACTGATCGCTATATTCTTTGCCACCACTTGCCTCAACCTCTACATCATGTCTATATACCTATCCAACATCTACAACGAGATCAAACAGCGCCCGCTGTACATCATCGAATCCATTAAGCGGTTTTGAATACCTTACAGATGAGCCGATAGCCACTTTAAAACCAGCTGGAAAACAGCTTCTTTTTCCGGCTCATTGTGTAGTTCGTGGTAGTAGTCCGGAAAAACTTTGAATTGCACTTCGCCTTGCTGCTTTTCCGCAAAACGCTGACTGGCTTCGGCGGAAGTAACGCGATCGCCGCTGCCGTGCATAATCAGCAGCGGGCAGGGTATAGCAGCCGATTGTTGTTCCAGCCATGCTCCCTCTTCCATCATTCGGATGGCAGCCCCGGCTGTAACCCGGTCGTGGACGAGCGGGTCGTTTTTGTAGGCTTCGACCACTTCAGGGTCCCTCGACAGCTCTTCGGGATCTAAGCTGTTGCTTTGCTGAAACGCTGGATAAAAACGGCGCATCAATTTCCCAAGGGCTATAAGCAGAGCAGGCGGTTCAAACGCTAGGCGGATCCAAGGAGCGCTGGCAATGACACCCGCCAGATTGGGGTTGCGGTGCAACAAGTAAGAAAGCACCAGGCCTCCGCCCTGACTGTGGCCGTACAGAAAAATGGGCAACTTCTGATAACGGGTCTCCGCTTCGATCAGCAATTGGGCGATTTCATCGAGCAAATAGGCCAAATTGGGGGTATGGCCGAGCTTCCCGCCGGACTTCCCATGGCCGCGCCGGTCGTAGCCCATCACCGTAAAGCCCTTGCCCGTGAACCAATCGGCCAGGTGCTCGTATCGCCCGATGTGCTCGCCCAATCCGTGCGCAATGCACAATACTCCCTTCGGTGCGTCTGACATCCATTCCCGGGCGTGAATGAAGGTGCCATCCTGTGCTTTCCAGTCAAATATTCGCTCCTTCATTAGTACAGGCGTTCTCCTTTTTGGTACTCAATGACCCGAGCCTCCGGATACCGGCCCCGAAGCAAGTCCAGCAAAAAGTCTTCAGCTTCCCTGCGCTTTTCAAAATCCCCGAGCAGGTAAGAATAGGTGCTATCTGCTTTCATCTCCATGGCAAGGTTGCCGTGCTGGAAGAATATGTCGTGTTCGGACGGCAGTTTGGCTTCGCTGGCCATGATTTCTATCTTGTAGCCTGTATAATCCTCAGGGATTTTTTTCAATTCGACATAGGTGCTGTCCGTTTCTAGTTGCACCACGGGAATGACTTTGTTAGGCTTTCCTTTGTCCTGAAACACATCTCTCGAAGTTTCGCTTTGCTTTCTGCCGCCAAGCGGCTCATCGAAGTATTCGTCTGGGAAAGTATCCCTGAGCTGAGCTGATTTTTCGCAAAATTCTGCGGGAAACCCCCTATTTTGGGGCGCTTGCATCAACAGCAGCAACACAGCCGCGCTGATGGCTGTTGTCAGCAGTAGATTGGGAATGTGCATGATTCTGATCATAGTATGCTAATATGTGGTTTCACTTGGACCTTTACAAAATAGCATAAATCGCGGATTAAAACCAACTTGCAGGATATGAGTTTGAAAATAGTCTTTATGGGTACGCCCGAATTCGCCGTCCCTTCCTTGGATACGCTGGTAAATCATGGGTACCATATCGCCGGGGTTGTGACCGCTACCGACAAGTACGCCGGGAGAGGCAAAAAAAAACTGATACAGCCACCGGTAAAACAATACGCTTTGGCAAAAGGCCTGCGGATACTGCAGCCCAAAAACCTCAAGTCTCCTGAATTCCAAGAAGAACTGCGGTCAATCGGAGCAGATTTGCAAGTAGTCGTCGCCTTCCGCATGCTGCCAAAGGCCGTTTGGAGCATGCCCCGCCTGGGCACCATCAATCTGCATGGCTCCCTCTTGCCTAAATACCGTGGAGCCGCCCCCATCAATTGGGCTATCATCAATGGCGAACGAGAAACTGGGGTGACTACCTTCTTCCTACAGGAGGAAATTGATACCGGAGACTTGCTCTTACAAGACCGATTTCCGATAGGCGAGAACGAAACAGCCGGAGAAGTGCATGACCGCATGATGCACATCGGCGCCGAACTCGTGCTGCGGTCTGTGCAAGCCATTGCCTCCGGCAAGTATGAGCTAAAACAGCAGGAGGATGCTAAGGCGAGCAAAGCCCCCAAAATCTTCCACGAGACCTGCAAAGTCGACTTCGACCGCCCTACCCGGGAAGTCCATAATTTCATCCGCGGCCTGAGCCCCTACCCTGCCGCTTGGACGGCCCTGGATGACAAGGAGCTGAAAATCCTCCGCGCTGAAATGGAAATCAAAGATCACGATCAGATTCCAGGCACCTTCCTCTCCGACAACAAGAACTGGGTGAAAGTTGCCACCGCCGACGGTTTTGTATGGCTCAAGGAATTGCAGCTGCAGGGACGGAAGCGAATGGCCGTCAAGGATTTTTTGAACGGTTATAATTTTGGCTAGGTTTTTTGTTTTTTATAAATAAATTTTGAGAAAGTTTTAACTGAGTAAAAGCAAACTTCAAGATATGAAAAAACTCAACTCATTACTGCTGCTTTTTGGCGTGTTGCCCCTGCTGTTGCCCGCCCAAGACCGGGTTACCGGCCGCAACTTTGCCACCCGTTCTGAAGTCATTGCTCCCAACGCTATGGCTTGTACTTCGCAACCCCTGGCTACGCAGATCGCGTTGGATATGCTAAAAGAAGGCGGCACCGCTATTGATGCTGCTATCGCAGCCAACGCAGCCCTCGGCCTGATGGAGCCGACAGGCTGTGGCATCGGCGGCGACTTATTCGCGATTGTCTGGGATGCCGAGACTGAGCAATTGTACGGGCTGAACGCCAGCGGCCGCTCCCCCAAATCACTGGAATTGGAATACTTTGCCCGGGAGGGGTACGATAAAATACCGCCGCTGGGGCCCCTGCCCGTAAGCGTGCCCGGCTGCGTGGACGGGTGGTTCGAGCTGCATAGGAAATTTGGGAAATTGCCGATGCGGGACATCCTGGCACCCGCTATAGCCTACGCCGAGCAAGGTTTCCCCGTCAGCGAGCTGATCGGCTATTACATGCAGCGTTCGGTCCCTTACTACATTTCCAAGGGCTATCCGAATGTGGCCGAAACGTATACCATCGACGGGGAAAAAGCGCCGAGCAAAGGAGATATTTTCAAAAACCCCAAATTAGCATCCACCTATCGCAAACTAGCTGACGGCGGCCGCGACGCTTTCTACAAAGGCGATATGGCGCGAACTATCGCCAGCTTTATCCAGGAACAAGGCGGTTTCCTCTCTTACGAAGACCTGGCGAGCCACCAATCAGAATGGGTAGAGCCCGTTTCTGCCAATTACCGCGGTTATGATGTCTGGGAACTCCCGCCCAACGGCCAGGGCATAGCAGCGCTTCAGATGCTCAACATTCTGGAGGGCTTCGACATCTCCGCCATGGGCTTCGGCAGCCCCGAATACATCCATCACTTTGTGGAGGCCAAAAAACTGGCATTCGAAGACCGGGCGCGCTACTACGCGGATATGGACTTTGTGGAGGTGCCGGTGGAAACGCTGATATCAAAGGAATACGCCAAAAAGCGCCGAGCGGAAATCTCCCCCGAGCGCGCCCGCAGCTACGAAGCCGGAGAAATCAGTGCCGGAGAAACCATCTACCTGACTGTTGCGGATGAAGAAGGCAACATGATTTCCCTAATCCAAAGCAATTACCGGGGCATGGGATCCGGCATGGTGCCCCCCGGCTTGGGCTTCATGCTGCAGGACCGCGGGGAGCTGTTCTCCCTCACTCCGGGCCAGGCCAATACCTACGCCCCGGGGAAGCGCCCTTTTCACACCATTATACCGGCATTCGTCACTAAAGACGGCCAGCCGTTCATGAGCTTCGGAGTTATGGGCGGCGACTTTCAGCCGCAGGGCCATACCCAGATTATCGTCAATATGGTCGATTTTGGCATGAATCTACAAGAAGCTGGAGATGCCCCGCGCATCG
>CAYNIT010000164.1:0-10533 GCA_964397205.1 uncultured Phaeodactylibacter sp. | reverse complement strand
TAAGGGAATAGGAACCTGGACCGTGCAGATGATCCTGCTATTCAACCTCGGGCGGCCAGACGTTTTTCCCCCTGGGGATTTAGGTATACAAAAGGCTATGCAGCAGCTCTACGGCTTGGAAGGCAAGGGCAAAGCGCTTCGTAAATCGATGCTATCCATCGCAGAAAACTGGCGGCCCTACCGTAGTTACGCCACTCGTTTCCTTTGGCAGTATCTGTCTTGATGCTCGTCAAACTTCTCTCCGCCTGGGGTGTTGTATCAGTGCAGAAAAACGTCCCATGAATAACGAGCGCATCATTGGAAGTTACTCTGGTCAGCAAAAAGGGCCGTTGCTTATTTGCCTGGGCGGGACCCACGGCAACGAACCCGCTGGTATACAAGCCATAGACATTCTATTCCGATTGCTCGAAATGGAGCCCGAAACCAACCCTGATTTCCAGTTCAAGGGCCGTTTAATAGGCCTGAAAGGCAATCTCCGGGCAATGCAAAAGGGAGCGCGCTTCCTGGAGCGCGACCTCAACCGCATGTGGACCACCGAAAATGTCGAGCGCATACTCAAAAGCCCAAAGTCAAGCCTGCAAGCGGAAGAATTGGAAATCTTTGAGTTGCACAGCTTGATAATGAAAGAAATTGAGGCCTATCAGCCGGAGAAAGTTGTGCTTTTGGATTTACATACTACTACCGCTTTCGGCGGTATTTTTTCTATTGCCACCGACGACCCGGAGAGCGTTAAGATCGCCGTTGAGCTCCACGCCCCTGTGGTTAAGGGCTTCCTAGAAGGGATACAAGGCACTACACTGCACTATTTCAACACCTCCAATATAGGATGCCCGACCGTAGCCGTTTGCTTCGAATCTGGCCAACACCAAGAGACGCTCTCTGTAAACCGCGCCATCGCTGCCATTATCAATTGCATGCGCACTGTAGGATGTGTGCAGTCAGAGGATGTAGAGAACCGGCACGACGCGCTGTTGATTGAGTACTCCCGGGGGCTGCCCAAAGTCTCCGAGCTCATCCGTACCCACCCTATACAGCCAGAAGATAATTTTCGCATGGAACCCGACTACAAAAACTTTCAGGAAGTTTTCGCCGGCGAGGTGCTGGCCTATGATCGGAATGGGCCAGTACGCGCCGAAGAGGATGGCCTGCTGCTGATGCCGCTTTACCAGAAACAAGGGGAAGATGGGTTTTTCCTCATCCGGCCAGTAGTAAAGGAACAGTTCCAGTAAATTTAAGCTTCTGCAGCCTGGAAAAATTGCATATCGTATAGGCTCCGGTAGCGCCCGTCTTCAATCTTCAGCAGTTCTTCGTGGCTTCCGAATTCTTCCACCTCTCCCTTGCTCAGCACCATGATGTTGTCCGCGTGCTGAATCGTCGACAGGCGGTGAGCAATGATAATAGAGGTGCGCTTGGCAAGCAGGGTCTCTATAGCGTACTGAATGACGGATTCGGTCTCCGGATCAATGGAGGAAGTGGCTTCGTCCAAGATCAGTATATCTGGATCAAAAACAAGGGCGCGGACGAAGGATATGAGCTGCCGTTGGCCCATCGACAGCGTAGCTCCCCGTTCCATCACCTGGTAATCGTAGCCACCGGGCAGCTTTTCAATGAATTCGTGAGCGCCGATCATTTTGGAAGCTTTAATCACCTCTTCGCGGCTGATGTTGTCATCCCGCAGGCTGATGTTTTCCAACACAGAGCCAGAAAACAGGAATACATCCTGCAGCACTATGGCAATCCGCTTCCGGTAAGCTTCCAGTTCGTACTGCCGGATATCGGTATCGTCCACTAAGATGTTGCCTTTTTGAATCTCGTAGAAGCGGTTGAGAATGTTGATTATGGTAGATTTGCCAGAGCCGGTACTGCCTACAATGGCTAAGGTTTCTCCGGGCTGTACTTCAAAATTGATGTCCTTCAGCACATATTCCGGCGGGTTGTAGGCGAAGTGTACCCCATCGAATTGGATCTTCCCATCGAGGCGCTCCGGTTTGATGCTGCCTTCATCCTGTATGGTATCATCGCGGTCCAGCAGGTTGAACACCCGTTCGGAGGCGACCAGCCCCATCTGTAGGTTGTTGAAGTTGTTGGCAACGGTACGGATTGGCCGAAAGAGCATGTCCAGGTAAATCGGGAAAGCCACCAGCGCTCCCAGTGTAACACCATTGGCTTGCAGCGCATCCTGCGCTCCCCACCAGACCATCAGCCCGAGAGAGGCTGCAGATATGATCTCTACTACCGGGAAGAAGACAGCGTAGTAGAGGATAGAGTCCAGGTTAGCCTGGGTGTAATCCCGGTTGATTTTCTTGAACTTCCGCATCTCATCCTTCTCAGCATTGAAAATCTGCACGATCCGCATGCCCGTAATCCGCTCCTGCAAAAAGGCATTCATGCCGGAAATATGGGAGCGAACCCGCTGATAAGCTACCTTTACTTTTTCCTTGAATACATAGCTGGCAATAATCAAAAAGGGCATAGTGGTTAGGCAAATCAGCGTCAGCTTCCAGCTGGTGTAGAACATCACTCCCAGAACCGTTACCAGCGTCAGCAAGTCAGCAATAATTGTAATTGAGCCCTGAGAAAAGACGGTATTGATGGCTTCAATATCGTTGATGGTCCGGGTGGTGGAGGTGCCAATCGGCGTACGGTCAAAGTAGGTCAGCCGGAGCTTGGTGATGTGTTTGAAAATGCGAGTGCGCAAGTCCCGTATTACAGACTGCCCAAGCAAATTCGTGGAGAAGATAAACCAGTAGCGGCAAAAGGACTCCAGCATCAGGATGCCGCCCAATACGAGTGCCATCCGGGTGAGGCCGGCAATGTCGTTGACAAATATGTACTCGTCCACCATCTCCTTGATCAGGTAGGGCCGGGCGGTAGATAATGGCGCAAGAAGCACCGCCAGGGATGCCGCTAGGTAAAAAATCCTTCGGTAGGGCTGAGTCAGTCCAAAAACCCGCCCCAGCAATCGGTAATCGACCTTATTCGTATCCGCTGATGCCATGCACGTTCCTTAGTTTGTTTGGCTAACAATTGAGGAACAAGCCATTTGGCGATTAGTTGTAGCCAGGCAATCCGGTTACTCGGTAAGCGCTCGTGGAAATAATCAATCCGGGAGCTTGTCCTCATCTGCAAAGCTGTAGTAACCCCGCTCGGATACGATCAAATGGTCCAATACGGGAATGTCAACGGCTTTTCCGGCTTTGGCTAACTTTTTCGTGAGGTCGAGGTCTGCCTGGCTGGGATTCAAACTCCCGGAAGGATGGTTGTGGCAGAGCACGATAGAACTAGCCTCCGTGTGCAGGGCTTTACGGAACACAATTTTGGCATCAACCACGGTTCCCGACATTCCGCCCGCACTCACCCGGCTGCGCCCCAGGACCCGGTTGGCCCGGTTGAGGCTTATTATCCAGAATTCCTCGTGCTGCAGGTCAACCAGGATAGGAGCGATAGCATCGTAGGCATCCCGGCTGCAGGCAACCTGTGGTTTTTCGGCAATGCGGGAGAGTTGCCGGCGCCTGCCAAGCTCCAGGGCGGCGCTGATGGTAATGGCCTTGGCCTCGCCGATGCCTTTGAAGGTCTTGAGTTCGGCGATGCTGCGCCGCCCAAGGTCATTGAGGTTATGGTTAACCGAGTTTAGGATCTTTTGGGCAACAGCAACTGCTGATGCCTCCCGGGTGCCAGACCCGAGCAAGATGGCGAGCAATTCCGCATCCGAGAGAGCGGGTTTGCCCTGTTGCAGGAGCTTCTCCCGGGGGCGGTCCTCTTCCGCCCAGCTTTTGATCGACAGGCTTTGGGGTGGGTAAGTCATAGGTGGATTAAGGGTTGTTGAAGCGGGAACAACGGACCATTTGGTTCACCCATGCCAGGCCAGCCCATCTGGTTCCGTGGAGTGCCCGAATTAAGGGATCGCATAACAAAAGCTGCTCAGAATAGACGAAGTTATTGTTTCGCGGTACCCCAAGACGAAATGTTACAGAAGCAGGGCCGTCAAGTCTATAGATACCACAGCAGGCTGTAACCCCTGTAACCCGACGGCCCCTAAGAACTCGCTCTGAGCCGCTGCGCCGTAGCTTATGCAGCCGTTGCAGCAGACTCGGAGTAGCTCTTCATAGCTTTAGCCAGTGCATCCGAAAACTGCTCGAAGCCATCTTCGAAAATGTAGATGCGGGTCTTATCGTAGGCTCCCTCCTTGTTCTTCTGGCTGGAAGTGATGCAGAGGTAAGGGGTGCCGTTGCTGGCTTCTTTCAGGTCAAAAAAGTAGGTGCGGCCTTCGGTCTTGACGGTTTCGGAGAAAAAAGTTTGCTTTTCCATCGTAAAGCGGTTTAATGGGTTTTGAAATTTAGTTTCTACTAAGTAGTCTCGGAAAAGCAGAAATTCCATAAATTATTCTCGAAAAAAATTAAGCAAACCGCCCAAACGCCTTTATTGACGGGGGGTTAGACTCGAAAAAAAGTTGATGACGCAACGTTTGAAGCAAAGCGAAAGGCTCAAAAGCCGCAAAGCCATCGGCCGCTTGTTCGCCGGCAAATCCCCATCCATCGGGCAGTATCCCGTTCGGTTGATTTACCGCCCAAGAGAACAGCGATCCGGAGATGCTCCGGTGCAGTGTGCCTTCAGTGTGCCTAAGCGAAAATTCCCGAAGGCGGTGGACCGCAATCGCTTGCGCCGTCAGCTGCGGGAGTCCTGGCGGCTCCGCAAAGGCACCCTATACCAGAAGCTTCCCGATGATGCGCCGCAGTACACCTTCATGCTGCTCTATGTCGCAAAGGAAAAAGTGCCCTACGCCGACATGGATCGCGCCATGCAGGGGCTGATCAAGCGCTTCCTGAAAAAGCACGGCCGGCGCCGGAGCTAGACCAACCGAAGCGCAGGATGATTGTTCTCTTGTTCAAACTCTAATACAGCATGCAAACCCAGACCTTCCTTGCCGCCTTGCTATTCGTTGCGTTCTCTTTTACAGCTGGCCTCGCCCAAAAAGTGCTGCAGATCGAAAAATACGGCAGACCCGAAACCCAAAAAATCCACATTGGCTCTACCATCGCATACCGTTTGAAAGGCCAGGAGGGCTTCCGGCTGGGATACATCGAGGATTTTCGAGTAGCCGATAGCCTGATCGTTCTGGGCGACCGCTATCTCAACATTTCCGAAATCGGAGCTCTGCGGTTCGAAAGGGGGTGGCCGGACAAAATTGGCGGCGGATTAATGGTCTTCGGCGGCAGCTGGTCAGGTTTTGCTGCCGTTGGCTTTGCTACGGATGGCGATCCGGAAACCAACTATCGGTGGTCGGATGCCATCGTGTCCCTGACATCCATCGGCCTGGGGTATGGTATCGCCAAATTATTTAAGTACAAAACGGTTAACCTGAACAAGAGGCGATGGCTGCGCTTGCTCGATCTGAACTTTAAAAAACCGGACTAAGCAAGCCGTAAGTGTTAAATCCGAGAACAATATTTAGATTATCATATTTTTTATATGATATTTGTTCATCTCATGTACTGAATCACCAAAACCTAAGAACCATGAAAAAACGGCTATCCCCCCTATGCCTTATTCTTATGCTTAGCTTCTCGGCTTTTGCGCAATCCACCACTCCGAATGGCTGGAAATACGAAACGCTTAAGCCCGGTAGTGGCCCTAATCTAAGCCCCGAGCAGGGTGCTTTGACCCACAATGAGCTGGTAGATGCCAACGGCAAAAAACTGGTGTCGACCTACCAGATCGGGGTACCCGATTACCAGCTCATTTCCGAGCTCTCGCCAGCTTTCCAGAAAGCTTTTTCCGTAATGAAGGAGGGCGGCAAGTACCTCTTCACCATACCGATGGATGACTTTCGGCAAGCCATGCGCTCCTCTGGCAAACTACAGTTATCTGGCTCCGAAGTCCAATGGAAGATGGAGCTACTGGAAATACTGCCTCCGCTGCCGGATGGAGCCCGGATGATAGCCCAAGAATTCCGCACCAACGGGCCTGATGCTGCTTACGCGCGCTTCAGCAGCTTACAGCAGAGCAAATCGGCCTACCTGGGCGAGTGGGAAGTCAACCAGATCGGTTATCTCTTCCTCAATCAAGGGCATCACGACATGGCGATTAAAGCTTTCCTATACAATACCCAACAGCACCCTCGCTCCGGCAACGCCTTTGACAGCCTGGCGGAGGCTTACTACCAGGCCGGCGACACGGAAAAAGCTGTCCGGCATTACCAACGTTCCCTTGAGCTCAATCCTGACAACGCTAACGCCCGGAAGATGCTGTCTAAGCTAGAATAATACTGGGTCAGCATCGCCGCACGTACAATTCATCAGTTGTAGGCGATGCCTTCTTCCTCTCCAGCCTTCGCTTCCAGCGGCCAATCTAATTGCTATAGGCGGCCGGCGCTGCTGCGGGGCTTGGGGAGGGGGTCATTTTGTGCGCTAACAACTCCTTGATCCCGACCGGCAGCGCCAGGGCAAAAAAAGCGGTTGGTGTCCAAACGGCTTGTAGCTCTGCTCTTGGAAGGCAAGATGCCTGTAGGGTGGAGACATAACTTAGCGATTTTTTCTAACTTAGAGGCTGTCTTTACCCCTAAAGCGACCTCTGATGCTGATCAAAACCTACTCCAGCGCCGTGCAAGGCGTCGATGCCCGCACCATAACCGTCGAAGTCAATATCGGCGGCAAGGTAGCCACGGACAAAAATTTCTACTACCTGGTAGGCCTGCCGGACAATGCCGTCCGCGAAGGGTTCTCCCGTATTGAAGCCGCTATCCAGAATATCGGCTACCGCATGAAACGCATCAAAACGGTGGTCAACCTGGCACCTGCGGACATCCGAAAGGAAGGCTCCGCCTATGACCTGCCCATCGCAGTGGGCGTGCTCGCCGCCTCCGGTCAGATTCAAGGCGAAAACCTAAATCAGTACATCATCATGGGCGAATTGTCGCTCGACGGCAGCCTCCGGCCTATACGAGGGGCGTTGCCCATCGCCATACAGGCGCGCAAAGAGGGGTTTAAAGGCTTTATCCTGCCCAAGCAAAACGCCCGGGAAGCGGCTATTGTCAACGACATCAACGTGTACGGGGTAAGCCATCTGCGGGAAGCCGTAGACTTCATCAATGGAGAGGTAGAGGTGGACCCCAAAATGGTGCTTACCCGGGATGAGTTCTTCGAAACCCAAAATACCTTTTCCGTCAATTTTTCGGACGTAAAAGGGCAGCAGAACATTAAACGGGCGCTGGAAATAGCTGCCGCCGGCGGCCACAACGTCATCCTCATCGGCCCGCCTGGCGCCGGCAAAACTATGCTGGCGCGCCGCATGCCTACCATCCTGCCGCCGCTCAATTTGCACGAAGCGCTGGAGACCACCAAGATCCACTCCGTTGCCGGCACCCTGCCGCCGGAATCAGCCCTGATCGCCAATCGCCCCTTCCGCTCCCCCCACCACACCATCAGCGATGTGGCGCTTGTGGGCGGGGGCAGCAACCCGATGCCGGGAGAAATATCCCTGGCACACCATGGCGTGCTTTTCCTCGACGAGCTGCCTGAGTTCAAACGCACCGTGCTGGAAGTCCTGCGGCAGCCCATGGAAGAGCGGAGGGTGACCATCTCCCGCGCCCGCACCACCGTAGACTACCCGGCCAATTTTATGCTAGTGGCTTCCATGAACCCTTGCCCCTGCGGTTACTACAACCACCCCGAAAAAGAATGCGTCTGCGGCCCGGCACAAATCAACCGCTACCTCAATAAGATTTCCGGCCCTTTGCTCGACCGCATTGATCTGCACGTGGAGGTGACGCCGGTTTCCTACGATCAACTGGCTAGCTCGGAATTGCCCGCCGAATCCAGCGAGGAGATCGCTGCCCGGGTGATACGTGCCCGCGAAATACAGGCGGAACGCTACAAAGGCCAGCCCGGCATCAACTCGAATGCGCAAATGCCAAGCCGGATGGTGCGCGAACTCTGCCAGGTAGATCAGGCGGGCCGTATGCTGGTTAAGAAAGCCATGGAAAAGCTGCAGCTCTCCGCCCGCGCCTACGACCGCATCCTTAAGGTAGCGCGCACCGCAGCTGACTTGCACAATAGCGAGGGCATTGAAATGGAGCACTTAGCGGAGGCCATCCACTTCCGGAGCCTCGACCGCGAAGGCTGGGCGGGCTAAGATTTTGGAAGCTCGTATTCGGCAAGCCGCACAACTTTGCTTACTTTGTTGAGCAGACCAACTATCCGCCATGAGCCTCAATATCCGTTCCCGCCAGCTAAAAGGTGCAGAAGTCGCATGGTTCGCCCCCCTTTGCAATGGCGATGATGCCTTCCTGAGCCAGCATGACTTCCGTTACAAAAGCAACTGGAGCAACACCTCCAATGTGCTGCTCACCGCAGACCGCCTGGGCTACCGCAACATTCTTTGCCCTTCCTCCTATCAAGTAGGGCAGGATGTCTGGACCTTCGCCAGCGCGGTTGCCCCGCTCACACAGCAGATCAATTTGCTGGCCGCCATCCGCTGCGGAGAACTGCACCCGCCCATGCTGGCGCGTTCCATCGCTACCCTCGACCATATCCTGCGCGGCCGCCTTACCATCAACATCATTTCCTCTAATATGCCCGGCGAGGAGCTGGAATCCGCTGCCCGTTACCAGCGCTCCCGCGAGGTGATCGAAATCCTTAAACAATGCTGGGCGCAGGGCGCGATCGACTTCCAGGGAGAGTTTTACAACATAAAGCTGCCCACGACCGAACCGGTCCGGCCGTACCAGCAGAACGGCGGCCCCTTGCTTTACTTCGGCGGTTACTCCCCGCCCGGAGTGGACCTCTGCGCCCAGCACTGCGATGTCTACCTCATGTGGCCGGAAACCGAAGAAAAATTGCAGCAATTGATGCAAAATATGAGCGACAAAGCCGCTGGCTATCGGCGCGAAGTGGACTTCGGCCTGCGCGTACACGTCATAGTACGGGAGACGGAGGAAGCCGCCCGCGCTGCCGCCCGCCGCCTCATGGCTCACGTGGATGACCAACGCGGCGAAGCAATCCGCCTGCGCGCCCAGGATGGCACATCCTACGGCGTGGCCCGCCAAACCGCCGTGCGTGAGCAAGCGGATGCCGAGGGCTTTGTGGAAGACCATCTGTGGACGGGCATTGGGCGGGCGCGCTCCGGCTGCGGAGCAGCTATTGTAGGGGATCCCGATCAGGTACTGGCCAAACTACAGCGGTATATGGACATGGGCATCCGGGCGTTTATCCTCTCTGGCTATCCGCACCTGGACGAGTGCCATTTATTCGGCCGCTATGTGTTGCCGCGTATTCAAACCTTTTCTATGCCGGCTGTACAGGGCCGGCAGCCGGAGGGAATGCCGGATACGCCCCTGGGAGGGGGCATCCGCCGGTAAAGCGTGATTGGCGGTCAGGCTCACTTTATCCGGGGCTTCAAGCTGGTGGCAGGACGGAACCCAGAGGCTTTTCTCAAGGGCCAGGAGCATTTTCTTATACCCTCCGCCTGAGCAGTTGGCTGCCTGTATGGCTCAATCGGCCCCCGCTTTTCCCACTGTGGGGGGTGAAGATGTCCCATTCAGAGCCCAGTTGTAGTCCATGTAATCCACTTCTGCATCTTCATCGACCTCCACCGGGCTGTACTGATTAATGTATTCGATCAAGCTTTGGCCCTCGGTTTTGAAATCGCCACCGTACCAGGAAAAGATTTTGGACAGGGCCACCTGCCCCCGGCTGATTTTGTTTTTGCTATCGTCTGCCAAAAATTCCCGGGCGGCTTGGTTCAGCTGTTGGTCGAGCTGTTTGGCGGTAAAGGCAAAGTCCTGCAGCTTCGGGCAGGATATGGAAGCGCAGTTGACCGCAAAGTGAATCCGTGGCTCCTCAAATTTAGGGCGGATGATGCCGTGTTCGATGTTATTGAGGTCATAGGTGCGCTCCTCAATTTCGATGAACTTGATGTCCCAAACGGTATTGATGAACGGGATGCCATTCTTGATGTCCTTAATGCTTTCTAAGGGGTAATGCTCCAGAATGAGATCCACGGTAAAGGCATTATAGGCATTGATCCAGTAGGCCAGGCGTTCATTGCGGCTCCAATGCTGCTCGTTGGGGTGGTGGTTGCTGAGCAGGGTAAGGTATTCATTAAGCCGGGCGCTGTCCCGCAGGAAGCCTTGGTAGTCTACGAGGCCTTCTTCCGTGACATGCTCCTGCAACAGGCTGTTCCAGATAAGGTGCTCTACGGGACGAGCATCGGAGGAATAGTCGCTCACTTTGCAAGAGCTGAGAAGGATGCCCAGGAGGCCGATGGTGATCAAGCTGGTACGCATGAGGTTGCTTATTTCAGGTTTCAACGCCTGCCTGCCCGTCTATGTTAAGTACGCTTTCCGCAAAATACAGCTCACTGTCCGGCACAGGACTCGAACAGGGCGCTCAACCCTGCAGAAGCTACAGAGGTTATTGAAGTAGGGGAGCGCACTTTCGTGCAAATTGCCCTACTTTCAGTATATTCACCGGAAGGCAGAAAACAACCAATGGAAGAAGAAATCAAAAAGCGTCTGGAAGCACACAACCTCCGGAA
>CAYNIT010000163.1:0-10565 GCA_964397205.1 uncultured Phaeodactylibacter sp. | reverse complement strand
AGCGTGCAAAAAAACGAGTCTAAATCGGTAAGTTATTGTTGCGCGACCCCTTAGGCGTACAATCAGAAAACCTTGACTCAACGGAGCGGAAGCTCTGACAAAACCATCGAAAAATGCAGCGATATCCTATCTTATTTCTCTTATTGCCGCTTTTCAGCCTGACAACGGCGCAGGCTCAGGAATTTTCCGGGGGCTTTCGGGCCGGCCTGAACTTTGTCACTTTCAATGGCGAGCTGGAGACGGCTCCAGACGGCTCGGAGTTCGAAGAATTTGGCAATTCCACCAATTTCCACGTCGGCGCCATTGCCAATGTGAAGTTCACCGATATCTTCCGCCTGAGAGCTGAACTGCTTTACTCTCAGAAGGGCGGCATCATCGACTACGATGGCGACTCCTACTGGCTGCTCCGCCCGGTGGACGGCAGCGCCCCTGTATTGGCTACCGGAGAGCGGGTGACTACCCTGGAAGTTACCAACGCTTACATCGACATTCCAGTGATGGGGGTAGCCAAACTTGGAAAATTTGAGCTCTCCGCTGGCCTAAGTGCCGGCTTCCTGGTGTCTTCCAAAGCTAGCGGCGAGACGGGCTTTCAGGGCACAAGTGCAAATGGAGAAGACATCGCACCTTTTCAGGTTGCTCTTGATTTCAACTACCAGAAGGACAAAGAGCGTGAAGTGGACCTCGACAACTCGGAGCTCCGGGAAATCAGCAACCAGGATGTCGCCATACCCGAGCAGCTCAATGCCCGCTACCAATTTCTGGACGATGAGGAAAACCTATTCAATACGCTTGACCTTGGTTTCGTAGGCGGCGTTGCCTACTACCTCAACCAAGGGCTTTTCCTGGGCGCTCGTTTCAACTACAGCCTGAGCGATATTACAGAGCAGAGCCAAGACATTTCCCGGCAGGAGGTCGATGCCGACAATGCTTATGTAAAGCGGGACGACGACGACCGCAATAGCAACCTGCAGATTTCTGTAGGCTTTAGTTTTTGATATGCGTATACAAAGCAGCTTACAAATAGAGCGCCCGGTGGATGAGGTATACCGCTTTGTAGTTCTGCACCCGCAGAATATGAAGCACTGGATGCAAGGCTTTGAGCGTTACCAGCCACAGTCCGGCGGCAAACGCAAAACAGGCAGTGTTGCCACCCAAGTGTTCAAAGATGGGAAGCACAAAACCGAAATAAGAGAAGAGGTGCTGGAAGTGCGCCCCCACGAACGGTTCCGCTGCCTGCTTTCCCACCGCAATATGCTCAGTGAACAGGACTTCCGCTTTCTCGATCAGGGCGACGGGCAAACCCGCTTGGTACTAGAAACCGAAGTCAAGCTACGCCCGGCTTTGTTCAACATCTTTGGATTTTTGGTCAAAGGGCCTATGCGCAAACAGCAGGAAGCCGACCTCAAGCGGCTGAAGCAAGCGCTGGAACAAGCATAACCCTCAGAACGCAAGCGGGGGCGGAATCTCCAGGAATCCGCCCCCGCTTATCGTACACCTAACAATGAATTTTGCCCTTTCCCTAAGCTTCTTTGGGCGTTTCGGGCTGCTCCTGCCCTTCGTTTTCGTGCAATCCGTTCTCATTCTGGCTAGCTTCCGGCGACTGGCTGGATGCTTCAGCAGCGCTGTCCGGGCGGGGCCCAATGAGGCGCTCTACATCTGACTTCAGCAAGACTTCTTTTTCCAGCAATTGGTTGGCCAGAATTTCCAGCTCTTCGCGCCGCTCGGTGAGCAGCTCTTTGGCACGGATATACTGTGACTCCACCAGCCGGCGCACCTCATCGTCGATCAGCGTAGCCGTATCGTCGGAATAAGGGCGCTGGAACTGGTCCTGAGACATGCCGTGGAAGGAGACCTGCCCTACCTTATCGTTCATGCCAAATACAGTGATCATGCTGTAGGCCATCTTGGTCACCTGGTCCAAGTCATTCTGGGCGCCAGTCGATATTTTATCAAATACGAGGGATTCAGCAGCCCGTCCGCCGAAGGTCATGCACATTCGGTCGAGCAGTTGTTCTGTACGGGTGATGTATTCCTCCTTTGGCAGATACTGGGCGTAACCAAGGGTACCGATGCCCCGGGGGACGATCGTCACTTTCACCAGCGGCGAGGCGTGCGGCAGGTACCAGCCGCATATAGCGTGCCCAGCTTCGTGATAAGCGATGATTTTCTTTTCCTCTGGGGATATGAGCTTGTTCTTTTTCTCCAGGCCACCGATAACGCGGTCCAGTGCGAAGTTGAAATCATCCATATCTACCGCCTGCTTGTTGCGGCGGGCGGCTACTAGCGCGGCTTCATTGCAGATATTGGAGATGTCTGCGCCCGCAAAGCCCGGCGTCATCTCTGCCAGCTCTTCTTCGCTGACCCCTTCAGAGGTTTTGATGTTCTGCAGGTGCACGCTGAAGATCGCCTTGCGGCCTTTCAGGTCAGGGCGGTCGATGCCAATTTGACGGTCGAAGCGGCCGGGGCGCAGCAGGGCGTTGTCCAGCACATCCGGGCGGTTGGTCGCTGCCATCAAGATGACCCCCTTGTCTGTGCTGAAACCATCCATCTCTACGAGCAGCTGATTGAGCGTATTCTCGCGCTCGTCGTTGCCGCCCTGGAAATTGCCTTTGCCGCGGGCGCGGCCGATGGCATCGATCTCGTCGATGAAGACAATACAGGGCGCTTTTTCGCGGGCTTGTTTGAATAAGTCTCGTACCCGGGAAGCGCCGACCCCCACAAACATCTCCACGAAGTCGGAGCCAGAGATAGAGAAGAAAGGCACGCCAGCTTCTCCAGCTACTGCTTTTGCCAGTAGGGTTTTGCCAGTACCCGGAGGGCCAACCAGCAGTACGCCCTTAGGTATTTTACCCCCGAGGGCGGTGTACTTTTTAGGGTTTTTCAGAAAGTCCACCACCTCCATGACCTCTTCCTTGGCTTCGTCCAAGCCGGCTACATCCTGGAAAGTGATATTGACCTTGCTGTTCTGATCGAACAGGGTGGCCTTGGACTTACCAATATTGAAGATTTGGGCACCCGGCCCGCCAGCACCACCGCTGACGCGGCGCATGATGAATATCCAGATGGCCACCACAATAACGATGGGCAGTACCCACCCCAGCAGTGGCGTAATCCAGTTTTGCCGTGTATCATAGGTCGGGTTGATGCGTTCATCTCTAGGGATGCCCGCTTCTTTCTGGATTTCCACCAGCCAATCTTCGAATGACTCTACGGAGCCAATTTCCCGCCAGTACTGATGGGTCTCTCCGCTCAGCGTGCTTCGGCGTTCCGCATCCTTGTAGAACTCTGTCTTCTCTTTCAAAGCCCGGTCTTTGATATAGATCAAGGCTCGTTTGCTGTTGACCACCACCAGTTTTTCGACATCCTGCTCGACGATCATCTCACCGAGTTTTTTGCGCCCCACCTGTTCCTGAGAACCCATGGAGGCACTGTAGAAGTTGATGCCAAGTAAGAAAAGCGCGATGATGCCGTAGATCCAATAGGAATTGAATTTGGGCCCATTCGGCTTATTCTCGTCTTTATTTTTGTTGTTTTCCATCAATCAAACCGCTTTTTTCAACTATTCCCGCCCTCAGCACAGCAAGCAAAAGCTGCTTCCAGCCGGGCGAGTATACGAGGGCGTGGTTCATTCACCCATTTACCGCAGGTAGCAGGGTGGCAACCAAGCGCGCCCTTGGAAGTCCTTCTCATCAAAAGGGAGAAGTATTCAGTTACCGAGTGAGAATGGCAATATGCGCAAAGAGTTCACCGGTTGGGGCCCCTAATTGCCGGAGCCTTTCCAGAATCTTTGGGGCGAGCAGCCTTTTTGCAAAGCATTACAAAGTAGTAACGTTGCAAGCTGCAATTCGTTGCCACAATTCGGCCAAGAAGCTACTAATAGCTACAAACTTTGGTACTGCGTCATTTTGGCATCGCTCCAAAGGTTCTCCAATTCGTAGAAGCTGCGGCGCTCCTTATGGAAAATATGGGCGACAGTATGAAAGTAATCCAGGCATATCCAAAGAGCTGAACGCTCTCCCTCAACATGAGAGGCATAGGTTTGCGCTTCTGCTTTCAGCCGTTTTTGAATATTATCCGAAATGGCCTTGACTTGCGTATCAGACTCGCCTTCGCAGAGGATGAAGTAATCCGTGGGGGCTTCTTCGATGTGGCGCATATCCAATTTGAGGATATTCCCGCCTTTAGTGTCCTGAATACTTTCGATGATCAGTGCGTTTAACGCTTCAGTGGTAGGTTGGCGCTCTTGGACCTTAGCTTGTGAATTCAAACTCAGATTTTGTTAGTTTTGCTAATTAAAAAATAACGCTGCTCGATGACTAAGCCCGGAAAATGTGTCTTCCAGCGTTGGAGCAGGGCATCTTTCCGACATAGCGTTTTGTCTTCGCTATTCAACAAATAAAATTACCAAATAATTTGCCAATGCGTAATAAAAACGCCCTTTTTATTGGAAAGGTTGTTCACGCTTTTGAGGAGCTCCCCTCCACTAATGCTTATGCCCAGGACCTTTTATCAAAAAGCACTCCAAACGAAGGTACCCTTGTCATAGCAGACCAGCAGACGGCAGGGAGAGGACAAATTGGCAGCCGCTGGCACAGTCAGGCGGGAAAGAGCCTGACATTTAGTGTCATTTTATTCCCGCGATTTCTGCACGCTCGGCATCAGTACGCGCTCAACTTAATGGCTTCGTTGGCGCTGCGGGGAACAATAGAAGCGGCAACGGCATTGCCCGCGCAGGTCAAATGGCCCAATGACGTTTATCTACAGGGGCGAAAGGCCGCGGGCATTCTCATCCAAAACGCCCTGCAGGGCCAGCGCTTGCAGAGCAGCGTGCTGGGTTTCGGCATTAATGTCAACGAGACGACTTTTGCCGCCGGAGCTGAGAGCGCCACCTCGCTGCGAATGGCTACCGGCGCTGAGCAGGACCGGGAGGCGCTGCTGTATGCATTTTTGGAGCGGCTCGAACAAGCTTACCTCCGCCTCAAAAGATCGGGCCAAGGCCAGGCCCTGCGCGAAGAATACCATCAGCACATGCTGGGCTACCGTGAACTCAGGCGCTTCCGGCGGCCGGGCCAGCCTGCCTTCCAAGCCAGCATACAAGGCATAGATGCAGGCGGGAAGTTGCTGTTGGAACATGCGGAGGGCAGGACGGCCTACGGGCTCAAGGAAATCGAATTTCTTTTTGACTGAACCAAAACAAATAGAGCTGCAACAGCTTAATTGTAGCATGAAAGCACACTTGATCACCATCGGAGACGAGATTCTGATAGGCCAAATCGTCGACACCAACTCTGCCTGGATGGGCCAGGCGCTCAACTACGCAGGCATACACGTAAGCGGGATTTCTTCGGTGCCGGATGAAGCAGCCGCCATTACCCAAGCGCTTGACACAGGCACTGGCCAAGCGGATGTCGTACTGCTGACCGGAGGGCTGGGGCCCACCAAAGACGACATTACCAAAAAGGTGCTGGCTGCATACACCGGCACGGAAATGGTATTTCACGAAGCCACCTATAGCCGCATTCAGCGCTTTTTTGAACGGCTGGGCCGCCAACCCACAGCAGCCCACCGGCAGCAGTCTTTCATGCCGGCAAGCGCGGACATTTTAGTCAACCGGATGGGCACAGCACCCGCCATCTGGATGGAGCATCAGGGGGGCGTGCTCGTTGCCATGCCCGGCATCCCCTACGAGATGGAGTACCTGATGGAGCGGGAAGTGATTCCCCGCCTGAAGAAACGGTTCAAGCCACGGCCCGTAGCCCACCGCACCTTACTCACCGCGGGAGAAGGGGAATCCCGCATTGCTGAGCGCATAGCAGACCTGGAAGAAAACCTGCCGAGCCACATCAAGCTGGCGTACCTCCCCAACCTGGGGCAAGTACGCCTACGCTTGAGTGCCACCGGAGAAGAAGAAGACCGGCTACAAGAAGAACTTGAGCAACAAATGGCCTACTTTCAGAAGCGCCTGGGAGAGATCGCCTTCGGTACCGAAACCGAGCGGCTGGAGGAGGTCGTCGGGCGCTTGCTGCAAGAGCGTGGCTTGAGCCTGTGCACAGCCGAAAGCTGCACCGGAGGATACGTGTCCCACCTGATCACCACCGTGCCCGGCTCCTCCGCCTACTTCACGGGCGGCACCGTAGCCTACAGCAATGCCGTAAAGCAACAACAGCTCGGCGTGCAGGCAGCTACCCTCGAAAAAGCGGGGGCCGTTAGCGAAGCCACCGTGCGGGAAATGGCCCAGGGCGCGCTGCGGCTCTTCGGGGCAGATGTATCCATAGCGATCTCCGGCATCGCTGGGCCGGGAGGCGGCAGCCCTGAGAAGCCGGTGGGCACCATTTGGATGGCAGCCGGAAGCCGAACTGCCACCGAAACTTTCCTGCTGCGAGCGGGCAAAGACCGGCTTAAGAACATTCAGTACTCCGGCAACCACGCCCTCAATTTCCTGCGCCGTTTTCTGCTGCGCCACTTCCCGGCGCAGCGTACGGGAAGCCAAGGCTAAGCAGATTTGTTTTAGCCAGCTAAAACGGCTATTTTTGCAGCCTGAATGAGCGAATATCTCGCCATCGAAGCCAACCAAATAACAACCAAATTTCAAAGCAAGAAGTCTATGGCTCAAGTTGAACTGATCATGCCCAAGATGGGGGAAAGCATTATGGAGGCTACCATCCTCAAATGGGTGAAAAATGTGGGAGACACCGTAGAAGAGGACGAGACCATCTTGGAAATCGCCACCGATAAAGTAGACTCTGAAGTGCCTTCGCCCGTGGATGGCACCATAAAAGAAATATACTTCCAGGAAGACGATACCGTAGAGATCGGCAAGGTTATTGCTCTCATAGCTACAGAAGGAGAAGACGCTAGGCCGCAGTCCAGCCCCTCCGTTAAGGAAGAGCCGGCCACCGCCGGCCAGTCCGAAAACGGAAGGGAAAACGGTTCTGAACAGCCGCAGCAGCCAGAGCCGGCCCCCACCCCGGCAACCGCAGGGAGCGGCGAGCCCATCAGCCGGACGGGAAGCAGCAACCGCTTCTATTCGCCCCTTGTGCGCACCATAGCGGAAAAGGAAAACATCAGCATGGCGGAGCTGGAGCAGATCGAGGGCAGCGGCTTGCAGGGCCGGGTCACCAAAAAAGACATTTTAGCTTACGTGGAGGGCCGGCAGCGGGCTCCGCAGCCGAAAGAACAGCGCCCTCAGCCGCAAGCCCCCCCTCAGCAAGCAACCGCCGGCTCTGCTTCCGGCAGTGCCCAGGCAACCGACAACGGCAACACGGAAATCATCGAGATGGACCGCATGCGCAAGATCATCTCGGAGCACATGGTCCATTCCAAGCATACTTCCCCCCACGTCACCTCTTTTGTGGAGGTAGATGTAACCAATATTGTCAACTGGCGTAATAGAGTCAAAAAAGATTTTCAGGAAAAACATGGGGAAAAAATCACCTTCACTCCTATATTTATGGAGGCGGTGGCAAAGGCCATCCGCGATTTCCCGATGATCAACATCTCGGTTGACGGCGATAAGATCATCCGCAAGAAAGACATAAATATTGGTATGGCAACCGCCCTGCCCAGCGGCAACTTAATCGTTCCGGTGGTGCGCAATGCCGATCACCTCAACCTGCTTGGGCTTACCAAAAAGGTCAACGACCTGGTCGGGCGGGCGCGCCACAACAAGCTCAGCGCTGAGGAAATACAAGACGGCACCTTCACGCTCACTAACGTGGGCACCTTTGGGAATGTGATGGGTACGCCTATCATCAATCAGCCGCAGGTGGCCATTCTGGCAGTCGGGGCCATCCGAAAGAAGCCGGCTGTCGTTGAAACAGAATACGGCGACTTGGTGGCTGTGCGGCACATGATGTACCTTTCCCTATCCTACGACCACCGTGTAGTAGACGGCTATCTGGGAGGCTCTTATCTGCGCCGGGTCGGGGATTACCTGGAAGGTTTTGACCATACACAATCCATTTGAATCGCATACAGCCCGTTGAAGCTTTAAACAATCACAGAAGCAACCCTATGCTTTTTTAACTTTTGAAAAACCGTGGGCTTCGTTGCCCAGCGGTCGGATCAGCGCAGAAAGAAAGCCCCCGCGGCAGCGCGGAAAGCATATCGGCCGAATGGCCGTATCGGCTGCTTTCGACTTTCTTACCTGTGTGCAAAATCGGGCACCATGAGAAATCTGCTACCCCTGCTCATTGGGCTGATGGTTCTGTCCTCTGCCCAAGCACAAGACTATAAAATAGAAGAAGCCAAGGAGTACTTCGTGCACCAGCACTACGCTGATGCCCTTTCCGTATTGAAGAGTACCGAGGAGCTGGTAGAGGAAGACGAAGAAGCCAAATTCCTGATGGCGGTCTGCTACTATCAGCTCAATCAACTGGAACAATCGCGGGCCCTGCTGAAGCGTATGATGAGCGAGAACCGCACGCCTTACCCAGAATGTTGGTTGTACCGCGCCAAGATTGCTCACTCCATGCACCAATTCGGGAAAGCGGCTGAGTTTTACAAGGGCTATTTGCGCCGGCTAAAAAGCAACCACCCTAACCGGCGCATGGTCTGGGATGCCCTGCGGCGCTGTGCTACGGGATTGCGCCTGCGCTACAAAAAAGCAGAGGTTGCCGTAGAAAACCTCGGCCGCCGCATCAATTCGGAATACGATGAGTTTGCGCCCGTTATCAGCCCCAACTTTACTAACAAATTGTACTTCTCCGCCATACGGCCCGGCAATAGCGGAGGGCCAAGAGACGAAAACGGCCTGCCCGATGATCGGCTCGGGCACTACTACAGCGATATGTTCTCCTGCCGGTCGGCAGCCGGCGGCGGAAGCTGGAAAGAGGTGGAGCAAATGCACTACCTGCTGAACAGCCCCCGGCATGACCTGCTGTTGGACTTCAACGCTGACGGCTCCGTGCTTTACTACTTTCGCGGATGGTCGCCGGAACAAGGACAGATATACGTAGATACTTTTCGGCGCATGGAGAACCGCACGCTTAGCTCCGACCCTTTCGCCGGCCCCATCTCAGCCGGACTGGGAGACGGCGCGCTCTACCTTGTCAAAGACACCCTCATCTACTTCTCGAGCCGGCGGCCCGGCGGGTACGGCGGGCTAGACCTCTACCGGACTGCCAAAAGAGACGGCCAGTGGACAGAGCCGGAAAACCTGGGGCCGGGCATCAACTCTCCCTACGATGAGACAACGCCATTCTTAGCCCGGGACGGCATCACGCTTTACTACAGCACCAACCATCCCAGCCGGAGCATCGGGGGGCTGGATGTGGTCAAAAGCGTTTATAATGAGAAGTCGGACGTATGGACACAGCCGGAGTTATTGCCCATCCCCGTCAACTCTGCCGGCGATGATGCCTATTTCCGTATTTCAAAAGACGGATTCACGGCTTATTTCTCTTCGTCTCGCAAGGATGGGTTCGGCAAACGCGACCTCTACGCGGCCTATTTCAGCAATTACCTGCCGGAAATGGAACCGCCTATCGCCAGCCAATTCGCTCAAAGCGAGGGAGTACGCAAAGTCCGGCAAGACGTGACCCCCCCTTCGGTAGACCTGACCACCGGGCCAGAGGAGGAGGCGGATACAGCCGAAGAGAACGCGCCCTCCGAATTCCGCCCGGCCCCCGCAGCCTCTTCCGTTGCTGAGTTTCCCGCGCTGGTTTTCGAGCCTGGGCAGGCCAAGCTCGGAGAGCAGCACCGTACCCAACTCCAGCGGATAGCCGCGACTCTCAAGGAGCATCCTGAGGCTGGCCTGGTCCTTTCTGCCTACCGAGCTGAAGGGGAACGAGCCGGGCAGCGGCTCTACCAGGCTATTCAGCTGGCGGAAGAAGCGGTGCAAGCCTTAATGGATCAAGGCGTAGCCTCTGAGTCGCTCTTCTTGCGAGCGGGCTTATCTTCGGCATTGCCAGCCGGTAAGACCAGCCTCGACTTTGCCTTCTTCCTCCCGCAGGAGGCACCGGGCCAAGCCGGCCTGCCAAGCCTGAACAAGGGCATGATGCCTGCCGCGCCCCAACACCCTTTCAACCAGGACCTTCTTTATAAAGTACAGATTTCCTCGCTGCGCGGAGCTTTTAAGGGCAACGGCTTGGACGAGTACGACGGCGCCATGGTTGAAACACGGCCAGACTTCCCCTACTATCGTTATACCATCGGAGCGTTCAGCAGCTTCGAGGAGGCGGATGCCTTCCGGCAGGAGTTGCTCAAGGGCAGCTTCAGCTCTGCCCTCGTAGTGGCTTATATCTACGGCAGGCGAGCCGACCGGCGAACGGCAGAGCACCACGCTGATGTCTTCCCGGATTTGAAAAATTACGCTCGCTAGACAATTGCCCGGGGCTAATTGAGCCGGGAAGGGGCGATGAGCCGGAATTCGGGTATACCTGCCCGAAAGGCTTCGCCCTCGTTCTTATCGATCATGAGGAATACGCCGTGCATCTTGCCGATACCACTGCTCAGATCACACCAAGAGGAGTACTGATGCTGTTGCCCCGGTTTCAGAACGGGCTGCTGCCCTATGACAGATCGGAAGAGCACACGTCTGAACTCCAGTCACGTGAAACGATCTC
>CAYNIT010000162.1:0-10573 GCA_964397205.1 uncultured Phaeodactylibacter sp. | reverse complement strand
AACGGTAGTACCCAGCGCATCCCCCCAAGCCCATCCACCTAATGCTTCAGGCCTACCCTAGAGACCGGATCGCCCGCACCCGTTCCTGCAGGTAAGGCACTACCTCTTCTTCAAACCAAGGGTTGCGGCTTATCCAGCGATTATTGAGCGGAGAAGGATGGGGCAAGGGAAGTTCTGACGGCCCGTACGACCGAAAAGCACGTACCGTTTCCGTAAGCTTAACATGCCGCCTTTTGCCCAAATAGTAGCGCTGGGCGTACTGCCCGATGTAGATGCGCAGCTGCACCTGCGGCATCATCCGCAGCAAGACCTCGTGCCACTGCGGAGCGCATTCCGGGCGCGGCGGCAGGTCGCCGCTCTTGGCTTTTCCTGGATAGCAAAAGCCCATGGGCAGAATGCCAAAGGTGGAAGTGTCGTAAAAAGCAGCCTCGTCTACGCCCAGCCACCGCCGCAGGCGCAGCCCGCTCGGGTCATAGTAGGGTTTCCCTTTCTCGTGCGCCATCCGGCCCGGCGCCTGGCTGATCAGTAAGATCTTCACTTCAGGATGCAGCTTGAAGATCGGGTTCGGCTGTACCGGCAGCTGTTCCTGGCAGATGCGGCAATGGCGCACCGTGGTCAGCAGAGCTTCAACCATAGGAAGAATTTTTGTTGCCGTTTAACATACTGCCGACTCGTCTTGTTATAAAATAAGAAAAAATTCAATACTGCCACACACTGAAAATGAGAGACTACATGAAAGAAGACTGGGTAAAAGTTTTCGAATCCTCGGAAATATTCAAGACAAAACTGGTGGAGGATGCGCTGAAACAGCAGGGCATCGAAAGCCATATCCTGGAAAAGCCAGACAGTGCCATTCCATCTATCGGCACCGCCACCCTCTATACCCCTCAGGAAAAAGCCAAACAAGCCATGGAAGTGATCAAAACCATTGATTTTTCCACCCAGGAGGACGAATAAAATCGCGACAAAAGCCATGAAGAAGCAAGAGAACTGGAACCCGCTCACCCCCGAAGAAGAGCGGGTCATCGTACATAAAGGCACGGAACGCCCCTTCACCGGGACGTACAACAACCACAAAGCAGCGGGTGTATACGTGTGCCGCCGGTGCGAAGCCCCGCTGTACCGCTCTGAAGACAAATTCGATTCCGGCTGCGGCTGGCCAAGCTTCGACGATGAAATTCCTGGAGCCGTGCGGCGCGAGACCGATGCCGACGGGCGGCGTACCGAAATTCTCTGCGAAAACTGCGGCGCCCACTTAGGCCATGTGTTCACCGGAGAGCGGCTGACAGCCAAAAATACCCGGCACTGCGTCAATTCCGTTTCCATGAAATTCATTCCGAAGGAAGAATGGGAAAAGCAGACGTAAATACGAAAACAGCTGTATTTGCCTGCGGGTGCTTCTGGAGCAAGGAATACTTTTTTCGGCGGGAGCCCGGTGTTATCCGTACACGGGTGGGGTTCACCGGCGGGCATACGGAGCATCCCACTTACCGGCAAGTGTGTACCAAAACCACCGGGCATGCCGAGGCTGTAGAGGTTACCTATGATCCGGAGCAGACCAACTTTGAACGGCTGGCGCGTTTCTTTTTCGAATTGCACGACCCCACCATAGATCGCCGCGCCAAGGGCGGCCAGTACCGCTCCGCTATTTTCTACCAAAACCGCCGTCAGCACCAGATCGCCCGGTCATTGATCCTGCAATTGGAAAACCGAGGCTACGAAGTGGTCACCCAACTCGAGCCCGCTGCTACCTTCTGGGAAGCGGACCGCCGGCACCAGCAGTACTGCGATGTCCGCGGCCAGGTACCCCATGATTCTCGCCGCAAACGTTTTGACTTGCCGGCTTAACTGATACCTGCTGCCAATCCTCAAAGCCAGTTGCGCCGGCGGAAGTAATAAATCAACGCCAGGCTGATGGCCAGCATCACCAGCCAAAGGGCCGGGTAACCGTAGCGCCACTCCAATTCCGGCATATGCTTGAAGTTCATGCCGTAAATGCCAGCCAAGAAAGTAAGCGGAATGAATATGGTAGAGATAATGGTAAGCACCTGCATGACGCTGTTCATTTTGAAGCTGATCTCAGAAAGGTACAAGTCGTACAACCCACTGATCATATCCCGGTAACTGTCAATGTTCTCCATGATCTGCAAAGTATGGTCGTGAAGGTCGCGGATGAATACGCCCGTACTTTGCTCCAGCAGCGAGCTGTCGCTGCGCGAAAACTTGCCGATGGCTTCCCGCAGCGGGCCGACCACCTTACGCAGCGTAATAGATTGCAGTTTCAGGTTGTGAATTTTAGCCTTGCTGTCTCGGCGGGCATCGGACAAAATCTCCTCCTCCAGCTTATCCACCACCTCTTCCAGTTGGTCCAACAGCAGGTAGTAGTGGTCCACGATATTATCCGCCAGCGCGTAGGCCAGGTAGTCGGCTTTGCGTTGCTTGATCTTGCCAGTATCCGACTGCATGCGTTGCCTTACGCCCTGAAATAAATCACTGGCATTTTCCTGGAAGCTCAGCACAATGCCATCTCCAGCGTATATAGCTACCTGCTCCGTACCTACTTCCAAAGACTTCTGGTCAAATGACAGCGCTCGCAACAAGAGGAATATCCCCCGCTCGTACTCTTCGAACTTCGGCCGCTGGTCGATGTCCAGAATGTCTTCTAAAACCAGCGGATGAATTCGGAAACGCTCCCCCAACTCTTTGATCAAAGCCACATTATGCAGGCCGCGCAGGTCGTACCAGCGGATGTGGTCCCCGTCAGTGGCTTCCGGCAAGCGCCCAGTTTCGTACTGTTCCCGGATGATGCCGTCCCGATTGTATTCAATAAGGGCGACTTGCACCTCTTCCAACCGCTTCTCCCCGGTGAAGACAAGGCTTCCTGGTGCCAGGCCAGTATTCTTCCGCCTTTTGCTGCCCGGGATTTTCAAGGCATTCTTGGGAGCTATCTTTGGTACTTTCATGCCGATAAAATAAGAGATTTAACGAAAACTTCAACTCCCCCAATGCGCTATTCACCTACTGCCTTTGGTATAGTTGGGCCACGCGCCTTATTTTTACCTCGACTAGCGGCGAGCCCAGGCCGGCGAGACAAACAACGGGGAGGTTGTAGCCTTTAATAAAAAAACAGTTCCATTACTCTTTGAAACGCCTCAAGAAATATCTGCCGATCCTCGATTGGCTGGCTGACTACGACAGGAAATACCTGAAGGGCGATTTGTTGGCTGGCCTTACCGTTGGGGTGATGCTCATTCCGCAGGGAATGGCCTATGGCCTATTAGCTGGCTTGCCGCCGGTCTATGGCTTATACGCCAGTATTGTGCCTTTGGCGCTATACGCTATATTCGGCACCTCGCGCCAGTTGTCAGTGGGGCCAACTGCAGTGGTAGCGCTGCTGGTAGCCGCCGGCATTCAAGCCATCGGCAAAGATACCAGCACGGCTACCGCCATCAGCCTTGCGATATCTGCAGCGCTCCTGGCAGGCATCATACAAGTCGGCCTAGGCATGCTGCGCCTGGGCATGCTGGTCAACTTCTTGGCGCTTCCCGTTATCGGAGGATTCACCTCGGCTGCCGCTTTGATCATCGGTTTTAGCCAATTGAAGAACTTGCTGGGCATTCCGCTGGATCGGAGCAACAACATTTTTGTGTTGATTGCCGAAGCCAGCGCTCAATGGAGCCATATACATTGGCTCACCTTTGGGATTGGAGCCGGCAGCGTAGCCCTGCTGCTATTGCTTAAGCGTTTCAGCCGGGCTATCCCTGCTTCGCTGATCGTTGTAGCATTGGGCACCGGGCTTTGCGCCTGGCTAGAACTCGACAAAGCCGGCCTGGCCATCGTCGGGGAAGTACCCGCCGGGCTGCCGCCCTTCAAATGGCCCGTCCTGACCATCAGCCGTATAGAACAGGTGCTGCCGCTCGCGCTGACCGTCTGCATCATCAGCTTCATCGAATCCGTCGCAATTGCTAAAACCATAGAAGACCGGCACGAAGACTACCGCATCGAGCCCAGCCAGGAGCTTATTGCCCTTGGCCTGTCCAAAATTGGCGGTGCCTTTTTTCAATCCTTCCCTACCACCGGAAGCTTCACCCGATCCGCCGTCAATGACGAATCCGGCGGGCGGACCGGCATCGCCTCCTTTGTAAGCGCAGGCTTGGTAGCCCTTACCTTACTGCTCCTGACCCCCTGGTTTTACTATCTGCCCAAAGCAATACTAGCCGCTATTATTGTGGTGGCTGTCATCAATTTGATTGACTTCCCCGAGGCTCGCCGCCTGTGGAGGACAGACAAGCGCGACTTTCTCAACTTAACAGCCACTTTCCTGGCTACGCTCACCATGGGCATTCAGTACGGGTTGCTCACCGGCGTTATGCTCTCGCTGGGCATCATGGTGTACCGCAACGCCCGGCCCCATATCACTGTGCTGGGCAAGCTGCCGAGCTCCCGGCACTACCGCAGCATCAACCGCTTTGCGGATGCTCAGGAAATCGACAAGCTGCTCATCCTGCGTTTCGATGCCCAACTCTACTTCGGCAATGCGACTTACTTCCGAGATGCCATAGAAGAAATGGTGCAGCGTAGGGAAGTTCCGCCTAAATTGCTCATATTAGATGCTTCCAGCATACACGACATCGACTCCAGCGGCATCAAAGCCCTGGAGGAGGTGATTTGCTTTCTGGAAGAGCACAGCATCCGCTTTTTCATCACCGGAGTCATCGGGCCGGTGCGGGATGCGCTTTTCCGAAACCATTTGATGAGCCGGATTGGCGCCAGGAATCAATTCATACACATTCAGGATGCGGTCGATTATTTCCACGCTCATCCGGAAGAACAACCAGTGGGCTGGAGCGCCAATGCCTTACAAACCAACGAGGGACGTAACCGAAGGAAACGCATCTGGCGACGTTGGCGCCGCCGCTAGAGCCCTGTAAAAAACGAGTACATGAACCACTACCACCTTGCTTTAACTTGCTTGCTGCTGCTGGCCCGCCCAGCCCATCTTTTTGCTCAAACGGATTACCGCAGCGCCGAAATTCAACTGCGGGACGGCACCCAATTGAAAGGCCAGGTAGATTACCCCTACTGGACAGAAGGAACCGACCGGCTGCTGTTTCGGGACAACGAAGAAGCCGACGCCCGATTCCTACCTACGGCAGAGGTAGAGCAGCTCCTGCTGCCCGACGAGCCAGAGGAGCGCTTCTACGGCAGGGTTCGGCGGCGGCTGGATTATTCGGCGCAGCCCGGGGCTATTCCTCGAACTGACACCCTGGCCTATGTCAAAGATACGATGCTGCTGCAAGTGGTTGTGCTCGGCACAGCTAATCTGTACTACTTTGAGAGCCGGGACGGGACGCCACATTACTTTCTGCAAAAGGGCGGGGAGATGGAAGAACTGGTGCAGCACCGCTACCTGCTGCAGGGGAAAAGCCGACAGTTGCGCAAACGCCACAACCGCTACCGGCAACAACTGGCCGAAGCCCTGGGCGATTGCCCGGAAGTGGCAAAGCGCCTTCCCGAGTTTGAGCTGAAAGGCGATAACCTCTTCGAATTGCTGGTGGAATACAACACCTGCAGCGAAGCCCAGGAGCTGGACTATTCCCTATTGCCCCCGAAGCCCAGCTGGAGCATCGGTGCGCTGGCGGGCATCGCCTTCACCCGGGTAAGCCGCAAAAGCTTGCAGCTGGAAGAACTCCGCACGGGAACATGGCTGCCCCGTCTCGGCATCACCGCCATCCTGCATTTGCCAAACAGCAACGGGCGCTCCGGTTTTGTCTTCGAAGGCCGGTACGCCCCCTTCCAGACCGAAGACCCCATTGATGGCATCACGGTAGACCTAGATTACGCGCAGTTCAACTTCGGGCTGCGCAAGAGCGGCAATGCAAACGTTTTTGGCAACGCCACCATCGGTTTTTCCTACGCTATGGAAATCGGCAGCGGAACGCTCAGCGGGCTGCCGGATAATGTTTTTTCTCCCAACCTGGTCGGGTTGTTCGGGGGCGTGGGGCTAGGTGGCGACCACTTTGAAGTCAACCTGCGCTATGAAATCAACAATGCCGGGCTGTTGCTCAGCAGCGCACCGGGCTACATCTCCAATACGCTAGAAATCTGGGCGGCTTACCGGCTGTAGACCGACAGTGGTGGGCAGCCGGTAGGTTTGCTCCCCCTCGAAAGCTATTTGTACTTCTGCTCTCCAGCCTCTACGCGGATGGGCAGGTGGTTCTCTACGGGCGGGACTGGGCAAGCGTACCCGTCGCTGTAGGCACAGTAGGGGTTGTAGGCTTTGTTGAAATCCAGCAGCACTTTCCCCTCCTTAATGTCCTTGCGGGAAATATCCAGGTAACGGCCCCCGCCGTAGGAGGCGCTGCCGTTGGTGGCATCCTTAAATGGGATGAAAAGGTGATCCCGGTACTGCGGCAGGCGAATCAAGCGCAAATCTTGGTAGGCCGCTAGCCTCAGGAGGGTGTCTTGCAGCCGGAAAGAAAGGGTGCCGTACTGAAGGTAAGGCTGGGTGGCGCCACTGTAGGTGGCCATTGCAAAAGGTTTGGCATCCGGGCTGCGCTCAAAATCAGCGGTAATGCGATAAACAGCGTCCGGCGGAAAAAACGAGAGTTGCGTAATACCGGCGGAGTCAAGCGGCGGGTTCGGCTGAGCCAACAACTCTTGTGCGTACTGCTGCCGGTGTGCCTCAATTTGAGATGCGTAATCAGACTGAGCCTGTGAGAGCAAGGGCAGAGCCAACAGCAGGAGCAGTAAGGAGTTTTGCATAGGTCATTTATTTAGTCAGCTACCACTGCTACTTGGAAATCCTGGCTGACGACCAGGCGGGAAATGTTGCGGATCTCGTAGAACCGCAGGTCCGCCACTTCTTTCCAGTTGTCGTCGGTGATTTTATCGTAACGGTAAATTTTACTGCCTTTGCCCATCAGCAAGATACCGTTGGGCAGTACCGCAAAGTGTTCAGCATTGGGAAGGGTCTTGACAATAGTCCGGGCCGGCTCTCCAGGCCGGGAAAGGTTCTTTTCCATAATCTTCCAATCGTCGTACCGGCTCTTTTGTACAAAGGCGAGCTTGCCGTTGGGCAATAGCAGCATACAGGGGCCGACGTTGCTAGCCAGCTTTTCGATATCGTCATCATTGGTATTGACAATAGATAGGGTGCTGGGGTCCTCTTCCCGGTATACCACAATCTCCTGGCTGTTGAGCCAGAGGTAGTCCTTTATGCCGGATATGTATTTGAAAACGGGCTTGCCGTTCGTCAGCTGGTCTACTGGAAATTGCCACAGGCGGAATTTTTCTTCCCGGCCTTCTTTTTCGATGCGTACCGCAGAAAAGGTATAGAACTCCGGCATGCGCTCGGGGGCAAGCTCCGTTTCGGGCGTGGCCGTCACTTGCTGCTTGGTCTCGTTTTCTAAATCTAGCCGGTAGAGGTCCGCTTGAGCCTCGCCGGGCTCCTTGCTAGAAATGTACAGCTCTGTATTGCTGAAAAAGGAGGGGTCATTGTTGTAGCCCTCCGGATTGAAGGCAGTGAGATAGCGGGGCTGCAAGAAAGAAATGCTGCCATCGTCTTTTTGCTCGACTTTGAAAAGATAGATATTGGACTTAGGCAGCGGCGCGCTTTGGGCTAAACCGGCTTTCCCGGCCCAAACACAGCACAGCAGGACAGCAATTTTTTTAAGCATACGATACGGTATTGTTGAGGCTAAAGTTAGGGATTTGGGGCGGGATGGACAAGGAAAGAGTGAGCAGCGAATTTTCGCCGAAAAAGCGCCAAACAAAAGTCGTTAATTTTGGGGGCAACCTTTGATTTATCTCGATAAATTCGGTAAATTACTTCAGATTGATTAACACCCTATTTTTTCACCAAATTTTACGCCAATGCACATAACGTACGATGAGCTAAGAGCTATCAAACATCAACTCCCCACCGGCAGCGTCAGCCGAATCGCCAAAGAACTTGGCCTGGAAGAGCAAACCGTCCGCAACTACTTCGGCGCCAAAAAGTTTGAAAACGGCGCCATCGTCGATGCCCACATACAGCCCGGCCCGGAGGGCGGCATCGTCCATTTGGAAGACACCCGCATTCTTGACACCGCCAAGCGCATCATCAAAGAGGAGGAAATACCAGCCTCCTGAACGCCTGAGGGTTCTTGGCTCGGAGCATATCCGTACAGCCTGGGCCAAGAACTCCCCCCCTCCTGCCCTATCGGGGCTTCAGCACAATTTTATCCTCCTCTAGGCGAACATCCATCTCCTTAGCAGTAGCTAACCAGTCGATGAAGTACTCTCCAAGCATTTCTTTGCGCCAGCCATCGCCTATGGCTTCTTTGGCTGTTTCTTCATCGTTGCGGATAGATTTCAGGATGTGGCGGGGCACCACCATATTGATGGAGATGTCTTCCTCCAGGCAACGGTATTTGATGACGTGGTAGAGCAGCTCCATCAGCACCTCTTCTTTGGGAGAAATGTCAGCTTCGGAGGGGATGCGCGCGAGTATGGCGCGCTCCTCTGCTGTGATTTCCTTTTTGTACAATTTTTCGAACTCCTCGCCGTATTTCTTGGCCATCTTGTTGGGAATGCGCCGGTTTTGCTGCAGGGCATTCGCACCGGAGGGAATCCCCCGCACAATATGGCCGATGTATTTGCTGGCCAGCACCATTTCTTTGGAGTGGTCCCGGCGCTCCGCTGTTTTGTTGCGCCAAGCGTAGAGCCGCAGCAGAAAGGCTTTCTCCTTGGTATTGAGATTGCGCATCAGGTTGCTGTTGAGCGCCTCGTGGTGGGGGTCTTTGTAGTAGAAGGCCTCCTTCTCCAGGCGCTCCAACTCCTCAGCGGCCCAGTGGGTACGCCCCCTTTCCTCCAGCTTTTGCTTGAGGCTGCGCCAAAGGCCGGGCAGCGGGATGACATCATCCAAAGCGTACCGGATCGGCTTTTCCCGCAGAGGGCGGGCCTCCCAGTCGGCCACTGCGTAACCTTTTTTAAGGCGCTTGCTCAGCTCGCCTTCTACCAACTTGCGAAAGGAAGTAGGGTACTTGTACCCAACGAACCCGCCAACAATCTGAGTGTCGAATACATTGCGCGGGAGCGTGCCGTACAAATTGTAAAGCAAACGGTAGTCGTTGTCTCCGGCATGGGTAATCTTTTCAATCCCGGGGTGCTCAATCAACCGCAGAAAAGGCTGCAGCTCCTCGTTCAGCACGATGGGGTCAATGAGATAAAGCCCCTTTTCGGAAACAGTCTGTATCAAGCAGAGCCGGGTGGCGTAGCGCTTTTCTCCTACAAATTCAGTGTCGAAGCCGAGCCAGGAAAGGCCTTTATGGTCTTCGTAGAATGCTTCCAAGTCTTCTTTTCGCTCAATCAGGGTATACTTTTGCATAACAGGCTTGTATTGGGCAGGTATGTCTGTAATACGGAAACGCCAATGCCAACGTTTGGCCAGCACCGCCCTGCCTGGCAGCACCGGTTCAATTCATGCGCAGCTCGTGAATGTACACCGAAAACAGCTCTTACCTCTGCATTGCGCCTCCCTTACAACGGAATATTCCCGTGCTTCTTGCGCGGCAGGCGCCCTACCTTGTTTTCCAGCATAGCAAATGCTTTGATGAGTTTGCGCCGCGTGTAGATCGGGTCGATCACCTCATCAATAAAACCGCGGCTGGCCGCCCGGTAGGGATGGGCGAATTTTTCCTTGTATTCCTGCTCTTTCTCCGACAGCATGGCCTGCGGATCGTCTGCTTCCATGATCTCGCGGCGGAAAATGATCTCGGAAGCCCCCTTTGCCCCCATCACCGCAATCTCAGCGGAAGGCCAAGCAAAGTTCATATCCGCACCGATGTGTTTGGAGTTCATCACATCGTATGCACCACCGTAGGCTTTGCGGGTAATCAGGGTGATGCGGGGCACGGTAGCTTCGCTGAAAGCGTAGAGCAACTTAGCGCCATTGACGATGATGCCGTTCCACTCCTGGTCTGTACCCGGCAGAAAACCCGGCACATCCACCATTACCAGCAAGGGAATGTTGAAGCAGTCGCAAAAACGCACAAAACGCGCCCCTTTCTTGGAGCTGTCCACATCAAGGACGCCCGCCAGGCTCATCGGCTGATTGCCGACAATGCCGATGCTGCGGCCGCCGATGCGCGCAAAGCCTACCACGATATTTTCGGCGTAGTGCTCATGCACCTCCAAGAAAGAGCGCTCATCTACGATGCCCTTTACTACATCGCGCATATCGTAGGGCTGATTGGTATTTTCGGGTACCATATCCCGGAGTTGCTCCCGCAGCTCGTCGCCCAGTTCATAGGGCAGCTTGTCGGGTTTCTCTTCGCAATTCTGCGGCATATAGCTGAGCAGCCGCTTGATCTTGGCGATGCAGTCGATGTCATTGGCCGCAGTCAGGTGGGTCACCCCCGACTTGGTAGAGTGGGCCGATGCTCCTCCTAGTTCCTCGGCGGTGACCTCCTCATTGGTGACGGTCTTGACGACATTGGGCCCGGTAACGAACATGTAGGAGGAGTTCTCCACCATAATGGTGAAGTCAGTCATAGCGGGTGAATACACCGCCCCGCCTGCGCAGGGGCCC
>CAYNIT010000161.1:0-10637 GCA_964397205.1 uncultured Phaeodactylibacter sp. | reverse complement strand
TAAGGCGCGCAGCGAGCCCACCAAGATGGCGGTTGTATCGGATGGCGATGTCATACGCAATGAAGTAAAACGGGACGGAAAATCCTACAGCCCTCTGGGCTACAATGAATTCGACAAATACCTGTACGACAACAAGGACTTTCTCATCAACCTGATCGAATACATGGTCGATGAGCGGGGCGTTATCGAAGCCCGGGGTAAGGAGGTTAAGCTACGCATGCTCGACACCGTACAGGCAGAAAAGCAGCAGACGTTCTGGCAGTTGTTCAACATCGGGCTGCCGCTGGTATTCCTGCTGGCCTTTGGGCTGATTTACAATTACCTCAGAAGGAGAAAATACGCAACTTCATCATAAACTAATAATATGAAGCGAACAGTCATATTCCTGGTCCTTTTCCTATTACTCGGCGGTTCAGTGGCCTGGTACCTCAGCAGCGATCAGGCGGCCGAAAAAGCCACCGTAGTAGGCTGGGACCGTGATTTTGCAGTGGAGGACATCGAGGAGGTGCACCGGATATTCATCGCAAGGCGGGACGGCGCCAAGACCAGGCTGGAACGGGAAGGAGACCATTGGGTTTACAATGAAAAATACAAAGCCAACCCTGCAGTCATGCGCCCGCTGCTGGATGCGATCGAAAAGGTGAGGATGCGCTACAAGCCAGCAAATGCCGCCGTCGAAAACATGGTCAGCCACCTGGCTACCAAAGGTATTAAGGTAGAACTCTACAATAAAGCCGGAGAAAACCTGAAAACCTACTACCTGGGCGGCTCTACGCAAGATGGCCTCGGCACCTACATGATCATGGAAGGGGCGGAGCAACCCTACGTTGTCGAGCTGCCCGCCTGGGAAGGCAACATAAGCGTGCGCTTCTCCCATGTCGGAGATGAGTGGCGGGACAAGTCCATCTTCGATGAAGAACTGGAGGACATTCAGTCGCTCTCCGTAGAATATCCCAAGCAGAAGAACCAATCCTTCCGCATAGAAGCCAGAGGAAGCAGCTACGAGCTCTCCCCCTTTTATGAGATCACCCCGGAAATCACCCGCCCCCAGGCCGAAGGGAGCATCGAGAATTACTTATCCGGCTTCGAGCAGGTGATTGCAGAAGGCTTCCGCAACGATTATTCGAAAAAGGATTCGGTACGGCAGCTCATCCCTTTCAGCATTATAACCCTGGCCAACAAATCGGGGGACAGCACGCAGGCGCGCTTCTTTACAGTGGAGGAGCCGGACAAAATATTTCAGGACCCCTCCACCGGAGAGTACGTCCGGTCTAAGCCCAAATTTGAACGTTTTTACGTAGATTTGAACGGAGAGGATTTCCTACAAGTACAACAGTTGCCGATTCAACAAATTTTTTGGGGCTACCCTTCCTTTTTTGAGGAAACGCCCCTGCAATAACTTCCCAAAGCCATGAAGCGCCGCCATTTGATCACTGCCCTTTTGCTGGGCCTATTAGCCCTCAGTGCTACTCGTTCGGAGCGCTGGGGTTTTTGGGGGCACCGCCGCATCAACCGTATGGCAGTATTTACCCTGCCTCCAGAGATGATCGTCTTCTACAAACAGAACATTGAATTCATCACGGAGCATGCGGTGGATCCCGACAAGCGCCGCTACGCTACGCGGCACGAAGCGGTTCGGCACTACATCGACATAGACCACTGGGGCAAGCCGCCTTTCCCGGAATTGCCCAGGGATTGGATAAGCGCGCTGATGAAATTCACTGAAGTAGGCATCGTGCAGGAATCGGGCGACACCGTACGGCTGCAGAGAGATACCGTAGACGGGCAGGCGCTGATCGCCATGCCGGGCGCAAACGGGCGCCTGCAGGCCCCTTATAAATCGGACTACCGCACTTTTTTCCAAGAATATTTCATGCCGCAGTACTACGAGGACGACTGGTCCGTCTCCTGCGATACGCTGGCGCAGCTCTTCGGGCTTTCTGATGCAGCAATCGACTGCGCTTCGGTCTACGCTCTTGACCACTTTTCCGAGTACGGCATCGTCCCCTACTACTTGCCAGTCATGCAATCCCGCTTGACCAAAGCCTTCCGGGACAAGGACGTGAAGCGGATACTGCGTTATTCGGCGGAGATGGGGCACTACGTCGCTGATGCCCATGTACCGTTGCATACTACCCTGAACTACAACGGCCAACTGACCAATCAGGTGGGGATACACGCCTTTTGGGAAAGCCGTATACCAGAGCTGTTTGCCGACCGGCAGTACGATTACTTTGTGGGCAAGGCCGAATACCTGTCTACCCCAAAGCCTTACTTCTGGGAAGTCGTTTTGGAGAGCCATTCGCTGGTGGACAGCGTACTGCAGATTGAAAAGGAATTGAGCCAGGAATTCCCTAAGGACAAACAGTACTGCTACGAAGAGCGGCTGGGGCGCACCATCCGCACCCAGTGTAAGGCCTACGCCGCTGCTTTTCATCAGCGCTTGTCGGGTATGGTGGAGCAACGCATGCAGGATGCCATACTATCTATCGGCAGCTGCTGGTATACAGCCTGGGTAGACGCTGGCCAGCCCAGCTTGCGCAGCCTGGGCGATTTCGAGCTCACAGCACAGGAACAAAAGGCGCGGGAAGAACTGGAGTCCAAAGTAAGGCAGGGCCGGCAGAAAGGGAGGGTACACGAGTAAAACACTACCCAGCAAACCGACTTGGGGCCAGAGCTGCCAAACAATTATCCGCCTGAGGCTGTCTATGCATAGGCAGGGGAAGCCAAAACCCGATGAACAGCTGAAAACTTCCACTGCCGCAGCAATTTAACACCCAAATTTTATTATCCTTTTGCCTAACTTCCCTAGCTTTGCCCTCTTCCAAGCCTTGGAGTACCCCTGGCTCGGTACCTCGGTTGGCAATGCAGGAATTATATTCGAAAAAGCAGCACAAGAATGAGGACAAAACTTTCGCAATTTGATTTCGAGCTCCCTCCTCAAAGAATAGCGAAGTACCCCACAGAAAACCGCCACGACGCTAGGCTGATGGTTGTACACCGGGATACTGGCAAAATTGAGCACCGTACTTTCAAAGACATCCTGGAGTACTTCGATGAGGGGGATGCCATGATTTTCAACAACACCAAGGTTTTTCCCGCCCGGCTGTACGGCAAGAAAGAGAAAACCGGCGCCAACATTGAGGTCTTCCTGCTGCGGGAACTCAACACGGACTCCCGCCTGTGGGACGTGCTGGTGGACCCCGCCCGCAAAATTCGAGTAGGCAACAAACTCTACTTCAGCGATGAGCACGACAATGAGGTGCTTGTGGCAGAGGTAGTAGATAATACTACCTCCCGGGGGCGCACCATACGGTTCATATACGATGGGCCTGACGAAGAATTCCAGAGGGAGCTCAATCGTTTGGGCACTACGCCCCTGCCCAAGGATATAGGAAGAACCGCTGAAGAAGCCGACCGCGAGCGCTTTCAGACCGTTTTCGCCAAAGAGCTGGGAGCAGTCGCCGCCCCTACTGCCGGCCTGCACTACAGCCGCGAGCTGCTGAAACGCCTGGAGATCAAAGGGGTGGAATTTGCTGAGATTACGCTGCACATCGGGCTGGGCACGTTCCGCAGTATCGATGTGGAGGACCTCTCCAAGCACAAGATGGATGCAGAGTACTACAACATCAGCACCGCTGCCGTAGACACGGTCAATAAAGCGAAGCTGGCAGAACGCAAAGTATGTGCTGTAGGGACCACTTCCATGCGGGCCATAGAATCTGCTGTATCTGCGGAATCTCTGCTGAAAACGTCTGAAGGATGGACAAACCTGTTCATCTATCCGCCCTACGAGTTCAGCATTGCTGATGCTATGGTAACCAACTTCCACTTGCCCAAATCCAGCCTGCTGATCATGGTCTGTGCCTTTGGCGGCTACGACCTGATCATGGAAGCCTATAAGCAAGCCATAAAAGAAAAGTACCGTTTCTTTACCTATGGGGACGCTATGCTCATTCTCTGATGGGAAAAACGGCAAGTTTTATTAATTTATCTCCCCCAAAAGCGTATCTAAAACAGAAGATGCGCTTTTTCATATTGTTGTCAGACCCATCACCTTTATGATTCGGATTATAGCCTCCATCTTTCTATGCAGTTTGTTCACCCCTCTCATGGCTTACGACGAAATCGTGGTTCCCTTTTATTCCGAAAAGGTGAAAATTGCTTACAGTGAAGACTTGCTGGAAGGAGGGGATCCCCTCGTCGAAGAGCAGTCTCTGAAACGTTACTTCCGAGAGATGAGCCTTACCAACTACCACACGCTGCTGGGCAGCTTGCGCCGCGCCAGCCGGACGCTTCGGCTCAATGACTGGCTGTACTATCAGCTGCTGCAGAAGACCCTTCAGCAGATCATGGCTGATGCCAGTTCCAACCAGCAAGTGCTGATGAGTTGGTTTATGCTTTCTCAGTCCGGTTACGATACCAGGCTAGCTTACCTGGGGGACCAGGTTTTTCTCTACGTTTACACCCAAGACGATATCTACGAAGCCCCCATGATAAAGGACGAGGGGCGAAAATACGTCAACCTGACCCAAATCCGGTCCGGGCGCAAGGCCAGGAGCGCGCTGTACTTACTCGGGCTCCACCCCAATCCCGATGGGCATTCCTTCACCTTTCACCTGCGGGAGTTGCCGCTGCTGCGCCCTCAGCTAAGCGAGCGCCGCCTGCGCTATTTTTACAAAGGAGATTGGCACCCTGTGGAAGTAACCGTAGACGAAAACATCGCCCGCTACATGGAGGAATATCCCATACTGGGGGAGGCCCTGTATCTGGAAGCGCCTTTTTCTGCCAGCCTGGCCAAAAGCCTGTACCCTTATCTGCGGCAGCGCATCAAGGGTAAAAATGAATGGCAGGCGACGGAACTGCTAGCCGCTTTCACCCGTTCGGCTTTCGAGTACAAAGAGGACAAAGAGCACTTTGGCTGCAGCAAGCCCATGATCGCCGAGGAAGTGTTTCTACACCCGTACTCAGATTGCGAAGACCGCTCCGCCTTGTTCTTCAACCTCGTACGCGAATTGCTGGACCTGCCCATGCTGGTAGTGGCTTATCCCGATCACCTCACTATAGCAGTCGCCTTGCCCCAAACTAAGGGCGGCAGCATCCGCTACAAAGGCAGGAATTATTACATCTGTGACCCAACCGGCCCTAAGAAATCCCACGAAATTGGCCGGGTTCCGCAAGGGTATGAAAATACGGCTTTTAAAATCATCGAAAGCTATAATTAGCGGCAATTCAAAAAGGCCGCCATTTATTTGGATAATAGGCCAGGTTTTTTACTTTTGCCGAAAACAGGGAGGATTTAGCGGTGCTTGCCGAACTTTTTACTTCCCATAGTCATTTACAACAAATGCCAGCCGGCAAGCCTGTTCTTGCCGCGCTCGTTTTGATTCAATAAATTGTCTGTATATGTACTGGACTCTGGAACTTGCTTATCACCTGGAAGATGCACCCTGGCCGGCAACACGTGATGAACTCATCGACTATGCCATACGATCCGGTGCTCCTCTGGAAGTGATCGAGAACCTACAGCAAATGGAAGATGAGGGCGAAGTCTACGAAGGGATTGAAGAAATCTGGCCGGATTATCCGCGCAAAGACGACTTTCTGTTCAACGAAGACGAGTACTAAACAACCCCTGCGGGCGAACTGCCCGAAGCCTCCAAAAAATAAAAGCAAAAGGCTTTGTCCACCCGCCGGGCAAAGCCTTTTTTGGTGGGCCGCAGCACAGGCCTGGCACTAGCCGCAGATTCTTCTCGGCCAAAGTTGGAGTTAGGCAAAAAAAGTTGCACTTTTACAATGTCACAATTCCCAAGCAAAAACACAAATTAGGCAGAGCGCCCCCACTCTCGCCACGCAAATACCTGCGCCAATATGAAAAACTTGATCGAGATAGCCCGGGTTGTCACCAAAAGGAAAGTCAGAAAGATCGAAATTTTCGATGACTATGCACTCCGCCATAAGAAAAGTAAGTTCAACGAATTCTACGAAGCGCTGCGCGACAACAAATTCAAAAATGACCGGGAAGCCGCAAGCAAGCTCTACGACTGCAAACCCACCGACCCGAAGTACCGGCAGCTCAAATCGCGCTTTCGCAAACGCCTGCTCAATACGCTCTTTTTCCTGGACATCAACCTGCCCAAAGCTGCCAATTACGACCGCGCCTACTACTCCTGCAACAAAGACTGGACCCTCGTCAAAACCCTAATGTGGTACGACGCTCCCAACAGTGCTGCTCAATTGGCCCGGCAGATACTGACCACCTCCCTGAAGTTTAAGTTTGCCGACTTCATTGTCAGCAGCGCCCGGGTGCTGCGGGAACACTCGGCTAATACCGGAGACGAAAAGGGCTACGAAGACTACGACAACTACATCAAGGAATACTCCCAGGTGCTAGAGGCAGAAATCCGTTCGGAAGAGCTCTACCAGCGGGTCATTATGAACTACTATAAGCCCTTTTCCAAAAACCAGGACCTGGAAGAGCGCATCAACTCCTACTGCGATGCATTAGTCGGGCTGTCTGAACAGTACGAGTCGCCAGTCATCTCTTACAATATGTACCTGGTTTGGATTTTCCGCTACGAGATGCTGCAGGATTTTGAAACCATGCTTGCCGTTTGCGAACAGGGGGAAGCCTATGTGGAAAGGAACCCGGTCTACAAACAAAGCAAAAAGATGGCCAACTTCCAGACCAAGAAAATGTCGGCCTATCTCCACTTGCGCAATTTCCGGGATGGCAGAGCCAATGCCGAAAAGTGCCTGCGGGAGCTGGAAGAGGGCAGTGAAGATTGGTTTACCTTCATGGAATACTACTTCCTGCTGGCTATGCATACGGAGAATTACCTGCAAGCCATCGCTATTTTCAAGGAGGCTTACAATCATCCCAAGTTTAAAAAGCTGAAGTACGCAGAAACGGAAAAGTGGCACCTATTCAACGGCTACATGGGCTACATCATCGAAAGTGAGGGCAAAACCAACAAAGTACTGCAAATGCAACCTTTGAAAAACTTCAAGCCCAACCAACTGCTGAAGGACGAAGCCCTCTACCCCAAAGACCAACGCGTCTTCACGGTACATGCTCTAATTCTCCAGATCCTTTTACTGCTGGAGCGCAACAACTTCAGCGAAGTCCGCGAGCGGATAGACCGGCTAAAAAAGTACGCCAATCGGCAGTTGCGCAAGGAAGAGTACTACCGCAGCGTGCAATTCATCCGCCTGCTGCAACAGCTGAGCAAGGCAGACTTCCAGCCGGAAGAATTGTCGAATACTTCCAAATACCTGCGGGCACTACAGGAGCATCCCTTCTTCTACCGGGGCGTGATCATGGAGCTGGAAATCATTCCCTACGAATTGCTCTGGGAGCGGATCTTGAAATACAGCCGATAGTGTTTACCTTTACCGCCATCGAAAAATAGCAGCTTGGGCAATCGAATCATCATCGCTATAGACGGGCACTCCTCCTGCGGAAAGAGCACCCTGGCCAAACAACTGGCCCAGGAGCTTGGCTACACTTACATTGATTCCGGAGCCATGTACCGAGCGGTTACCCTACATTTGCTCCGCCATCAGATCAAAGCCGACGAGCAGGAGCGCATCAGCCATGCCCTCTCGCAGATCGAAATCCGTTTCAACGCTCAGAATGAAACCCTGCTCAATGGCGAAAATGTAGAGCAGGCAATCCGGCAGATGGAAGTCTCCCTGTACGTCAGCGAAGTAGCCGCCGTACCGGAAGTTCGGAGAGCTATGGTGCAACAGCAGCAGCAGATGGGCGAAAACAAAGCCATCGTTATGGACGGCCGGGACATCGGCACGGTCGTTTTCCCCGAGGCAGAACTCAAAATCTTTCTTACCGCTTCTCCGGAGATCCGGGCGGAGCGCCGCTTTAAAGAGTTGCAGGATAAGGGCCAGGATAGCAGTATCGAAGAAGTTAGCGCCAACCTGCAGCACCGAGACCACATTGACTCCACCCGAGCCGACAGCCCGCTGCGCCAGGCAGCCGATGCCGTCATCATCGACAATAGCCGGCTCAACCGCAACCAGCAACTGGCACGGGCCTTAGAGCTTGCCCGGCAGGCTGGGGCAACCCCCCTCCAATGAAAATAAGCTGGGCCATACTGCTGCTAGCCCTTTGCTGCTCCGCCTGCCGAGATGCCCAAGCCATTCGGGAGCTCAGCGCTTCCTTCGAGAGCGGCTATCAATCGCTGGCTCAACCCGTGCAGCGCTACGCCGCCCCCGTCGAGCTGCAACGCTGGGACAGCCTGCTGCGCAGCTACCGAATCCGGCTGGAAGAAACCCCTGCCCCTACCAAAGAGGCAGAAGCCCAATGGCGTAGCCTTCAGCACCGGCTTTTGGTCCTGGAAGACCAAATCGAAGCATACCGGCAGCGCGCCGCCCTGTACAATCTTGGCGGGATATGCCAGGCAAGCCTGAGCAGCCAGAACCGCCCTTTGGAAGGCAGGTTGCGACAAATCAAAAAACAGCTGGAAAACGCGCCGCTTTATTACGCCCACGCTCGCCGCAATCTACAGCAGGTCAAGGCATCGGAAGCCCGTTTGGCAGTGAAGAAACAGCAAAGGGGATTGGAGCTGATAAACGGCCCGCTCTTAGATTCGCTTCGGGCAGCCCAACTACCCAAGCCCTGGAAGAAAGGTTTCCGGCGGGCGCAGCGCAAGGCAGCGGGCGCTTTGCGCGATTACCAGCAGTACTGCCGGGCCTATTTTTTAAGATATTCTGAATAGAGATTGCCATGGCGGTACTCCCGCAGCACATGCTGGACCGTATCCGTAAGGTTCTTAGGCAATTCCTCCAGGTAAAACCATTCAGCTCTTTTGAACTTGTGCGCCTCTTTGGCTTTGAGCTCCCCTTCCCAGCGGTAGGCCTTGTAGTAAAGCACAAGCCGGTGTTCCTCGCCGATGATTTTGTGCAGCACATGCACCAGCTGCAGATCGCCTTCCCGAAGTTGGATGCCGGCTTCCTCAAAGCTTTCCCGTATCAGGGCTTGCCGGGCAAATTCCCGCTTCTCTACCGTCCCTCCTACCAAGGTGTAATTGCCACCATTGGGTTTGGTCTGCTCCAGTAGCAGGATTTTGCCTTTGTGGTAAAGAATGAGCCGGGCCTTGATGGTGGTAGCAGAACTAGACATATCAATTTAAAGGCTATTTCTTTTATTTTTGAGCGCACCTTAGTAATATTGTGCAAGGAAATGGTTAGCTGCACAGCAACACTCAGACCATGTACAGGCAGAACCCTCCTAACTGCCATTTGTTGTTTAAAATTAAGACTTCATCTACAGCTAACCTACAAAACGGGCTGTTTAATACCTTTGCCCTCAAAAGCCGGGATAGCAAATCTGTATAACAACGCTGTACGAGCGGTGCACCGGATGTATCCGGCCGCTCTGGGTTTCTTTTGCTTCGGCAAAATGAGCCGTACTAGTGTATTGGGTCTTGTACCCTCACAGATTTGAAAGCAAAACCGTTGGCATATATGCGATACGACAACGTACTAGGAACTATCGGCAACACCCCCCTTATCCACCTCAGCCGAATATGCGAAGACTTGAATGCTCGAGTCTATGGCAAAGTGGAAGCCTACAACCCCGGACAATCAGCCAAAGACCGGACCGCCCTCTACATGGTCGAGCAGGCGGAGCGGGATGGCCTGATCAAGCCCGGCGACACCATCGTGGAGGCTACCTCCGGCAATACTGGCTACAGCCTCGCTATGATTTGCAGCATGAAAGGGTACCGCTGCCTGCTGACTGTCTCCAGCAAAGCTTCGCAGGAAAAACTATCCTTGCTCAAAGCCATGGGCGCGGAAGTTGTTATCTGCCCCGCAGATGCAGCGCCTGAAGACCCGCGCTCCTACTACGCCCAAGCTAAAAGGCTGTCGGAAGAGATCCCAGGTGCCTATTACTTGGCGCAAAACTTTAACCTCAACAACTCCATGGCCCACTACAGCTCTACCGGGCCTGAAATCTGGGAACAAACGGAGGGGAAGATTACCCATTACGTATGCTGTGCCGGCACCGGCGGCACCCTATCCGGCACCGCCCGCTACCTGAAGGAAAAGAATCCCGATATCAAAATCATTGGGGTGGATGCCTATGGCTCTGTTCTGAAAAAATACTGGCAAACGGGGCAATTCGACAAATCCGAAATTTACTCCTACAAGGTAGAAGGGCTAGGTAAAACCATCATCCCGGGTAATGTCGCCTTCGACCTCATAGACGAATTCATCAAAGTCACAGACCGCAGCAGCGCCCACCGCGCCCGGCAATTGGCCCGGCAGGAAGGCTTGCTGGTGGGTTACTCCAGCGGCTCTGCGATGCAAGCTGTATTCAGGATCAAAGAAGCGCTGAAGCCAAGCGATGTAGTGGTAGTCCTCTTCCCTGATCACGGAACGCGCTACTTGGGCAAAGTATACAATGACGAATGGATGAAGCAGCAGGGCTTCATCCGAGAAGGCGGCCAGCCTATAGGAGAGGACTCCTATACCCGCTACCGCAAAATATACCGGGCTTACCGCATGAAGTACAAGCGCTACCTGCGGCAAACTCTGCGCAGCATCAGCTGATTGGTTTCATGGCTTAGGGGTCGCGCAACAATAACTTACCGATTTAGACTCGTTTTTTTGCACGC
>CAYNIT010000160.1:0-10648 GCA_964397205.1 uncultured Phaeodactylibacter sp. | reverse complement strand
CAACTGCAGTTGACAGACAGCCACGGCCGGGTGTTGCAGCCCCTCTTTCAAGGAAGCTTGCAGCGGGGAGCGCACACTTTCCCCATTTCGCGCGGCAATTTACCAGCCGGCCAGTACTGGCTTCGCCTTTCGGACGGGCAGGGCGTAGCTGCCAAGGCGCTGATTTTTCGGTAGCCCATCGCTGTAGGCAGCCGGGTGGGCGCGCCTTTCGGCAAATTTATTTAAATACCAAAATGAAAAATTATGAAACGCTTCTACAGCACACTACTGCTGACAGTTGCCTTCAGCCTGGCTATGGCTCAGGATACGTTCTCTATAGTCGCACTTGACCCTGCTACCGGCGAGATAGGCAGCGCTGGGGCTAGCTGTGTGCCAGGCATCGGTGAGTTCGGCGGTGTTATCCTGTTGAGCGGTATCCTGCCAGGGCGGGGCGGCCTAAATGCGCAAGCTTACATCTGCATTGATCCGCATATCAATTTGGACAACGGCATGGATCGCCTGCAGGAAGGGCTCAGCCCGCAGGAGGTACTCGATTGGCTGGCAGACAATGATGCCTGTGCTGCGCAGGATTATGACCCAGCCTACCGGCAGTACGGCGCAGTAGCTATCGGAGAAGGCGGAACACCCTCGGCTGCTGCCTTTACGGGCCAAAGCGCGGACGACTGGAAAGGGCACCGGACTGGAGCAACTTACGCTATTCAGGGCAATATCTTGAAGGGGCCAGAGGTGCTGGATGGCATGGAGCAGGCTTTCACCAATACGGAAGGCAGCCTGGCCGAACGGCTGATGGCTGCCATGCAAGGGGCTAATGTAGTAGGAGCCGATGCGCGTTGTACCGAAGCCGGCACTTCTTCGACCTCCGCCTTTCTGCGCGTTTTCCGCCCGGGGGACGCGCCCGACGATCCTTATCTGGAGCTGAACGTAGCGGAAGCACCTTCGGGAGTAGAGCCAATCGATTCGCTGCAAGCATTATTTGACGAGTGGGCTTTGACGGGCAGCCGTGGAGGCCTCAGCCCGGATGCCCCGCATTTCCGGGCTTATCCTAATCCCGCACAGGGGCAGATCCGTTTGGTTGTTGAGGCAGCAGAACAAGACGCTCTGCTGCGTTGGTACGACACAAAGGGGCAGTTGGCTCAGACAGACCGGGTGTCTGCGGGCTGGCAGGATGTGAATTGCCCCGCTGGGCAGGGCGTTTACTGGCTGTACCTGTGCGGCAAAAACGGCCGGATTTGGCAGCGGGAGCGATTGTTGTTGTTGGACTGAAAATAGGCTATGAAGCTCGATTTGGATTTGCTGCGGTTTAAAGATCAATTGCGGGTCAGGAAAGAGGAGGATAAAAGGCTTATCTTTGATCCGGTGCGCAAAAAATGGCTGGTGCTGCAGCCCGAGGAAATGGTCCGTCAACTCATGATATGCTATCTGCAAGAGGAAAAAGGGTACCGCAAAAACCGAATGAGCGCCGAGCGTGGCCTGAGCATTCATCAGTTGCAGGGGCGCTTCGACCTGTTGGTGTACGATCAGAAAGTAGCGCCTTATTTGTTGGTGGAGTGCAAAGCGCCGAAGGTGCCAGTATCGCAGTCGGTTTTTGAGCAGGCCGCTTGGTACAACACAAGCCTGCAAGTGCCCTACCTGATGGTCACCAACGGCCTGGAAGCCTACTGTTGCGCCATCGATTACGAGCAAAAAGATTACCGCTACCTGCAGGAGGTGCCCGAACCGGCTTGAAAACCCGCCGCTCCTCCGCTGTGTTGTAGCTTTCAAATACAAGCTCTGACCAAAACTATGAAAAGTGAAACCATTTTAGTTACGGGAGCCAACGGGCAAATTGGGACAGTGCTCACACAGGCGCTGCGCGAAGCCTACGGGCCAGAAAAAGTGATCGCCACCGATATCCGCTCGCCGGCAACAACCGATGGCCCCTTCGAAACCCTTGATGTACTGGATCGGGATGCACTCGATCAGATGATCCGCACCCACCGATGCACCGAAGTGTACCATTTAGCCGCTATTCTTTCCGCTAAGGGCGAGCAAAATCCGCAATGGGCCTGGAGAGTCAACACAGAAGGCCTGTTCAATGTACTGGAAACAGCAAATGCCCATCGATTGAAGCTGTTCTGCCCGAGTTCTATTGCGGTCTACGGCGGCCAAACTCCGAAAGTAGGCACCCCGCAGCACGCGGTTCTGCAGCCGGAGACGGTGTATGGCATCAGCAAAGTGGCAGGCGAGCACTGGTCAAAGTATTACCACAAGCGCTACGGGGTGGACGTTCGTTCCGTGCGCTATCCAGGCATTGTAGGGTATCAGTCGCTGCCCGGCGGCGGCACCACGGACTACGCGGTAGACATCTACCACTCCGCGGTCAAAGGGGAGGCTTACCACTGCTTCCTGTCGCCCTATACCCGCCTGCCGATGATGTACATGGCCGATGCCATACGGGCAACGCTGGAAATTATGCAAGCTCCGGCAGAACAAATCAAGGTGCGCACTTCTTACAATCTGGCAGGTATGAGCTTTACGCCGGCTGAGATCGCCGCTTCGATACGGCGGGAGAAGCCTGGATTTGAAATACAATACGAGCCCGACTTCCGGCAGCAGATCGCCGAAAGCTGGCCCGAGAGCATTGACGACAGCGCCGCCCGGCAGGACTGGGGCTGGCAGCCCGAATTTGACTTAGACCGCATGACGAGCGAAATGCTCGCTCAGCTCAGAATATACTATCAGGAAGTTATTTCATAAAAACACAACTACCAGATGTTTAAGAATGTAGAACCCGCTCTGGAAAAAGAGCTCAGCGAAATCAAAGAAGCTGGATTATACAAGGAAGAACGGATCATTACCACGCCTCAGTCCGCTGAAATCAAAACCCAAAGCACTGGAGAGGTCCTGAATTTCTGCGCCAACAATTACCTGGGCCTATCTTCCCATCCTGAAGTGATCAAAGCGGCTAAGGATGCGATTGACACCCACGGCTTCGGCTTGTCTTCCGTCCGCTTTATTTGCGGTACCCAAGACATCCACAAAGAGCTGGAAGGCAAAATCGCGGAATTCCTGGGTATGGAGGATGCCATCCTCTACGCTGCTGCTTTCGATGCCAATGGCGGCTTGTTTGAGCCCCTGCTTGGCAAAGAAGACGCCATCATTTCGGATGCGCTAAACCACGCCTCCATCATTGACGGCATACGCCTGTGCAAAGCCGCCCGCTACCGCTATCAGCACAGCGATATGGATGATCTGGAAGAAAAGCTGAAAGAAGCGCAGTCAGCGCGCCGTCGTATGATTGCGACCGACGGTGTCTTTTCTATGGATGGCGATATTGCCAAACTGGACAAGATATGTGACCTGGCGGATAAGTACGATGCGATGGTGATGGTAGACGACTGCCACGCTACCGGCTTCATCGGTAAGGCTGGCAGGGGTACCCATGAGCACCATGGTGTAATGGGCCGGGTAGACATCATTACGAGTACGCTGGGCAAAGCGTTGGGAGGTGCTTCAGGCGGCTTTACGGCAGCTACCGAGGAAATTGTTGGAATTTTGCGGCAGCGGTCTCGTCCTTATCTGTTCTCCAATACCGTAGCCCCTACCATCGTAGGAGCATCTATCAAGGTATTGGAGCTGTTGAGCCGCACGACCCACCTGCGCGATAAACTAGAGTCCAACACTGCCTATTTCCGCGAGAAAATGAAGGAAGCCGGTTTTGATATCGTGCCTGGAGAGACACCCATTGTACCAGTTATGCTGTACGATGCTAAACGCTCTCAAGACTTTGCCAATCGTCTGCTGGAAGAAGGCATTTACGTGATCGGCTTTTTCTATCCGGTGGTGCCTAAGGGCCAAGCCCGCATCCGCACGCAGCTTTCCGCCGCCCACGAGCGGGAGCACCTGGACAAAGCGATCAATGCCTTTGTGAAGGTAGGAAAGGAGCTGGGGGTAATTTAAGCCAGGCGGTGCTGTATTACCGTATTATCAATGGCGGCATAAGCCTGCCCGGCAGCTCGAACTGCGCCGGACAGGCTCTTTTTTTGCTATCCGCCAACTCTGTTGCTACTGGCGAAAGCGCTTCAAAAGGTCACTCAGGTATTGGCCAGCGGCTTCTCTGCCGCCCAGCCCGAAGGCTAATGCGAAAGCCACTGCCAGCGCGCCGATGGTCAGGCCGAAAGCCAGGTTGACGATCTCCTGCGCGATGCCCATAGTACTGAGCCCCAATGCCAGGAAAATGAAAAGCACCGCCAGGCGGACGATGGTGCCCAGCCAGAGGTTGTCTTCGGAAGACACCATAGCCTCTTTCGCCAGGTTGGCGAGGAAATTTCCGATGGTTAAAATGACCAAACCAAAGAAAACCCGGCCGGCTATAGAGAATACCTCATTGAGGATGTCCGTCAGCTGTACTAAATTGAGCTTTTCGGAGGCCGCAATTATACCAGAGAACAAGATGAAGAAAAAAGCAATGTTGCCCAATAAAGCCGATAAGGACCGCTCCTTTCCGATAACCGCATTCAGGCCCAGTTCACTCGTCAATTGGTCGGTGTCCAAGCTTGCGAGCAGCCGGCTGAGCAACTGCGTGATGTAGCGGCCAACGATGTAAAACACGGCCAAGATTACGGCTGCGGAAATGATCTGCGGCACGGCATCCAAGAATTGGTGGAACATATCAGTAGCAGGCTTTGAAACCGCCTCGATTTTCAGCGCGTCGATCGCTGCAATGAGTACCGGGATGAACACAGCCACGAAGGTGATTTGCTTGATGAGCTTGGCTAAGTCGAGGCTGCCTTTCAAGCCGGCTTTTGCGGAGAAGTCCTGCAGCCGGTCCGCCGCAAACCCAACTGCTTCGCTAGCGATGCGCGCGATGACGTAGCCAGCAAAGCCGATGACTCCCGCCGCTATCAGATTGGGCAGGAAGGCCAGGAATTTATCCAGCATATTGGATAAGGGGTCCAATACCCCCTGTATGCCCATCATGTTCAGCACAATCAGGAGCACAAAAACGATGACCAGATAATAGGCGAGCTTTGCAATGAACTCGTCGATTTTAAACGTGCCATCCATTTTCTTAGAAACTCGCTCGTCGAGCTTAGTTCGCCGGAACAATAAGAGCACCAAGCGTTTAATGCCAGCGGCTAGTATTAAGCCCACCAACAGCACAACGACTGCTCCGAGGATGCCTGGTAAGATTTGCCCAACCTGTTCGGTAAGTACGGCGGTTAAAGTTTGTAAAAAATCCATAAATAAACTTACTATTTTAAGGTTTATAAATAAATCGGATACTGCATTTTTATTTGTTGCGTAGGTATCTCTGCTTCTGTAGACGCATCGCATGGGGCAGGCCACAATTTTTCGCGCCATACTCGGCGAAAGCCGAAGTAAGGCAGGTGCCCATTGTTTTAATATATTGCAATATTAAAAAAAAACACGGTCCTTGGCGGGTTGAGCTGAAAGCAGTGGATTGCTTGAGCTGCCTGACTGCAAGGTCAGTGAGCGTAGAGGAAAGGGTATTTGCTCTGGTACGAGCTTGTAGGAGCAAGCCAATTACTAAAGTCCCAACTTGGTCTATTATTGCCTATAAAAATTATGCTATCTTCGCGGTATTTCAAACCATGGACCCCATGATAAGAGCTTGTATTTTCGATCTCGACGGCGTAATTGTCGATACGGCCCGGTACCACTTCATTGCTTGGAGGCGCCTGGCCAACAGCTTGGGCTTTGATTTTGACGAAGCGAAAAATGAACAGCTTAAAGGAGTCAGCCGAATGGATTCTCTCGATCTCATTTTACAGTGGGGCGGCGTGGAGAAATCCTCTGAGGAAAAGGAGGTGCTGGCAGAAAAAAAGAACAATTGGTACCGGGAGTACATCCTGGAAATGGACGAAAGCGAAATATTGGATGGGGTACTGCCCTTTCTGGATGATGTCGAAAGCAAGGGCGTGCGCATGGCGGTGGGGTCGAGCAGCAAAAATGCTACTACCATCATCGAGCAGATCAAACTGAAGGACCGCTTTGAAGTCATCATCGACGGCAATAAGCTGACCCGCAGCAAACCCGACCCGCAGGTTTTTGAGCTGGGAGCCAAATCCATGGCGCTGCGCCCCGAAGAATGTATTGTATTCGAAGATGCAGAGCGCGGCATTGATGCGGCTTTAACAGGCGGCTTCTTCGCTGTCGGCATTGGGGGAGCAAACCTTCGGCGCGCTCATCAAGTCATTCCTGATTTCATAGGCCGTACTTTCTCAAGCATCCTAGACGCTTTGCCGCAGACGGCTCAGCAATAAAAATACTTCGTTCCCATATGAAAAACTACCTCAAGCAAGACGAGTGGAGCATCGTAGAAGAAGGCTTCCGCCCGGAGTACAACCGCATTTCCGAAAGCATATTCAGTATCGGCAACGGCCGCTTTGGCCAACGGGCTAATTTTGAAGAACAATACAGCGGCGACAGCTTGCCCGGCAATTACCTGGCGGGTATCTACTACCCGGACAAAACTAAAGTGGGCTGGTGGAAAATCGGCTATCCGGAGTATTTTGCCAAGGTGCTCAACGCTGCGAACTGGATCGGCATTCAAGTCGTATTGGATGGAGAGGCTCTGGACCTGGCTGATTGCGAAGTTGAGGACTTCCGCCGGGAGCTCAATATGAAGGAAGGGTACCTGGAGCGCAGCTTTGTTGCTCGAATGAAAAGCGGCCGCCGCGTAAAAGTCCACGCCAAGCGTTTTTGCAGCATCGTTCAGGATGAGATCGGTGCGCTGCGCTACAGCATTACACCTCTGGATTTTTCCGGCACCCTTGCTCTGACGCCCTATGTAGATGCCGACGTCATCAACGAGGATGCCAATTACGATGAGAAGTTCTGGGTAGAAGTAGACAAAAAAGTAAAGCGCCGTCAGGGCTACGTCTTGGCCGAGACTAAGAAAACCGCTTTCCAGGCTTGCACCGGCATGAAGTTCAGCATCTACCAGGACGGCAAAGAGCTGGATTTCAATTCCTACCGCCTACAGAAAGAAAAGTACGTAGGCTGCACGGTGGACCTGGAGTGCCGTGAAGGCCAAGAAACTGTAGTATACAAATACGCTTCCAATGTTACCTCGATGAATCACCCGAAAGAGGGGCTTATGGAGCTGTGCAAGGAGCGGGTGAAATCAGCTCATAAGCAGGGCTTTGACGCGCTGCTGCAGGAGCAGGCCAAAGCCTGGGAGCACAAATGGGAAGAAGCTGATATCCGCATCGAGGGAGACGTAGCTGCCCAGCAGGGCATCCGCTTCAACATCTTTCAGCTGTATCAGACCTACACGGGGGAGGATGAGAAACTGAATATTGGCCCGAAGGGCTTTACAGGCGAAAAATACGGCGGCAGTACCTACTGGGATACCGAAGCCTATTGTTTCCCTTTTTATATGGCGACCGCCGACGAGCATGTGGCGCGAAATTTATTAGTGTATCGTTACAAGCATTTGCAGAAGGCCATCGAAAATGCTGAAAAGCTCGGCTTCAAGGACGGTGCTGCGCTGTACCCGATGGTGACGATGAATGGCGAAGAGAGCCATAATGAATGGGAAATTACCTTTGAGGAGATCCACCGCAACGGCGCCATCGCCTACGCCATTTACGACTACATCCGCTACACGGGCAACAAGGACTACCTCAGCGAATATGGCCTGGAGGTGCTGCTGGGCATCGCCCGGTTTTGGGCGCAGCGGGTACATTTTTCTGAACGGCGCGGAAAGTACGTCATGCACGGTGTGACCGGCCCCAACGAATACGAGAACAACGTCAACAACAACTGGTATACCAACTACATCGCACGTTGGTGCCTCCTCTTCGCGATGGAGTCGCTGCAGTACGTAGAGCAGCATCATCCGGAACGCTATGAAGCCATCGTTGAAAAAACAAAGTTCTACCGGCATACCGAGACCAAGCAGTGGCAGGAGATTGTGGATAACCTATACCTGCCGGAGGACAAGGAGCTGGGCATCTTTGTACAGCACGACGGGTTCCTGGATAAGGAACTGCTTACCGTAGACGATTTGCCAAAAGAGGAGCGCCCAATCAATCAAAACTGGTCCTGGGATCGGATTCTGCGCTCCGTTTACATCAAACAGGCGGACGTGCTGCAGGGCTTGTATTTTTTCCAGGATCACTTCGAACGAGAGACGATCGAGCGGAATTTCAACTTTTACGAGCCGCGTACCGTACACGAGTCCTCGCTTTCGCCCTGTGTGCACGCCATCCTGGCAGCGGCGCTGGGCAAGGAGGAAAAAGCTTACGAAATGTACCTGCGCACCGCCCGGCTGGACCTGGACGATTACAACAACGACACCGAAGACGGCTGCCACATTACGAGCATGGCGGGCACCTGGATGGCCTTCGTCAAGGGCTTCGGCGGCATGCGGGTATACGATGACAGGGTGCAGTTCAGCCCCTTCATCACCAAGAACTGGAAAGCTTACTCCTTTAAAGTGCTTTTCCGGGGCAGTTATCTGGAAGTAAAGGTGGGAGAGGGCAAGTCGCAAATCATCAACCACAGCAGCAGCAGCTTGTGCATCAAGCTCTACGGAGAAGAGCGGGAGTTGCCCGCCAACGGCAAGCTTGAAGCCGCTTTCCCAGTTCACTAGAATTTGCTAATTTTCTCTCTAAATCATACAGAGCCATGAGATACCTTATTTGGATATTCTTCGTCCTGGCCCTCGCAGCGTCCTGTGCTTCCGATGAACAGGGCGAAGCGTCTCAGGAAGAACTTAGTGAAAAGATCCGTAAATCAGCCTCCGCTACAACCTCCTCGCCCGAAGGAGTACCAGCTTCTGCTAAAAATGGTTCTTTCCAGCCTCCGCAGCCCGTCGGCGGCGGCGAGAAAGCCCAATTGCTTACCCAGAATTTCTGGGTGTTTGAGTTTTACGTTACAGACGACAAAGCGACCCGGCTGGCCCAAAAAGGCAATTGGTACCGGTTTTTCAAAGACGGTACCTTTGAAAGCGGCAACTGGACGGACAAAACCGGCTACGGCTCCTGGCGCCTGCAAAACGTCCCCGATGAAGGGTTGATGCTCTTTATGGACAACATCAACGATGAATTGGATATACAGTGGGAGATTCAAGGCATCAACAAAGCTGGCGATACGATGACTTGGGCGGGAATCAACCGAAAAGCCAATGCCGGCGATGTAGTGAAGGTGATCAGCTTGCTGACCCGCCCAACCAGGAAGCAATTTGGAGTAGAGGAGCCTGCTCAGTAATTGCCTGTAGCCAGTAAAATTTATAAATGATGCGTATTGCGCTATATACCCTTAGCCTACTGACTGCCCTATGCCTGTCGGCAGCCTGTGGCGATGAAAGTGCCTTGAACGATCCCAAGCCTGATCAAAACCAAGCCATGGGAGATACGACTACAGCCTCTGCCGCTGCTCCGGCTTGGGCCAAAAATGCCAATATTTACGAAGTAAACGTTCGGCAGTACTCGCCCTCCGGCACATTCGCTGGCTTCGCGGAGCACCTGCCGAGGCTTAGGGAAATGGGGGTAGACATCCTTTGGTTCATGCCCATTTACCCCATCAGCGAAGAGCGGCGCAAAGGTACTTTGGGCAGCTACTACGCCATACAGGATTACACGGCAGTCAACCCAAATTTCGGGACGATGCAGGAGTTCAAAGAGTTGGTCCGCCGTATCCACAATATGGACATGAAAGTCCTGCTGGACTGGGTGCCCAACCATACCGGCTGGGACCACGCCTGGATCAGCGAACACCCGGAATACTACGAGCAGGACAGTCTGGGCAATATCATTGACCCGATCAATCCTGAAACTGGCGAGCCCTGGGGCTGGACCGATGTAGCCTCTCTTGACTATACCAATCAAGCCATGCGTCAAGCGATGATCGACGAGATGCTGTTCTGGCTGGAAGAAGTAGGGGTAGACGGTTTCCGCTGCGATGTAGCCAAGGAAGTGCCCGACGATTTCTGGGCACAAGCCGTTCCTCAGCTGCGGGAAGCAGCGCCTGAGCTCTTCATGCTGGCCGAATCGGACCATCCGCCCCACCGCAACCGGGAGTGGTTTGCGATGACCTACGGTTGGCCCCACCACCACTTGATGAATCAGATCGCGCAGGGCAAAGCGAAAGCTGCGGATTTGGATACGTTACTGGAGGATTACCGCGCTCGGTACGATCTAGGGTACCCGATGCAATTCCTCACCAACCACGATGAAAACAGCTGGAACGGCACCATCGAAGAGCGCCTCGGAGAGGCTGCTGATGCCATGGCCGTCTTAGCTTTTACGCTGGAAGGCATGCCCTTGATTTACAGCGGGCAAGAGGCAGGGCTGGACAAACGCCTGAAGTTTTTTGAAAAGGATGAAATTGATTGGGGGAATTATGAAAAGCAGGAGTTCTACGCTACTCTGCTGGCATTGAAACACCGCAATCCGGCGCTCTGGAATGGGGCGGCGGGCGGCGATCTGCACCGCCTTGATACTGGCGGGGAGGAAGGCATCTACGCTTACCGGCGCTCTAAGGGGCAAAAAGAAGTCGTGGTACCCCTCAATTTGGGCGGCGAAATGAAGGCGTTTACGCTGGGGGAGGATGTACCGGATGGGCAGTTTACGAATGTCTTTGCCAATAGCACCATCCGCCTAAGCAAAGGCATGAGCATGCAGCTGAATCCTTGGTC
>CAYNIT010000159.1:0-10688 GCA_964397205.1 uncultured Phaeodactylibacter sp. | reverse complement strand
CGCACAAAATAACTTCGCCTACTCTAGGTAACTTGTTATTGCGCGACCCCTTACGCTTTTTAAGCAGATAAGCGACAAGGCCATAAACAGCTGGTGGGCGGCTAATGCTTACAGCTACATGGGCAATATTTAAGAGATGCTATGTTAGCATCTCTAATTTGCAAGTGCTAGAGGCTGCAGGCATCACCCACCCGGATGTAAAGAGCATCCGCCGGCTACTGACCGACTAAACCACCTCCTCAAACAGCGACTCCACAAAAGCCCGCTTATTGAACACCTGCAGTTGCTCGATGCCCTCACCCACGCCAATGTACTTGATGGGCACCTTGAACTGGTCGGAAATGCCGATGGCCACTCCGCCTTTGGCCGTACCGTCGAGCTTGGTGAGGGCAAGCGCGGAGACCTCGGTGGCCTCGGTAAAGTGCTTGGCCTGCTCGAAGGCGTTCTGGCCGGTGGTGGCATCGAGTACGAGCAGCACCTCATGCGGCGCGCCCTCCATGCACTTGCCTACGGAGCGGCGGATTTTGGACAGCTCCTTCATCAGGTTGATCTTGGTGTGCAGGCGGCCGGCAGTGTCGATGATGGCTACATCGCAGTCGTGGTCGATGGCGTGCTTGACGGTTTCGAAGGCCACGGCAGCGGGGTCAGCCTGCATGCCTTTACTGTAGAAGTCGCAGCCCACGCGCTCCGACCAGATTTTGAGCTGGTCGACGGCGGCGGCGCGGAAGGTATCAGCTGCGCCGAGTACTACTTTCTTGCCCTTGGCCTGGTACTGATGGGCAAGTTTGCCGATGGTGGTGGTTTTGCCCACGCCATTCACCCCAACTACGAGGATGACACTGGGCTTGGTAGCGCTGGGCAGTACATAATCCTCGATATCAACGGTGTTGTTTTCGGCCAGCAGCTGCACGATTTCGTCGCGCAGGATTTCATTCAGCTCGCTGGTGCCGAGGTAGCGGTCGCGCTTGACGCGGGCTTCGATGCGGTCAATGATTTTGACCGTCGTATCGAGGCCTACGTCAGAAGAAATAAGGATGCTTTCCAGCTCGTCGAGCACCTCGTCGTCTACGGTAGCCTTACCAGCGACGGCTTTGGAGATTTTGCCGAAGAGGCTGTTCTTGGTCTTCTCGAGGCCCTTATCGAGGTCCTCTTTTTTTTCTTTGTTGAAAAACTTCTTAAAGAAACTCATAGGGAGAAAGTTCTATCGCCGAAGCAGGCAGGGACACGCCGGAAACGGGCGATGCAGATTGGAGTGGTGGATGTATAGGAAAAGAGGCTTTCCTTTGCGAGAAAGAAAAGCCCCTTTTATGATTGATCTATTGCAAGCGCTGGGAATTAATTGCTGGCAAAGAATTCCTTCACAGCGTCTTTGTGAATCATCACTTCTTTGTAAGAGTACTTGCCCGTTTTAGGGTCTTTGACACTTTTAACCACTTTTACGTGGTCCCGGCCGGAGCCGGCATTGGCAACACGCTGGGCTACCCGGGCGTTCTTAGATACTTTCTTAGCCATAATCGTAAGCTTTTATTGTATTACGGATATGCCGTAAAAATAGATAATATAGCGTTAACACGCAACCGCAGCCGAAAGCCTACTTGATCTCGCGGTGAACGGTCATTTTTTTGAGAATAGGGTTGTATTTCTTAAGCTCGAGGCGGTCCGGCGTGTTCTTGCGGTTCTTTTCAGTCACGTAGCGAGACGTGCCGGGCATGCCCGATTTTTTATGCTCGGTGCACTCCAGTATAATCTGTAGGCGGTTTCCTTTGCTTTTCTTAGCCATTGCTCTGAATTTAGGGCGCTCCGGCAAGGCTGCGGCGGGGCAGCCCTTCCGATGGGCGAGGCCAGTTTACAGTTCTATATTAATGTCGATTCCCTTGCGCTTTTGGCGCTGAATGAATTCGTAGATGCCGACTTTGTCAATGGTGCGCATAGCATTGGTTGACACTTTCAGGGTCACGTACTTATCCTTTTCCGGGATGTAGAAGCGCTTCTTGTGCAAATTCGGCAGAAAACGGCGCTTTTCCTTGCGGTTGGAGTGCGAGACCGTGTTGCCAGCAACCGGACGCTTTCCTGTAAGTTCACAAATCTTGGACATCGCTCGTAGCTTTTATACTACAAAGCTCAACGAACGGCAACGGTGGCTCGGACATTGAGCTGCGTAGAGTTGATGAAGAAGTGACTCTGTCAGGATTCGAACCTGAAACCTCCTGATCCGTAGTCAGGTGCTCTATCCAGTTGAGCTACAGAGCCATTTACCGTATAGCGGATGCAAAGGTAAGGCTAAGCTGAAAAAAATCCAAGCTCGGCTTAACAATTTTTCAAGGCGCGCTCTGGGCTTCCGCGCATTCAGGTAAGGAACAAAAGGAGCGGCTGGAATGGTTCCGCCGCTCCTCCGTTTTTTTCATTCTCGCAAGAACTCGAGCTCATCTTTGTGGCCGAGCTGCACCATCACCGAAGGTTGAGCAATAGACTTATCGTTTCTACGGTGATGAACGATGTAGTCCACTTTTTCAAAAACATCGGAGCTGATGGCTCCGAAATTGATGGGGAAACTGCCTTCCCGCAGATCGGCCGGCACGGCAACGATGGGGCTGCCGAAAGCGCGGATCAGCGACCGGCAGTAATCGTCTTGCACCATGCGAATAGCGACTTTCCCCTGTTCGTCGCGCAGCTCATCGGGCAAGTTCCGCCCGTTGTCGTAGCAGACCGTCAGGGGGCGCGCATGGTAGGCCAGCAGCGTTTCGATGCGCGGGTGGAGGTGAGCAATATGCTGCCTGAGCATCTTTGGCGAATCCACCAAAACCTCCAGCTCGGAAGCATTTTTAAGTTGAGTCAAACGGCGGATCGCCGCTGGATCGGTTGCATCGCAACCCATACTCCAGACGGTATCCGTCGGATAAAGGACGAGCCCCCCGCTCCGGAGCGCCCTCAGGGCGCCGGCGAGGTCGGACTGGCCGACCGCAGGAGGCCTTCGATTGGTAAAGGTCATCATACCTATGATTTTTCCGGTTAACGGATCAATGATTACACGCTTCGAAGCACCATTCACAAACGATTGGCTCGCCGGGCCCGAGCTGTAAAGGCAGGCCGGCAGTTTGGAGGGGAGGTTACTCGATGCGATGGTGCTTATGTTCATTAAAAACAGATTTGTCTCCGCCGGGCTCGGACAGGTTATGTCAAAAACATTGCGAACCTGCAAAATCTAATTCCGATTGGAGCGGCGGCGCTAAACTATATGTATATTCAGGTTTCTGGCGAAGGCCAACAGTCCTCGCGATGCAGCCTCCAGCAGACGTACTGGGGCAATACCGGGACTTAGAACCCTTAATTTTCCGGTTCTATTGTTCTCTCGGCTTCTTAATTTTTTAAAAACGGTCAGCTTGAAGACGATATTACAATTCACGCTCGCTTTCTTGTGCTTCTGCACCTTCTACAGCACTGCAAAGGCCGCTCACATCGTGGGCGGAGAGATCACCTACGAATGCCTGGGCTGGGTGAACGACGACCCTGGCACCAATACGCGCCGCTATCAGTTCTACATGAAAATCTACCGCGACTGCCAGGGGGGAGGAGCGGGCTTCGACTCCGGCCCCAGCGGTTCTTTCTTTGCGGAAATCACCATCTACCGGCAGGGGCTGGACACTGTCTTTCAAGAAGCTACCCTGAGTGCTCCGGAGGTGACCTCTATAGAGCCAACTACTGACCCTTGTGTGCAAGCACCGCCGAATATTTGCGTAGAGGAAGGCTTGTACACTTTCCCTATCTTAGAATTGCCGGTCTCGGACAGCAGTTACATCATTGCTTACCAGCGCTGCTGCCGCAACAATACCATTACCAATATCATTGCCCCCGGCGACGCGGGCGCTACCTACGCCATGGAACTGACACCCAAGGCACAAGCGTCCTGCAACAACAGCCCGGTGTTCAATGAATTCCCCCCGCCCGTCATCTGCGTCAACCAGCCCCTGGCGTTTGACCACTCCGCCATCGATGCCGAAGGCGACCAACTGGTCTATGAACTCTGCAGCCCGCTGCTGGGTGGTGGCAACGATCAGATCAATGTGACTAGCCCCGAAGGACTGGCTCCACAGCCAGAATCGCGCCCTCCCTACGACCCGGTCAATTTTGTAGCCCCCGACTATTCCCCCATACAGCCATTAGGGGCTTCTTCCGACTTATCCATCGACCTCAATACTGGGCTCATCACGGGCTCTCCGAACGCGGTAGGGCAGTTCGTGGTGGGGGTTTGCGTAAGCGAGTACCGGGATGGGGAATTGCTCAGCGTAGTGCGCCGCGATTTCCAGTTTAACGTAGCTGTTTGCGACCCCATCGTGGAAGCCGACATAGCCGGAGGGGAGATAGAGAACGACACGTTCTACCTGCAGCAGTGCGACGAGCGGCGGGTGGAATTGACCAACCTCAGCCGGGAAGCGGCCTTCATACAGGAGTACCAATGGCGTTGGGGCTTGGGCAATCGGGATACTGTAATTAATGAGCGGGATCTGGCCTATGATTTCCCCGATTTTGGCCGCTACCAGGGGCAGCTTTTGCTCAACCCCGGTTCGGGCTGTTCCGATTCGCTCTACCTGGCCGTTGATTTGATTGACGCGCCGGAGACCGCCTTTACCTATGCGTACGATACCTGCCAAGCCGGGCCGGTGCTGTTCACTGACCAGAGCACCGTCCCCAATCCCTCGGTCAACCGGACCTGGCGCTTCGGCGACGGCCGAGGCGCGCCGGATGAGCACCCTTCCCACCGCTACCTGGAGCCGGGCACCTACGATGTCAGCTTGAGCATTGTGGATGAATTCGGCTGCGGGGACTCCACCACTCAGCCCATCGACTACTTCCCGGTGCCGCCCTTGCTGTTGCTTTCCCCTAGCAGCTCGGAAGCCTGTACGGAGCAGTCCATCTTTTTCAACAACTTGTCCGAACTGATCGACGAGCGCTACGAAACGGAATGGGAGTTTGGAGACGGCAACAGCAGTATGGCCTTCAGCCCTACTTATGTATACCAAGAACCGGGGGTTTTTGATGTGTCCCTGCGGGTCACCTCCCCCATTGGATGCCAAACCGATACCGTGTTCAAGGAAGTCGTCACCATTGCCTCAGGGCCCCGCGCCGCCTTTTCCTACAGCCCGCAGCGTCCAGACATTCTCAACCCGGAGGTAAGTTTCACCAACTTGTCCGAAAACGCCGGCACTTGGCAATGGTCCTTCGGCGATGGGCAATCCAGCCGGGCGCCGGCGCCCGTTTACGAGTACCGGGATACCGGCCTGCAGGAAGTACGCCTTATCGCCACGCACCCGCTAGGCTGTTCGGACACTGCAGTTCAGGCCATCGACATTTTCCCGAGCACCACTTACTTTCTGCCCAACGCTTTCAGCCCCAACAACGACAACCTCAATGATACCTTCCGCGGAAAGGGCTATCTTGAGGGCATAACAGATTTCCAAATGCGGATTTGGAACCGCTGGGGTGCTCTGATTTTCGAGACGCAGGACATACAAGAAGGCTGGAACGGGCGCATGCGCAATACCGGCCGGCCTGTTCCCAGTGGCACTTACATGTGCCAGGTCATCTATCAGACACCGAGGGGGAAGAGGCGAGAGATAAATACTACCGCTACCCTTATACGGTGAACTGAAGCCCCAGCGTTGTGGTAATACTATGGAGAAATTAAAGACTATGAAAATCAAATTATTCCGGCCAGCACTTTGGCTCAGTTGTTTTATGTTGGCTGGCACCTTCAGTTTGCATGCCCGGCACATCATTGGCGGCATCATGACTTACGAATGCCTGGGGAACGACAATTACGAGTTCACCCTTAATGTGTACCGCGACTGCAACTGTACAGAATGTGCCAACTTTGACACCCCGGCCCAGATTGGCATTTACAATTGCAACGACTGCAGCACTGCTTCCCAGAGCAACCCCTTTGGTTGGGTGGAAGCAGATTTGGAAAGCGTAGAGCAGGTCAATCCGCCCGATTACCCCTGCCTGGAAGAGCCGGATGTCTGTGTGCAGGAGGGTACCTACCGCTTCACGCTGACACTGCCCCAATCCAATCAGAACTACTACATCGCCTACCAGCGCTGCTGCCGCAACCAGACGGTGTCCAACCTTATATTACCTGACGACCAGGGGGCTACCTACTTTGTGGAAATCACGCCCCGCGCTCAGGAACTCTGCAACAGCAGCCCTGTTTTCGACCAATTCCCGCCCACGGTGGTCTGCGCCAACGAACCCTTGGAATTCGACCACTCCGCTACGGATCCGGATGGCGACCAGCTGGTCTACAGCCTTTGCGCTTCCAATGACGGCGGCGGCAATATCCTGACTCCAGACTTATACGAAACCTGCGACGGCGCCCAGCCAACTCCCGCCTGCCCGCCGCCCTATCCCCCCATTAACTTTCAGGCTCCGTACTCTCCTACCAACCCTATGGGCGGTACCGAGCCGCTAAGCATCGACCCCAATACGGGCTTGCTTACCGGGCTGCCCAACACCATCGGGCAATTCGTAGTGGGAGTTTGCGTGGAAGAATTCCGGAACGGAGAGCTGTTGAGCCGTACAGTGCGCGATTTCCAATTTAATGTAGAACGATGCGACCCAACAGTAATCGCGCAGGTGGGAGCGGATGAGGTAAACGACAATCAGGAGTACGTCGTCATTTCCTGCGGAGAAAACATCGTCAACTTTCGCAACGAGAGCATACAAGAGGAGAATATCGATGTCTACGACTGGAATTTTATGATCGATGGGCAGGAAGAGACGTTTAGCGAATGGGAACCTAGCATTACCTTCCCGGATACTGGCAGCTACTTCGGCAACCTTATTCTGAACCCCAATACCATCTGCGGAGATACGGCCAACATTGAGGTACGCATTTTCCCGGAAATCGAAGCCGACTTTGCGTTCGAATACGACACCTGCAATGCGGGCCCCACTGCTTTCACAGACCTTTCGGTTTCTGGCAGCGGGCAAATCACGGATTGGGCCTGGGATTTCGCCGACGGCAATACCTCCGCTGAAGTCAACCCAATCCATACCTATAATATGCCTGGGGAATTCCCGGTATCCCTGACGGTGACGGACATCAATGGGTGTTCAGATACTGAGGTCAAAGTTATCCCCTACTTCCCGGTGCCCAATCTGATTGTTATCGCCCCCAGCAGTTTCGTGGGCTGCCAGCCCGCCTCTATATTTTTTGACAACCTTTCCTCGCCGATCAACGAGGCCTACGACATCAGCTGGGATTTCGGAGATGGCGGCACAGCAAGCAGCATCAGCCCCACCTACACTTACGAAACGCCCGGCACCTTTACTGTTTCTGTGGACATCGTTTCGCCCATCGGTTGCCAGACTGACACGACCTTTGCAGATTTGATCACCGTACTGCCGTCTCCGGTAGCCGGATTCTCCTTCAGCCCATTGCGCCCCAGCAATCTCGAGCCGACGGTTTCCTTCACCGATGAATCACAGGATGCCATACGCTGGCTGTACGATTTTGGCAGCAACCGCACCTCTACCCTGCCAGAACCCACCTACACTTTTCCGGATACGGGCCAGTACCTGGTGCAGCAGGTCGTGACCCATGCCAGCGGATGCCAGGATACAGCGCAGGCCATCATCGATGTGATCCCAGAGATCCGCTACTTCCTGCCGAATGCCTTCACCCCGAACAACGACGGCAGCAATGAAGTCTACCGCGGCACAGGCAAATTAGACGGCATCCGGGACTTCGAAATGGTCGTTTTCAACCGTTGGGGGGAAGTGATTTTTGAGACAGACGACCCTATGAATGGTTGGAATGGCCGAAAGAACAATACAGGCGAGCCGGTGCCGCAGGGCGTTTATATGGTGCTGGTCACCTTTACCGGGCCCAGAGGGGATGATTTCGAATACCGGACTTCAGCCACGATCGTCCGATAGTAGAAAGCGAGCAGCCCAGCATTCAGGCTGCTCGCTTCATTTCGCAATTCATCAATTGATAACCAGCCGACGGTAAATCCGGCGGTTGTTGGCCCGAAGCTCCAGCAGGTACAAGCCGTTGGGCAAATCTCCAACGCTAAGTTGTTCTCGGTACAAGCCGGTACCAAAGGGCACGGAACGGAAGAAGGTTTGCTGCCCTACCGCATTGAGGAGACGGATTTCCAATTCGGGCGACGGGCTGGCGTCTAGCTCCAGCCAGAATTGCCCGTTGTTCGGGTTGGGGTAAATTGACAGCTGCTCCACCCAAGCTTCCTGCGCCACTGCGTTGATGGACAATTCCAACTCTCGCGAAGTAGCCACCGTATCGCATTCGTTGGCGGCGGCCAGGGTGATGGTGTAGGTGCCGTTGCCAGCATAGACGTGCGTCGGGTTTTCTTCAGCGCTCGTAGCTCCATCCCCGAAGCTCCAGAGGTAAGACAGATCGCTCCCGTCGGAAAGGTTGGTGAAGCGGACCTCCGCGCCCTCCACGACATAATCAAAGGCGGGCGTCGGCGCTGCCAGCACTTGCACAGCGGTATCCAAGTCTAGGGTATCTTCACCAAAGGCGTTGGCCACGGCCAGGCTGGCGCTGTAGGCCCCTGGCGTATCATAGGTGACTACTGGATGCTGCTCAGTGGAGCTGCCGGGGTTGCCGCCGGGGAAAGACCAAGCCCACTCTGCGGCGGTACTGCCCGCCGTACTGCCACTGAATTGAACGCTGAGCGGAGCACAGCCCACTTCCTTATCCACACTAAGCTGCGCCTGTGGCGCTTCTCCGGAGATGGCAATCATTTTCTGTGTGCTGTCCTGCCCGCAGTTATTGGTGGCAATCAGGCGAACCTCAAAAACCCCTTCTTCGCTGTAGGTGTGCACGGGATTGTCTTCGGTGCTGCCGTTACCGTCTCCAAATGACCAGCTCAGCGATTCAGCGCCCTGGCTGAGGTTGGAAAAGGCTACGGTAGCTTCCTCTATATCGTATCCGAAACCAGCGTCCGGGCGGCCGTTTACGGTAATGTAATTGGCCTTTACTTGTGTGCTGCTGTCGACTGCATTGTAAACGGTGAGGCGCACGGTGTAGGTGCCCGCGCTATCGTACACTACCGTAGGAGAGGGTTGGCTGGAGGCAGCGGGCGTTCCGCCGGGGAAGCTCCAGGCGTAGGTATCCGCATTAGTAGAATTGTCCTCAAAGGTCAGCTCGAAGGGAGCGCAGCCATCGGTAACCGGTGCGCTGAAGCCCGCCTCGGGCGGTTTAGGCAATACCGTCAAGGTATCGGTGAAGCGGTCCTCTCCACAGCCATTGTAGGCAGTCAAGACTACAGGATAGTTGCCAGCCCCGTCAAAATCGTAAACCGGCGCTTCTTCGTAGAGCGTATCCAGCCCGGCAATATCCCATCTGAAGGAATCCGCGTTCAGGGAGGTATTGTCGAAATCGAAGACTGACCCTACAGCCTCGTAGACAAATCCAGCCTGCGGCAAGCCCTCAACGACCACCTGCAGGCTATCGGAACGGTTGCCCGCAGCATTGCTTACGCTTTGTACGATGGTATAAGTGCCGGGGGCATAGAAGGTGAAGCTAGGGGCGGCCGTATTCGCTGTATCCGGTTCAGCGCCATCCGCCGACCAGGACCAGCTTGTCGTATTGGAGCTTGCCTGGTCCTCTACCTGTACGGTTAGTGGCGCGCAGCCCTGCACCTGATCCAGGGCAAATCCGGCGGTTGGCGGAGTGGCCACACTTACTTCTGCTTCCGCGGTATCGCTGCCGCAGGCATTGGAAGCTACCAGGCGAATGGTGTAACTGCCATCTGCCGCGTAATTGTGGTTCGGCAGGCTGTCGGTACTACTCTTTCCATCTCCGAATGCCCAGGAATATTGGGTAGCGCCATCGCTTTGATTCTGCAGTTGCAATGCGGTGCTGCCCAGGTCAACGGCTGCATCAAATGCAGCCGTAGGCAGCCCATCCACTATTACGGTCTGGGTATCCTGATCAGTGCCAGCCGCATTGCTTACTTCTTGTACCAGCGTATAAGTGCCGGGCGTATTGTACACAAAAACCGGCTCCTGCCCCGTCGCTGTATCGGGAGATGCTCCGGGCGCTGACCAGGACCATCCGGTGGCATTAGGGCTGGCTTCATTGGCTACTTGCACTGCGAGGGGAGCACAGCCCTGGGCTATGTTCAACTGGAAGCCAGCAGTTGGTGGAGTAACCACACTTACCTCCGCCTGGCTGGTATCGTTGCCGCAGCTGTTTTCTACCACCAGCGTGATGGTGTACGTCCCATCTGCATCGTAGGCATGAGCGGGCAGGCTATCGGTGCTGGTGCTGCCATCGCCAAAGTCCCAGAAATAACTTTCCGCCGCCTCGCTCTCGTTTTCCAACGCTACAAGCGTGCTGCCAGTAGCTACCGAAGCCGAAAAGGCAGCCCGGGGCGGCTCGTCTACGATCAGTTGGAGCGTATCAGCAATAGTGCCGGCCGCATTGCTCACTTCCTGAACGATGGCGTAGGTGCCGGGAGCAGAGAAAACAAAGGTTGGATTAGGCCCAGTAGCAATGGGCGGGGAGGCGCCCTCCGCACGATAGACCCAACTCTGCGTATTGGCGGAAGCCTGATTCTCAATCTGGACGTTCAGCGGGGCGCAGCCGGATGCGGGCTTGAGGGCGAAGCCCGGGCTTGGAGCAGAAAGCAATTCCACTGTTTGCTGGGCGGTATCGCTGC
>CAYNIT010000158.1:0-10725 GCA_964397205.1 uncultured Phaeodactylibacter sp. | reverse complement strand
AGCACCCGGGTGCTAATTCAATGATGTCTATGAGTGAAACTCAGCAACAAGGCTTATACACGCCTCAACTCGAATCAGATGCTTGTGGAACAGGCCTGATCGCCAACCTTAACGGCGATCCTTCTCATCAGCTAGTAGAGGATGCCCTCAGGATGCTTACCAATATGGAGCATCGTGGTGCTTGTGGCTACGAGCCCAATACCGGCGACGGTGCGGGGATCATTTTACAAACACCCCACGAATTTCTCGCTCGGGCCTGCGAAGAACTGGGCTTTTCCTTACCTGGGTTTGGCACCTATGGCATTGGGGTCGTGTTTTTTCCGGCCGACCGCAACCTGCGCCGTCAGTGCCGGGTGTTGTTCGACGACTATATTGATGAGCTGGGCTTTGAGCGGCTGGGATACCGGGAAGTTCCTACCGATAATCAAGGCTTGGGGGCATCCGCAGTGGCTGTGGAACCGCATATGGAGCAGGTCTTCGTGAAGCCAGTGGAAGAAATGAGCCGCCCAGCGTTGGAGCGCCGCCTGTATGTGCTGCGCAAATTTTCCACCCACTCTATCCACAACACCTATCCGCAGTCCCGCGATCAGTTCTACATCGCTTCCTTTTCTTACAAAACAGTGGTGTACAAAGGGCAGCTCACTACCCATCAGCTCCGGCCCTACTTCCCCGATTTGCAGCAGGAAGATTGCCGTTCTGCCATTGCCCTCATCCACAGCCGGTTTTCCACCAATACCGTCCCCAAGTGGAAGCTGGCGCAGCCTTTCCGCTACATCGCCCACAACGGAGAGATCAACACCATTATGGGCAACCTCAACTGGTGGGCTTCTAAGGAAAAACTCATCCAAGCGACCCACTTCACGGAGGAGGAACTGGAAAAACTGCGCCCGGTTTGTGGGGAGAGCCTTTCCGATTCTGCTAACTTTGACAACGTGCTCGAATTCCTGGTGCTCGGCGGGCTGTCTTTGCCCCATGCGCTCATGCTGATGATCCCGGAGGCCTGGCAGCAGGACGAACAAATGGCGGATTACAAACGCGCTTTTTACGAATACAACCGGGCTATTATGGAGCCTTGGGACGGGCCTGCTTCGGTTTGCTTTACCGACGGCATACTCGTGGGCGCTACCCTCGACCGCAACGGCCTGCGCCCTTCCCGCTACTGCCTGACCGATGATAATACACTGATCGTCGCCTCAGAAGCCGGGGCGCTGCCCGTAGACCCCGCTCGGGTATTGGAAAAAGGGCGCCTGCAGCCGGGGCGTATCCTGGTAGCCGATCTGGAAGAAAAGCGGGTCATTGCCGACGAAGAACTCAAAGCTACCATATGCCAGCGCATGCCTTATCGGGAATGGCTAGAGGAACACCGTCTGAGCCTTGAGGACCTGCCCGCCGGTACAGCTCAGGTGATGGAATTGGATCAGAAAACGTTAATCCGGCAGCAGCAGCTCCATGGTTTTACCAAGGAAGACCTCAAAGTGATCATCAAGCCGATGATCGAAGCGGGCAAAGACCCCATCGGCTCTATGGGTGCCGATACGCCTCTCGCGGTGCTTTCCCAGCAGGCACAGCACCTGGCCAACTACTTTAAACAGCTTTTTGCCCAAGTGACCAACCCGCCGATCGACCCTATACGGGAACGCTCCGTGATGTCGCTCTATGCCATGCTCGGGGGCAGCAGCGATATTCTCAAAATCAGCCCCGAGCGGGCGCGTTTCCTCCACCTCGACAGCCCGGTGCTGACCAATGATGCTCTGAGCAAAATCAAGCAAATCAACCATCCGCATTTCAAATCCGGACAAATTGACATCGTGTTCCGGGCTGGGCATCAGGAAGGCTTACTACGGGCTGCCATCGATCACATTTGCGCAGTGGCCGAAGATTTGGTGCGCAATGGCGTCAATATACTCCTGCTCTCCGACCGCAACGCTAATGCCTTTCAGGTACCGGTACCTTCTTTGTTGGCGGTAGGGGCAGTACACCATCACTTGGTGCAAAAAGGGCTGCGCAGCATGGCCTCAATTGTAGTGGAAGCCGGGGACGTACGGGAGTCACATCACTTTGCTACCCTGATCGGGTACGGTGCCAGTGCGGTCAACCCCTACATGGTCTATGCGTCTATCGCCGGCTTACAGAAGCAGGGAGTCCTGGGTTCGGGCCAAAGCCGGGATTCGCTCCTGTCGGCTTATGATAAAGCAGTAGGCAAAGGGTTGCTGAAGATTATGTCCAAAATCGGTATCTCTACCCTTCAGTCCTATCAGGGCGCACAGATTTTCGAAATTTTGGGGCTGGACCATGAAGTGGTGGAGAAGTGCTTTCGCGGTTCTATTTCTCGGATTCAGGGGATCGGCTTCGACGGTATTGCCCAGGAGGCGCTGTCGCGCCACCGCCTGGCGTTTCCACAGAGCACACTGCCTCGTCCACGGCTGGAGGTAGGGGGCGTGTACCAGTGGAAGCGGCGCGGCGAGGCGCACTTGTTCAACCCGGAAAGCATCCACCTGCTGCAGTTCGCCGCCCGCTCCGGCGATTACGAAACGTACAAAAAATACGCCAACCTCATCAACGAGCAAAGCCAGCAAGCCCTGACCCTGCGGGGCCTGTTGGCCTTCCGGCGGGGCAAGCCCGTGCCGCTTGAAGAAGTGGAGCCTGCGGAAAACATCATGACCCGCTTTGCTACCGGGGCCATGTCCTTCGGATCCATTTCCCATGAGGCGCACAGTACCCTTGCCATTGCCATGAACCGCATCGGCGGCAAGAGCAATAGCGGCGAGGGCGGGGAAGACGAAGCCCGCTTCGAGCGCAAGCCGAATGGCGATTGGGAGCGTTCGGCCATCAAGCAAGTTGCTTCCGGGCGGTTTGGCGTGACCAGCCATTATCTGACGAATGCCGATGAGATACAGATCAAAATGGCGCAGGGGGCGAAGCCGGGCGAAGGTGGCCAATTGCCCGGGCACAAAGTAGACGAATGGATCGGCCGGGTGCGGCATTCAACGCCGGGCGTAGGCTTGATTTCTCCGCCGCCCCACCACGATATTTACTCGATTGAGGATCTCGCCCAGCTGATTTTTGATTTGAAAAACGCCAATCGCCGCGCGCGCATCAATGTCAAACTGGTTTCCAAAGCCGGCGTAGGCATTATCGCCTCGGGAGTGGCCAAAGCGCATGCCGATGCCATTCTGATTTCCGGCCACGATGGCGGTACTGGTGCCTCCCCTCTCACGTCTATCCGCCACGCTGGGTTGCCCTGGGAATTGGGCTTGGCGGAGAGCCATCAGACGCTGGTGAAGAACAAACTGCGCGAGAGGGTGACCCTGCAGGCTGACGGCCAGGTACGCACGGGGCGGGACCTGGCGATCGCTACCCTGCTAGGGGCAGAGGAGTGGGGCATTGCCACCGCCGCGCTGGTAGTAGAAGGCTGTATCATGATGCGCAAATGCCACCAAAATACCTGCCCCGTCGGTATTGCTACGCAGAATCCGGAGCTACGCAAGCGCTTCACCGGCAAACCGGAACACCTCATCAACTTTTTCCGCTTCCTGGCGGAGGACCTGCGTGAAATCATGGCGCAGCTTGGCTTCCGTAGCGTTGACGAAATGGTAGGCAAAGTAGAAATGCTCAAAGCCCGCCGCAAGGACCTCTACTGGAAGTACCAAAGCCTGGACCTCAGTCCAATCCTCTACAAGGAGCCGGCCGAGGACAGCGTGGGGCAGTACAAGCAGGTTGAGCAGGACCACGGCATCGACGAGGTGCTGGACCGGGAATTGATCAAAGCAGCGGAGCCCGCTCTGAGCCGAGGAGAAACGATACGTGCCGACTTTCCCATCCGCAATACGGATCGGGCGACCGGCACCATGCTGTCGAATGAAGTCAGCCAGCGCTATGGCGGAGTTGGTTTGCCAGCGGGCAGCCTGGACTTCCGCTTCCGGGGCGCAGCTGGGCAGAGCTTTGCGGCTTTTGGGGCGGCGGGCTTGCGATTCACACTGGAGGGCGAAGCCAACGACTACTTTGGCAAAGGATTGTCTGGAGCGCAGCTGGTGGTAGTGCCCGACCGGGAAGCTAAATTCCGCCCCAGCGAAAACATCATCATCGGCAATGTTGCCTTCTACGGAGCTACTTCCGGAGAGGCTTACATCCGCGGCAGGGCAGGAGAGCGCTTTGCGGTGCGCAATTCCGGTGTCACGGCGGTGGTGGAAGGCATTGGCGACCATGGCTGCGAGTACATGACTGGCGGCATTGTACTGGTGCTGGGCTCAACCGGCAAAAACTTCGCGGCGGGCATGAGCGGTGGCATAGCCTATGTCTTTAATCCAGGGGGCCAGTTTGAGCGGCAAGTCAATCTGGGCATGGTCGATTTGGACCCTATGGAGGAGGAAGACTTTCAGTGCGTACGGGAGCTGCTGCAAAATCATTTGGATTATACCAGCAGCGCAACCGCCGAAGCGCTGCTATCGGACTGGAGCAGGCTGCGCAGCCAGTTTACGAAAGTGATGCCGCGAGATTTTAAGCGCGTGCTGGAGCAGCGCAAGCAAGCTGAGGCATTGGTCGCTGAAGAAGCGTAGCGCCATCTAGCCTGGCCATTACTGAATTCTATACATTTTAAAATTATGGCAGACCCAAAAGGATTTCTAAAATACCAACGCGAGCTTCCCCGGCAACGCAAGCCTGAGGAGCGCATCAAGGACTTCAAAGAGATTTATGAAGATTTCGAAACCGAAAAAACCAAAGCGCAAGCTGCCCGCTGCATGGACTGTGGCGTGCCCTTTTGCCATCAGGGCTGCCCGCTGGGCAACATCATCCCTGAATTCAACGAGGCGGTCTACGAGGAGGATTGGCAGCAGGCTTTCGATATTCTCAGCAGCACCAATAATTTCCCAGAATTTACCGGCCGGATATGCCCCGCTCCCTGTGAGTCGGCCTGTGTGCTCGGCATCAATCAGCCACCCGTGGCAATTGAACACATCGAGAAGTCGATCGCGGAGATGGCATTCGAAAAAGGCTATGTGCGGCCCAAGCCGCCCACTCTGCGCACCGGCAAAAAAGTAGCAATTGTAGGCTCGGGCCCGGCTGGCTTGGCGGCAGCTGCCCAGCTCAATCAGGCGGGCCATGCGGTAACGGTTTTCGAGCGCAACGACCGTATCGGCGGGCTGCTGCGCTACGGTATTCCTGATTTTAAGCTGGAAAAATATGTGGTAGAGCGGCGGGTGGCTCTGATGGAAGCCGAGGGGGTGCGTTTCCGCACGGGAGCGGAGGTAGGGCGCAATGTGGATCCGGTGCAGCTGTCCCGGCAGTACGATGCCATGCTGCTTTGTGGCGGATCCACCATCCCGCGGGACTTGCCCATTGAAGGGCGGGAGCTGCAGGGCATCCACTTTGCCATGGACTTTTTGGAAAAGAACAACCGCCGGGTTGCAGGCGATGCCATTCCAGCCGAAGAGTGGATTGCTGCCAAAGATAAGCATGTGGTCGTCATTGGCGGGGGAGATACCGGCTCGGATTGTGTGGGTACAGCCAACCGGCATGGGGCAGCCTCAGTTACCCAAATAGAGCTGATGCCCAAGCCGCCGAGCGAGCGCGACCCGCTGAGCTGGCCTAATTGGCCGGTGGTGCTGCGCACTTCGTCTAGCCACGAGGAAGGCTGCGAGCGGCAGTGGTCGTTGCTTACCAAGGCTTTCGTAGGCGAGCAAGGGCAAGTAACGGGCTTGCGTCTGGTAGAGGTAGAATGGGCTAAAGAGGAAGCAACTGGCAAGTATGCTTTTCAGGAGGTGCCGGGCAGCGAGCAGGAAATCCCCTGCGACCTGGCGCTGCTGGCCATCGGCTTTGTGCATCCGCAATTCAACGGTATGCTGGAGCAGCTCGGAGTTGAGGTGGATGATCGGGGCAATGTGCGCGACGACGACTACCGAACCAATGTAGATAAAGTCTTCGTAGCGGGAGACATGCGCCGGGGTCAGTCTCTGGTCGTTTGGGCCATCGCTGAAGGCCGGGAAGCAGCCCGCAATGTAGATGCTTACCTGACGGGCGAGTCAGTACTGGAGAGCCGGGATGCCGGGAAGCTGGTGGTGGGAGAGTAGATAGGGAAAAAAAACGCTGAAATGGAAGTTGCCGTTCTTGAGTAGCGCTGCCTTCTTCTTAGTCTGATGACCGTGCTGTTCCCAAGTATTAACCTGCCCGATAGCACTTGCTGCTGGGCGGCTAGTCAAGGCTTCGTCACCTTTGTTGTCGATCCTTTACCTAATTTGTTCATCGGGACAAAAATTGAAAATACGGCGGGCATCTTTTTTGATTTCAATTCGCCCATCATCACTAATACGATGCTACATACCTTAACCGCTCCCAACCCTACAATTGAGGTTAACAGAGCCGCGCCGCGTATTCACCTGTTTCCTAACCCAACGCAAGGCTGGCTGGGGCTCAGGATCGACTCCGCAGAACCAGCTAAACTAGGCCGCCTCGACTATCGTGTAAGTACCCTGAATGGACAAGTTGTTCTTGCAGGTTCCCTAAGACACTGGACAGATGGACAAAGTACGGGTAATGACTTTTCCGGGTTGCCTGCAGGTGCCTATGTGCTATCAGTTAACAAACAGGGGGTGGTTCTATCCTAGGCAGCAAAAAAGTAGTCAAGAAATAAGAGCGAATATCTTATTGTAAATATGACTTGCACTGTCAGGATCATTACGGGTGCAATTCGAAAACTCTGTGAAGTGCAGCCCCCCCTAAGGTAAGCCCGCCAAAAGTCTATTAACTCCTACGGCCCGAATTTAACCAGGCAAGCCATACGAGCCTTCAATGCCCAATGGTTTTTGCCCGATCAACAGACTATAGACTTCACATCAATTTATGCTTTCGTCACATGCGCGCTACCCTTCATCACATCAGCTGGAAAGCTTGATCAAAGTGTGTTATCCTTGTAAAAAACGAACGTTATGAAAAGCAACTTACCCTTCCACTTTGCAATCGCTTTCTTCCTTTGGCTACCGTCGTTGTCAGCTCAGGTGCTCACTGAAATCAAGGACAGCTCTAGTGTAGCCATAGGCGAGAACAGATTGTCAAAATTTTACCTGCTAGCCGGCCAAAACCTCAGGTTTGAACTTGGCTACCAGCAAATGCTTGCGTTTTTTGACAGCCAAGATCTTGATAACATTAACGCCTTTAACATAAGTCATATGCTTGGCGGGGGGCTCCATTTGGGGGACCGTTTCACTTTAGAACTGACGGGAGAATTGAATGTCGAATCTGACGAAAAACTGCTGTCCGATAGCCGAAGCCTTTCCGCAACGACTAGTTACTTCAGCTTACATGCCTTACTAGGATATCAGCTTTGGCAAGGAAAGCGAAAGAGTATTTCGTTCCAAACTGGATGCTCCCTTTTGGCAGGGAGAGTTAGTTTTAGGGAAGACCGGCCTGGTAACTTTGATTTTGAAAATATAGATGCCGATGACCGGCCAATGGTCAGAAGCTGGCCCAACCTTTCTCACACACAGGGGGCTTTACACTTTGTATTACAATATAAGTACCTCGCTTATGACCGATGGAGAGGAGTCGGGGATTATGTGAGCATAAATATGGGCTTTGTCAGTGGGCTGTGGTCTAAATCATGGTCGGTCGATTCTGGCACAGGATTCAATCTCCCTACTGACCGGGGACAATACCTATACCTGGGCTGTACTTATAATTTTCACTTCAGATCATGGAATTGATCATGCGAAATAGAATTACGGTATTAATAGTTACCTGCATTGCGCTAACTACGATCGCCAATGCCCAAACGCCTAAGGCCCCTACTACTGATGGCAAAGAGCATGCGACGCTGTTTTTCTACCGAAAGTCCGAGTTCTTCCGCGGGCGGCTCGACTGTTGGCTAGATAAGACCAAGCTGGTCGAGAATTTCCAAGATGGAACTTTCTTTCGGGTGAATGTTCCGCCGGGTGTCTACGAGGTACGAACCAACGGCAGACCGATCTGGAGGATTTATGAAAAAAAGTATCAATTGGTCGTAGAGGCAGGCCAGGATTATTACTTGGAAGGGGTGTTGGACTACGATTTTTTCGGTACGGCTCTTATCTTAGAGGAGCGCAAAGCAGCAGATTTTTTCAAATTAGTTCGTAAACTTAGTTTTGATGAGCGAGCGGTCCAATCGCTGGAATAAAGTTCCCGTTGCCCTTTTTACAGTCACCAGCCTGGTATTGCTCTTCTATTGGATACACTGGTGGCAGATTGGCCTCAGACCCATACGTACAGGTGAGGGTGCCGATCTTGCTGGTTTCGTGCGGTGGCTGCTGGGCTACGTCTTTTTACTGGCTATTCTGTTAGGCATTACTTGGATCAATCATCGGGTGCTTTTTCGTCGGTTGGTACGTCAGCAAACGTCACCCTACTGGCTTTATCTTGGCTGGCTATTAATCCTTTGGTGGTTGCTCTTTGAGCTCTTTCAATATCTGAATAACTATACTACCGAAATTGTCATTGAAAACTGGTTGGTCAGCTTACTAGGTACTGTATTGATTGCCGTTTTAACCCTGGTGTTTGACCAGCCTGAAATTAGACGTCAGCAACTAAAACTAGAACAGGAAAAGACCGAAGCGGAATTGCGCAACCTGCGCTCACAACTTCACCCACATTTTTTGTTCAACACCCTGAACACCATATACAGCGAAGCCTTGCAACGAGACCAAGATCGTCTGGCAGCACTCATTGGCGAACTATCTGGCTTGCTTCGTTTTTCCTTTAAGCACAACCGCAAAGACACCGTCACGCTTCACGAAGAAGTAGATTTCCTGCAGCGCTACGTCAATTTGCAATTGGCCCGGCTGAGTGCAACACAACAAAAAGCAGCACACATTGACCTTAGCACAGACGCACTACCGTACAGGCTTCCGCCTTTGTTGATCATGCCTTTTATAGAGAATGTGTTTGTGCACGGTGTCCACGACGGCACAAATTTCTACTTACATATCGAACTTAGGGTAGTTGAAGGCCAGCTGGTACTGAATATTGACAATAGCAAGCCCGCAACTAAAAGTACAGGGAGTACAGGTACAGGTATACAAAATACCCGTGAGAGACTGGACCTCCTCTACCAAAGGCGCTACACACTAGAAGAGCAACAAAATACTGACCGTTATCACCTACATTTGAAATTCCCGTTAAACACGCCTTCATGAATTTGACAGCTATCGCCATTGATGATGAAGCACCTGCCTTGGCGGTTATTGCCAAGCACGCTAGTAAAGTGCCGTTTCTGAAGCTGGAACAGACCTTTTCCAATCCTCTTAAAGCCATGGACTGGTTACAGGAGAACCCAGTAGATCTCATCTTTTTGGATATCAAGATGCCAGAAATGAGCGGTACTGATTTTATGCGTACGATGAACGAGCTTACCTCCGCAAGCTTCATTTTCACGACGGCCTACGAAGACTACGCCCTTGAAGGCTTTGAATTACAAGCCTTAGATTATTTGCTTAAACCCATCCTGTTCACTCGTTTTGTCAGTGCCTGTAAGCGCGCGTTGGCCCAATCTACCGCCCGAGAAGAAACGCTGGAGAACACCTTTATTTTTGTCAAAGATGGCTATGATTGGGTGCGCATAGAGTTTCAGGATATTCTTTATGTCCGTTCCGATGGCAATCTGCTCTTCATCTACCAAAACAACCGTAAAGTGGTTACCCGTATGCCTTTGAAAAATTTCTTAGGCGCCGCTCCCGAAAATGATTTCGCACGCACCCATAAATCCTACGTCGTTGCCCTAAGAGCCATCCATAAAATTGAGAGCGACCAGTTAATTTTGGAGGATCAAACCGCCATCCCATTTGCCCGTTCTTACCGACCGCAGATTACACAACGCCTCCTAAAACCGGATCAACCTGATTCGGATAAGCGCAACGCTTAAACAAGAGAGGGATAAGGACATACACTTTGCGAGCTGCTGGCTTGACGTGTGCCGGAGCATCATACCCGGGAGGTCTTGAAAATGATGACCGTAGGGTTTGTGGCTAAAAAGGGCAAATGGGACGATGGTTTCGTTTTGAGCGGTGGAAAGGATGGGCAAAAAGAAGACCAACAAAGCTACCAATCGGCTGTAGTACATACTTTTTTTAGTGTTTGATGCTTGGAAGAAGGCTGCGTTTAATGGGCCAGCCTAATTACCTTGCTACTAGCCACTACGCCGCTCCTCCCTATCCAACGTCTTGCCAAAGCGCCAGGGCGGGTCGATGCGCACATTGACGCACTTGACCAAGGAAAACAAAGCTTGATCGAAGGAAAGTTGTTGGATGGAATGTAGGAGTGGTTATCGTTTTCACAAAATGGATGCTGTGGGGCACTTCGGCGTAGGTGGAACTCGCTCCAAACAGAGCTGCTTCCCGCTGCTTTACCTGATTATTAAGTCAAATTCGTTCCTAATGAGCAGGGCGGACCAAAATGACGCACCACTACAAACAAGCCCACACCATACTTTTTTCAAGCTCGTAAAAAGTGGGGCAGTTGTATTGGTCCTATTTCCAAATGAATTGCTATATTTAGGGCATCAAAAGAGTCTACGCTTGCTCTACTCCTTTACGAAAACGAAACCATGAAGACGCTTTCATCGCTGATCTGCGCTATCTTTTTCCCTTTGTTCCTACTCGCACAAACCGAGCCGCCGCCCACCGCTCCCTATATCCGCTATGGCGATCTTTACTATCAGAATCAATATAGAGGCCTCAAGCAGCTGATGAAGGACCTGCCCAG
>CAYNIT010000157.1:0-10757 GCA_964397205.1 uncultured Phaeodactylibacter sp. | reverse complement strand
TTTTGCACGCTAACTGCGCCTGCCTGGCTAACGCCAACGGCAGACAGGTTAAAAAGCCTCACCGTAGCCCCACTATGGTTACGTCCGTCTGTACAGCCGGATAAATTTTTTTGCCCCTGCCTACCTGGCAAGCCAGCTTGGCAGGCAGGTTGTAGCGCACAAAATAACTTCGCCTATTCTAGGTAACTTATTACTGCGCGACCCCTAAAGGCATTGGGGAATTCGTAAGAACAGCCTCCTTCCGGCTCGCAGAATCGCACTTCGAAGGAGATGTTATCGCTGTAGTTGCAGCTTTCGTCGTCTACTGCTACCAGTATGACCGAATAGAGGCCGGGCTCTTCGTAAACGGTGGAAACGGTAGGCTCCTCGGAGCGCTCCCCGTTGCCCAACTGCCAGTCGTAGAGTACAAGATTATCTGGGCCTTCTGCCTGAAATGCTACTTCTTCTCCAGTGCAGAGCAGGCTGTCTCCCCCCAGAATACGCAAATCCGGTACATCAGCGCAGGGATCAGGCGGGCTGCAATCTTCGATGATGAATTCTAGTTGCTCGGAGTACAGGCAGCCGGATTCATCTGAGGCAGCAAGACTAATGGTGTATAGCCCTTCTTCTTCGTAGGAAAAGCTGGGCGTGGCAGCATTGCTGCTTTGCCCGTTTCCAAAGTTCCAGGTAAAAGCCTGCAGTTCTGCTTCGGTGGCGGCACTGGCCTGTAGGGTAGAGTCCAGGCATAGTTCGCCTTCCAGTTCAATACTCACCGGCGGGAGGTCTTCGCAGGGGTTGCCACAGGTTATCAGCTCAGCTTCCTTAACTGCACTATAAGCGCAACACATCGGTTCCTTGTCCGGAAAACGGCACAAAATGGTACCGGCTGCCCCACTGCTCTACCGGAATAGACTGTTCGTATACATGGCTGTCGGCACCGCCGTTGCAATCGGGAACATCTGCCTGACGAGCACCAGAAAACACGGCAATCGGCTGGCCGTTGAGGCTGCGTATCCGGCTTCCGCTAAGGTCTCCGTTTGCTTGCACTTGATAAGTTTGCCCTTCATCCAGGGTAATGGTATAAGGCAGGCCAGCCGGCCGCAGCCCGTTGGTCAGGGTGCTGGGCGTTATCTCGACTTCGGAAGCATCCGCCGTGCTCACTATAACAAAGGAGCTCGGGTCGTTGCCGGCATCGTCTTTGTAGCAGGTCGTGAGGTACTCAGTGCCCAGAGCAGCTGCTGGCAGCAAATGGGTGCTTTCTGTAAAGTAAGCTCGGTAATGAAAAGCAGCGGCTCTTGCCGGAGCTTCGGTTTGGATTCGGATCCCCCGGTTGGCAGTAACATCGGAGCCTTCGCTGTACCACACCGCACTGAGCAGCTCAATTTCAGAAATGGTATTGGCATCCACGCTGAATGGTATGGACAAGCCGGTTGCAGGTACTTCAATGCTGCCAGTTGTGTTGGTCTCCGACTGTACTACTACCGTGAAAATAGGGGCATCATTGGCCAGCAACGTAAGGTTTTCCATATAAGCCAGCCAAAATACATTGCCTTCACTCGTTTGCGCCTGGGCAGACAGGCTCAATAGCGCCGTAAAAACCAAGCAGAGGATGCTTTTCATAGTTGGGTGATTTTAGAGGATAAGTTCTGTATTTTTAAAGAAGGCTGCTAATGAAAAAGCCGATAAACCGCTCTTTGAAAATAATGTGGCTGATTTTAAACACCTATTACGCTGCCTGGCTCACCTTCAAGTAGGCGGTGGGGCAATCCCTGCTGCGGAGCATGGGCGCGTACCTGCTGGCGCAGGCAGGGAGCATTCTCTTGATAATCATACCGATTACCCTGCCCTGGATTATAGGGCAGCCAGCTCCTGGAGAGCAGAACATTCCTGCTCGCTTATAAACTTATAGTGTGCCGGGCGGGTTGAGTTAATGTACCTGAGAGATCTTAGGGCTTGTAGGCTAAGTCATTTCGAAATGGTATCCTTTAACGGCTGGCGGGGAAATGGGGCATTCCCAGCCTGCGCAGTGCAAACCTCCCAGTATCCGTGCAGATGCAGAGGGGAAGCCAGCCAGTGCGGGCAAACTGCTCCTGCGCTGCAAGCCAGAATACCCTGAAAACCTGCGCTTTATTGGTATAAGCCATTTAAAAGCTTTACCTTCGCAACCTATTTTCACACCTATTAAAACTGGAATATCGATGCAATCAGTAGACCAGAAACTGAATTACAAAGTAAAAGATATAAACCTGGCCGAGTGGGGCCGCAAAGAAATTGAGCTGGCAGAGGCAGAGATGCCTGGCTTGATGGCTTTGCGCGAGAAGTACGGCAAAGATAAGCCGCTGAAAGGCGCGCGCGTTGCCGGCTGCCTGCACATGACCATACAAACAGCCGTGCTCATTGAGACGCTCGTCGAGCTGGGCGCGGACGTAACATGGTCCTCCTGCAATATCTTCTCCACCCAAGACCACGCTGCAGCTGCTATTGCCGCCGCAGGCATCCCGGTCTACGCTTGGAAGGGCCAAACCGATGAAGAGTTCTGGTGGTGCATTGAGCAGACCCTATTTGCTTTTGAAGATGGACAGCCGCTGAACATGATCCTCGACGACGGAGGGGATTTGACCAATACAGTGCTGGACAAGCACCCGGAGTTGATCGATGGCGTGAAAGGCCTGAGTGAAGAAACCACGACCGGCGTACACCGCTTGTACGAGCGCATGAAAAAAGGCACCCTGCCTATGCCGGCGATCAACGTCAACGACTCCGTTACCAAGTCTAAGTTTGACAACAAGTACGGATGCCGGGAATCAGCTGTGGATGCCATCCGCCGGGCTACCGATGTGATGATGGCGGGCAAAGTAGCCGTAGTTGCTGGATACGGCGATGTCGGCAAAGGAACTGCCGCTTCGCTGAGGGGCGCCGGCTGCCGCGTAATCGTCACCGAAATTGACCCCATCTGCGCGCTGCAGGCTGCCATGGACGGCTTCGAGGTGAAGCGCCTGGAAAATGTGCTTGACCGCGTAGATATTGTAGTCACTGCTACCGGCAATAAAGACATCATCACGGAGAAGCACTTCCGGCAGCTGAAAGACAAGACAATCGTCTGCAACATCGGCCACTTTGACAACGAAATTGATGTTGCCTTCCTGAACCGCGAATTCGGCCACACCAAATCTGAGATCAAGCCGCAGGTGGACAAATACACCATCGACGGCAAGGACATCATCCTCCTGGCAGAAGGCCGCCTGGTCAACCTGGGCTGCGCCACCGGCCACCCCTCCTTCGTAATGTCCAATTCCTTCACCAACCAGGTGCTGGCACAGATTGAACTGTGGAACAATACGGATGATTACGAAAACAAGGTGTATATGCTGCCGAAGCACCTGGACGAAGAGGTAGCACGCCTGCACCTGGAGAAAATCGGTGCCGAACTGGAAACCCTGCGCTCTGATCAGGCCGACTACATCGGCGTGGAGGTGGAAGGCCCCTATAAGCCAGAATACTACCGTTACTAAAGAAGACGTTTGCCTGCAAATGGCAGCGAAAGTGGAATACAAGAGCCGTTCGGATGAGTTCCGGGCGGCTCTTTTTTTTTGACCTGGTTGTCGGGAAAAAGAAAGCGAGCCGCTCAGGCAGGATGCCCAAACGGCTCGCTTTTTTATGTAGCTGTTATTTGCCGGAAAATTGGCGGCGGTTGCCCGCCGCCCCGTGCTTATCTTACCGGCTGGTTTTCATGAAGCGCTCGGTGCGCACTTCCTCTTCGGTAGCAATTTGCAGCAAGTACATGCCATCGGCCATGTTCAGCTGGCGGAGCGACAAGTTCAGGTTGCCGCCCTGCAGGCCGTGGATGTTCTCGTAGACGCTGCGGCCGTCGGTGCTCAAGATGCGGACGGTCGCCTCTTCGGCGCCTGCCTGCTCGAAGCGGATGTTGAGCTCCTCGTTTGCTGGGTTGGGGAAGAGGCGGAACTCGCCAATCTGAGCCTTTGGCTGGCCAGTATCCCGAGCCTGGGAGAACTCGCTGCTGCCATTGAGGGAAGAAGCCTCGTCCAGGCTGCTTTCCTCCGCCTCCAGAGCGAAGCTGCTGGAGCTCAGCGACACATCGCTGAAGACAGCAGTGCTGAGGGTGCCTTCCTGGCCGGCTGGCGCGGCAACCGTCATGCCTACCCGGGTGCAGCTAGACATGGGAATGAACTGCGTGAAGACGAGCTGGTAGCTGCCCGGCGCGCCGGTGAAGGAAGCGTAGGCGAGGAAGAACGAGCCGCTGCGCTCGATGCGCAGGTACTGCCAGCCCACAGTCCAGGTAGCGAACCAGTACGTCTGGTAGCCGGCGTTGGTGCTGAGGCGGTACTCCACGTTCTTGCGGCCGTTGCCGGGCTGTTGGATGATGGAGAACTTCTTGGCGCCGGGCGCAGCAGACTCCCGCACAGTGATGCCGGCGTAGGCATTGGCCGGAGATACGCTCTCCAGCTTGGCGTCAAAGACAAAGTCGCCGCAGGCTTCGCGGGTGACGAAGGTGCCGCGGTCCTGGGTGAAGCCAAACTTCGCGCAGTCGGAAGTAAGCTCAAACTCGCCGGAGTTGCTGTCGAAGGTGGCGTCGAAGTCGCTGGAGCAGCCGATCTGTTCAGCTTCGTAAGGGGCCGGGAGGCTGCTGCAGCCGTCGTTGGGCATGGCCGGGGTGCCGAGGTTGTTGGCGTCATAGGCAGAAGTGCTCTCGCACCAGTTGGCGCCGCTGTCGTTGCTGCTGGCATCGAGGGCGTTCGGGTCGAGGTTCATGCTGGCGCCGTTCGGGTCGGGGAAATTCGGCCCGCCGTCGTAGGCCACTGCATCGATGACGGTGCCGTTGCACTCCAGGATCACCTCGTCGCCGCCATTGGCCAGGGCGATGTCGCTGCCGTACTCATAGGCTGCGCCGAGGCCGCCGTTTTGGGCATCGTCGGCGTTGCGTGCGAGGACAACGTATCCGCCGGCGGGCACGATGACACTGGAAGTGATGGTGTGGCTGTCGAAGTCGTTGTCGCGGATGACGTAGCTCATCAGGTCGGCATCGGCGCCGGTAGGGTTGTAGACTTCAAAGTATTCGCCGTCGCTGTCGTTGATGACGCTCGGGTTCTGCATGATTTCGGTGATGACCAGGCCGCCGGGGCTTACACAGTCAGCCATGGGCGGGCAGTCGGGGATGTTCACTGTGATGGGGCTGCTGGTACAGCCTTCGCCGTCGGAAACGATGACCTCAATGGTGCCTGCAGAAGTGGGCCCGTCAATGGTGCCGATCAGGAAGTAGCTGCCATCGGGGTTGCCAGGGTTGAAGGAGCCGTATACCGTGCCGTCGTCCGCATCCACCAGCGAATAGTTGCCACTGCCGCCGGCGATGCTAAAGTCAACCCGGAAGTTTGCGTCGCTGCCGGAGCAGTCGCCGTCGCTGGTCAGCACGACAGCGGAGATGGTGCAGTCGGCGCCGCACATGTCGTTGGCAGCGCCCGGGGTGCCGAGGTCGCCGTCGCCGTAGGCAGAGGTAGAGGTGCACCAGTTGCTGCCGTCGTCGTTGGACGTGAAGTCCAGGGCCATGGGGTCGAGGTTCATGCTGGCGCCGTTGGGGTCTGGGAAGTTGGGCCCGCCGTCGTACTCCACGCGGTCGATTTCCGCGCCGCTGGGGTCCGTGAGGATGACCTCGTCGCCGCCGTTGGAGAGGAACCAGCCGGAACCGTAGGAGTAGTCCACGGGCGCGCCGCCGTTGGTGCCCGTATCAGCGTTATTGCCGAGCAGGGCGTAGCCGCCGGCGGGCACGAGGACGCTGCCGTCGATGAGGTGGCTGTCGGCGCCGTTGTCGCTGATGGTCCAGCCATCCAGGTCGATATCGCTGCCGGTGGTGTTGTAGACTTCAAAATACTCGCCGTCCGAATCGCTCACTGCGCTCGGGTTGTTCATGATCTCGGTGACGATGATGTCGCCGGGTTCTGTGGTAACTGGCGGAGTGGCGCAGTCACTGGTATGCATGCCAAAGCCGTCGATGGTATTCTCCAGAAAACCTTCCCACTCAACTGAAGGATCGAAGGTATCGCTGCCATTGGCATCGCCTGAGGTAATGCTGGCTTTACGGCGAATCGTATTATTCTGAGTAGAAGTAAAGCCTGACCCCCACTGTATGTTCGGTTCAAAACCAATCTGGCCGATAACGTCGAGCAGGGTTCCATTCTTGGTCAGTGATACCGCGTCGTCGCCGAAGAAAAAGCTCAAAGCTGATTCTTGATCCTCAGCTACTCCCAGTACTTCGTCATCGTCACAGACTACATACACATCGCCAGCTGCTACAGTGCCCGTCAGGGATATAATTGTGCCGGCGGTTGTGCTTCCATTGTAGTAAAATCTCAGGTCGTAGCCCATCGCGGCTAAGTCAATTTCGTCATTCGTCGGATTATAAATTTCGATGCACTTGTTGTTGTTGCTGCCTTCCATGTACTCGGAGATGAACAGCTCTTCGCAACTGCTGGCACTCGCTCCCGAACCGGTAATGCAGATATCGTCAAATACGAATGCTTCACCACCACCGTTGGTATTGCCATTGAAGGTGATAGTGATTTGGTTGCCGGTTCCTGAGATGCTCTTGGAAAAAGCTTGCAGGTTGTTGTCCAAGGTGACGCCCTCCATGATGTAGGGGTCGTTCAAGTTGAATACGCTGCCGCCTTCCAGGGTGTAGCTTTGGGAGGCACTGTTATCTGCGTCGCCGCTAAACAATGGCTGTGCTGCTCCGCCGTCAATGCTGTAAGTGAAGTTGAATGCATCAGAGCCTTCCTCGAAGTCGCCCATCGCCGCCATTTTGATGGAAACCTCTAGGTCCGTGGCATTATTGATGTCAAATGTCCAGCTGGCGGTTACATCTCCGTCGGGATTGTCAGAGTTGTCGGTGTCGGCTACTCCAAACCAGGCATCGGTTTTGTCGCAGCCAATGATTCCCTGGTCGTCGGAAGCAACCCCGCAATCGCTATCATCCAACAAGTCAAAAGAGATACTACCGCTGCCACGCTGGTATACTCCAAAGGCATCCGCTGAGTTGCTGAAAGCGTTCAGCGCCGGGCTCGCCGACTCTGTGGCAAGGTTGACAGGACTGTCGAAGTCCTGCTTGGCAATCGTGGGGTTCTGTGCATTAGCACCGAAAGAGAACAGCGCCAGCACAATAAGCATAAAAAAGTGTCTCATACGCTTAAGGCGTTTTTGTGGTTGTGAATTAATATCAGGAACTTGCATAAGCTAAACTTATGGGGGGAGAGTACCGCGGTAAGGCGGTGCCACCAACTGAGCGATAGTGCTTTACAGCTGGCAGGAGATGTGCATACTGTTTATTAGCTCGAAATTAGTATGCAACAGCACACTTCAAGCGATAATAGTTGGAAGAGGATAAGGGGGGAGAACCAAAGTGGGCAGGTTTTGTAGTACTGCGTTTTTTAAAAGGCTCTGATCCGTTTGCTATTCAAAAAAACCTATCGATAAATTAAAGTCGAACTTATCTTGATTGTTTATACGCAGTTAGGATCAAAAGGTTGTTTTTTTTCAAAAAAAAAATTGTTACTCGTTTATAATTCGCGCGCCCGCGAGCACATTGCAATTCGTTTCACTAAACAAAGCGAGCCGCCTGGGTAAAACGGCTCGCTTTTTTATGTAGCTGTTATTTGCCGGAAAATTGGCGGCGGTTGCCCGCCGCCCCGTGCTTATCTTACCGGCTGGTTTTCATGAAGCGCTCGGTGCGCACTTCCTCTTCGGTAGCAATTTGCAGCAAGTACATGCCATCGGCCATGTTCAGCTGGCGGAGCGACAAGTTCAGGTTGCCGCCCTGCAGGCCGTGGATGTTCTCGTAGACGCTGCGGCCGTCGGTGCTCAAGATGCGGACGGTCGCCTCTTCGGCGCCTGCCTGCTCGAAGCGGATGTTGAGCTCCTCGTTTGCTGGGTTGGGGAAGAGGCGGAACTCGCCAATCTGAGCCTTTGGCTGGCCAGTATCCCGAGCCTGGGAGAACTCGCTGCTGCCATTGAGGGAAGAAGCCTCGTCCAGGCTGCTTTCCTCCGCCTCCAGAGCGAAGCTGCTGGAGCTCAGCGACACATCGCTGAAGACAGCAGTGCTGAGGGTGCCTTCCTGGCCGGCTGGCGCGGCAACCGTCATGCCTACCCGGGTGCAGCTAGACATGGGAATGAACTGCGTGAAGACGAGCTGGTAGCTGCCCGGCGCGCCGGTGAAGGAAGCGTAGGCGAGGAAGAACGAGCCGCTGCGCTCGATGCGCAGGTACTGCCAGCCCACAGTCCAGGTAGCGAACCAGTACGTCTGGTAGCCGGCGTTGGTGCTGAGGCGGTACTCCACGTTCTTGCGGCCGTTGCCGGGCTGTTGGATGATGGAGAACTTCTTGGCGCCGGGCGCAGCAGACTCCCGCACAGTGATGCCGGCGTAGGCATTGGCCGGAGATACGCTCTCCAGCTTGGCGTCAAAGACAAAGTCGCCGCAGGCTTCGCGGGTGACGAAGGTGCCGCGGTCCTGGGTGAAGCCAAACTTCGCGCAGTCGGAAGTAAGCTCAAACTCGCCGGAGTTGCTGTCGAAGGTGGCGTCGAAGTCGCTGGAGCAGCCGATCTGTTCAGCTTCGTAAGGGGCCGGGAGGCTGCTGCAGCCGTCGTTGGGCATGGCCGGGGTGCCGAGGTTGTTGGCGTCATAGGCAGAAGTGCTCTCGCACCAGTTGGCGCCGCTGTCGTTGCTGCTGGCATCGAGGGCGTTCGGGTCGAGGTTCATGCTGGCGCCGTTCGGGTCGGGGAAATTCGGCCCGCCGTCGTAGGCCACTGCATCGATGACGGTGCCGTTGCACTCCAGGATCACCTCGTCGCCGCCATTGGCCAGGGCGATGTCGCTGCCGTACTCATAGGCTGCGCCGAGGCCGCCGTTTTGGGCATCGTCGGCGTTGCGTGCGAGGACAACGTATCCGCCGGCGGGCACGATGACACTGGAAGTGATGGTGTGGCTGTCGAAGTCGTTGTCGCGGATGACGTAGCTCATCAGGTCGGCATCGGCGCCGGTAGGGTTGTAGACTTCAAAGTATTCGCCGTCGCTGTCGTTGATGACGCTCGGGTTCTGCATGATTTCGGTGATGACCAGGCCGCCGGGGCTTACACAGTCAGCCATGGGCGGGCAGTCGGGGATGTTCACTGTGATGGGGCTGCTGGTACAGCCTTCGCCGTCGGAAACGATGACCTCAATGGTGCCTGCAGAAGTGGGCCCGTCAATGGTGCCGATCAGGAAGTAGCTGCCATCGGGGTTGCCAGGGTTGAAGGAGCCGTATACCGTGCCGTCGTCCGCATCCACCAGCGAATAGTTGCCACTGCCGCCGGCGATGCTAAAGTCAACCCGGAAGTTTGCGTCGCTGCCGGAGCAGTCGCCGTCGCTGGTCAGCACGACAGCGGAGATGGTGCAGTCGGCGCCGCACATGTCGTTGGCAGCGCCCGGGGTGCCGAGGTCGCCGTCGCCGTAGGCAGAGGTAGAGGTGCACCAGTTGCTGCCGTCGTCGTTGGACGTGAAGTCCAGGGCCATGGGGTCGAGGTTCATGCTGGCGCCGTTGGGGTCTGGGAAGTTGGGCCCGCCGTCGTACTCCACGCGGTCGATTTCCGCGCCGCTGGGGTCCGTGAGGATGACCTCGTCGCCGCCGTTGGAGAGGAACCAGCCGGAACCGTAGGAGTAGTCCACGGGCGCGCCGCCGTTGGTGCCCGTATCAGCGTTATTGCCGAGCAGGGCGTAGCCGCCGGCGGGCACGAGGACGCTGCCGTCGATGAGGTGGCTGTCGGCGCCGTTGTCGCTGATGGTCCAGCCATCCAGGTCGATATCGCTGCCGGTGGTGTTGTAGACTTCAAAATACTCGCCGTCCGAATCGCTCACTGCGCTCGGGTTGTTCATGATCTCGGTGACGATGATGTCGCCGGGCTCCGGGCCAGTCGGAGGGGTACCACCGCAGTCGCTGGTGTGCATGCCGAGGTCGTCCGCGCTTATGCCATTAACATCTATCCATTCGTCAGAAGGATTAAAGGCATCGGTGCTGTTGTTATCGCCGGAAGTAACGGAGGCCATGCGGATGAGGGTGTTGTTTTGCGTCACGCCTCCCCACTGGGAGCCGGGGTCTACGCCTTTTTGGCCGAAGGCATCGATAAGGGTGCCGCCCTTGAGCAGTTCAATGGCATCGTCTCCATTGTAGAAGTTGCCGCCCGCCAGCTGGTCAGCCGCAGTAGAAAAGGGAGGGGCGGCGCCATCGTCGCATACGACAAAAGTACCACCAGCTGGCACAGTGCCGTTCAGGCTAATAGTGTTGCCAGCGCTGGTGTTGCCGTTGAAGAAGAATACAAGCTCGTACTCGCCGGTCGTCAGGTCAACGGGAGAATTGGTGGGGTTGTAGATTTCCAGGCACTTGTCCAGCCCGGAACCTTCGGTGTACTCCGAGAGGAACAGCTCTTGGCAACCGCCGGCACTGCCTTCGGTTCCGGTGATCGCAATATCATCGACGAATACGTTTTCGGAGCCGGAATTCGTATCTACATAAATGCCAATCGTCAGGTTGTTGCCCAAACTGTTGTTTGCGATTACGTCATCCAGGTTGATGCTCAGGTTGTTCCAGTTGGCGGAGCCGTTGTCAGCACTGGCATTGCCCTCCAGCCCCGCTTCTCCAAAGTCTAGCAGGGTGACTGTGGTAACACCGTCAGAGATGACAACCCGAAAGCGGTCATTGCTTTCGTAGCCGGTATCGTTGATCCAGTAGTTAAGGGAAAGG
>CAYNIT010000156.1:0-10770 GCA_964397205.1 uncultured Phaeodactylibacter sp. | reverse complement strand
CCGCTCTTTCTTCCGAAAGCACCTTGTTGGTTGCTGCATCCCCCACATTATCTGTATGCCCGCTGATGGACAGCCGGTAGCCGGAGTAACGCACTATTATGGCGACGATTTGGTCCAGGATTTCCTTCGATTCCTCCTTAAGCTGCGCTTGGCCGGTTTCAAATTGTACGGCTCGCGTGGCGAACTCTAATACTTCTTTTTCTTCCTTTTTGAGTTCGGGACAACCTTTTTTGGCGGCCGTTCCGATGCGTTCCGGGCAAGCGTCAACACCATCGTGCAGTCCGTCTCCGTCGGTGTCCGGGCAGCCATTCGTTTGTCCTGCTTTGTCCGGGCACATATCTTTGGCATCAGCAAAGCCGTCCTTGTCCCGGTCGGGGCAGCCCTGGCTGGCGGCTTCGCCGGCTTGTTCCGGGCATTGGTCTTCGTTATCAGCGATGCCATCGCCGTCTTGGTCGCCGTAGGGGCAGCCGTTGTATTCTGCTTTTCCGGCCACTTTCGGGCACTCGTCTGTTTCATCGTCGATACCGTCGCCGTCTTCATCCGGGCAACCGCGGGCGGAAGCACTGCCTTTTTCTTCCGGGCAGGCATCCTCTTCGTCCACGATGCCGTCCTTGTCAGCATCCGGGCAGCCATCGAATTCCTCTGTGCCTGCTACTTCCGGGCATTCGTCCTGGTAGTCGGCAAGGCCGTCTTCATCGGTGTCAGGGCAGCCCCGGAAACGTTTTTCTCCAGGCTTTTCGGGGCATTGGTCTTCTAAGTCCGCCACGCCATCCATGTCCTGGTCGGGGCATCCTTGCGTTGCAGCGCTCCCTGCTTGCTCCGGGCACTGGTCAAGGGCATCCGCTACGCCATCTTCATCGGCATCCATTTTCCCAAAGCGGTGCAGGTAGCCGACGCCTAGTTGCAGGTTGTTGCGATCGGTTTCCTGAGACAGCCGGTACTCCCCCTGAATGTTGACAAAGGAATTACCGCCTACCCTGATGTTGACACCGGCTCCTATCGGGAACTGCGGATTGGTTCCCAGCTCATCTTCCCAGGTGAACCCTCCGCCACCCATCACATAGGGGGTCAGCAGGGTGCTGTCTCCTTGATAGTACTGGAATTGCAGCAGGCCGTCCAAGCTGAAAAAGGTGCGGTTGTTGATGTCTTCTTGTACGTTCATGACTCCTACTTTGGCAGGAAGTGCAAAATTGAGCCAAGGCATCAGATTGCGGATATACGCCAGCTCCAAGCCGTTGGTAATATCCAGCCCTTCAATACCATTGGCCTGTCCGTAGTCTACGAAAAGCAGCTTGGCAGAAAAAGAGTTGCGGGCATTTTGCTCCTGAGCTTTCAGGCCAACTGCCAGTAAGGTACAAGCGAACAGGAGGGTAATCAATTTTCTCATACTTAAAATGTGGTTTTGGAATTGTTGATGGTTTCTCTGATTCAGATTTGCAGTGTCATCACAGCCTGCGAAAGGGGAATTACCCATTACGCAGAGCAAAGCTGACAGCTTGATGATAAGCGAGTGGAGTTGCTCATTTGTTACGGAGAATCGGTGGCAGAGTTGCGGGCTGGGCTAAAAAATCCTGGACTAAGCGGGGAGGCTCAGGCAGATTTATGGGAAAGGGTGTTTTGTGTTTGGAACAAAAATAGATAATTTTAGGCAGCATTAAAACAAGCTTCCTCCGGCAATTATGATTGCCATGTTTCATTTTGCTGCTTGGCCCGCGGCTTCTCCCTTGTGCAGTGAGGGCGAGGTAGCAGCAGCGCCTGAATTACGGGCCAGATAAGGAAAGCTTATCACTCCAATGGCATCTATTTATATCACCAAATAATTGTCGAACACCCTATGAAAATTCGCAACCTATTACTTCTGGCTGGTCTGGTGCTGATCCTCTTCAGCTGTTCCAAAGAGGAGCTGGCCAAGGGGCCGCTCAGTGGCCAACAAGCCGAACCCATGACTAAAGCAGCCATCAACGCTATTGTGGAGGAGACGCTTCGGGAAACCAACACCGTATTTTATTGGAAAGATGCCTCCGATCGCATGCTCTGGAGTGCTTCCGTCCGCTCGGACTCCGTAATGTCGCTGGGCTATCAGCTGCCCGGCATGGACAACATCAAGGGCCGTATCCATCAGCTGGACCTGCAATCAGAAGAATGGACGCAGGCTCGCGAACGCTTGGTGAACTTTGTAGTCGAAGCTACCAACCAAGCTTACCCTGAGCTGGACGCCACCCGCGATGAGCTGTTCCGCAACCTGGATGACCAATACCTGCCGACGCTGGATGTCAAAATTTTCAACCAGCAGATTATTGAACAGTTGCGCCAAATGCCCGAGGTCCGCTACATCGAGCCTATGGGCTACACCATGGAAGAGCTGGAACGGCGCAGCGACAGCGGCTGTGGTTATTCCGCTGATCCGAATATCCCCTCAGCGGATTACACCAACACGGCGCCGAATGCAAAAATTCCTTGGAATTTTTCCCACCCCAGCATGAATGTACCGGGGGCCTGGAGCACAAGTACCGGAAACAACGTAAAGGTAGCTTTGATCGATACCGGCACTTCTCCCAACCAAAGCAAGCTGGGCAGCAACTTCAATTCCGGCTACTCCAGCGGCCGCAGCCTGGAGCGGATCGGCACCCACGTCAGCGGATGGTGGTGGTGGGCATCCAACGATGGCCCGGATGATCAGTGCGGGCACGGTACACAGATGGCGGGATTGATCGCTGCCCCCCGCAGTACCGGCGGTTCCTCCCTTGGCGTAGCCTACAATTGCGATTTGAAAGCCTTCCGCTCCACTACAGATGTGGTGGTCAACGGCTCGAGCGAAAAAGAAGGCGTCCGCGATGCGCTGTACATATCGGGCAACGATCATCAGGTGAAAATCATAAGCATGTCGATTGGGGATGTCTTCTACAGCAGTACCGTAGCGGATGGGGTATTCTACGCCTATAACAAAGGCAAGCTGATCATTGCAGCTGCTGGCACCTCCCTGTCTTGGACCAACTGGTGGGGCGTCATTTTCCCGGCCAACATGGCTGAAACGGTAGCCGTGACCGGTATTCAGGATGCCTCTAACATGACCCGCTGCCACACCTGCCACGATGGGCCGGAGGTAGATTTCGCAGCGGTCATGCAGCGGGCTTCCAATACGGATCGGACCTCTCTGACTCTGGCGATGAGCGGCGATACTCCCGCTTACGTTGGTGGCTCTTCAGCGGCTACGGCTACCACGGCTGGCATTGCTGCCCTGGTATGGGCGACTGATCTGGGGCAATCCCGCAGCGAGGTGCTGCAAAGGCTGAAAGATGCCGCTTCTTTCTATCCGAACCGGGACAATAATTTCGGTTGGGGTACGATAAACGCTGCTCAGGCAGTGCAGTGATGCTCGCTCCAAATGCGAGGCTTTCTTAAAAAGAAAACCCTGTAGGCTGCGCGCAGCCTACAGGGTTTTTTACAGCTGTCCCAAGACCAATGGTCTATTCGAAGAAAGAATCATAGCCGCTTTTGCTGCTGCCGCTGCTGCGCTCTTGTTTTTCGGGCGCGGCGGTGGTATCGTCGTTAAGATCCAGCGTGTCTTCGGAGCTGCTGCTGCCTTCCATGAGCATCAGCGTGCTTTCTTTTTCCCACTTCTCCAGCATTTTGAGCCCGTCTTCCTGCAGCATGCCCTGCTTCAAGTCGATGGAATCCATCAGAGAGGAAGACATTTCCATGAAGCGCTCCATTTCGCCTACCTTGTTGGCTACATCATCGGTTATGGCTTCCATAGCTGCATCGAACATGGCGCGCTTGTCCGGATCGCCAGACATGACGCTCATGGCCGATTTCATGGCGGAGTGGGAGGTCCGGATGGCTTTGCGCTCCTGCTCTTTGAGCTGCACCTGGTCTCTGGTGTCTTCGAGCAAGACTTCAGAGTTTTGGTGCATCTTTTTAAGAATGCGGTGCATGACATCCATTTTGTTGTACAGCGCCCGGTACTTTTCGTTGCTATCCTTCAGGCGAGCGGCTTTGCGGGTAGCCAGTACCACCTGGCTATCCATGCCTTTTTCTTTGGCAGCGCTGGCCATTTTCATCTGCTCCTCGATTTCGCGCTCGTTGTCTTCCATCAAGGTTTGCATCTTACGCATCTGGCCACGCAGGGAGCCGATCTGTTTGCGGAGTTTGACAAGGTTATCCTGCAGGTCGTCTACGTAGCTTTTCAGGATACCGATGGGGTCTACCTGCACGAAAACTCCGGTAACCCAGCGCATTACGCTTTTGTACATGTACCAAACGAGGTTGCGCATACGCGGGTCAAGTACCATGTAGACCACCGCAGCAAGCACTGCCAGGAGGATGGCGAGGTAGAGGGTCTGGGTAAACAGCCCTACCAAAAATTCCAGATTGGCAAAGATGAGGTAACCACCGCCCAGCAGCAGTGCGCCGAGGAAGAGAGCGCCGGTCACGCCCTCGGGGCGTTTCCAGAAAGATTTCTGCTTGAACTCTGATTGATTCATGCTTGACATATCGTTACTCATGTTTCTGTAGTCTTTTGATGATGTTTAGCCTTTACAGATAGGTGCCAATGTTCTCAATATCCCGCTCTATTTCATTGATGACGCTCTGCAAGGTATGGTCAAATTTCTCTTTGGTACCCATCAACTTCTCTTTCGCTTCCTGTATGTGCTGATCGGCATGATCGATGGTATTCTGGGCCTTTTCCATTTTCTCCTGTAGTTGCTGGATCTTGGCCTTGTACTCCTCAATCTGCTTTTTGAGCTTTTCGACTTCTTGCTGCTTAGAGCGTACCCGCTGTTCCATCTGTCGGTCCAGCGACTGGTCAAATTGTTCCTTTTCTTTCGTAAGTACCTGTAGGTAATGTTCGGCGGTTTTCAGCAGTTTTTCCTTGGTCAGGCCAAGGGTGGAGGCGGTGGCGAAAGCAGAGCGCACTGCTGTGCTCTCGTCCATATCCATATCGCGCAGCCGGCCGAGGGCTTGCTTGAACTCGATATAGTCAAATCCCGGCAGATTGTTTTTTTCCAAGGCTTTGGTCAGAGCGTTGATGCTCCTCTCGTCTAGTCCGTGGTGGTCGCCGAAGAGTGCTTTGAGGTTTGTTTGCATTCTTTGCTTTATTTTATAAGCTTGTACAAATTAAGGAAAATTGGCGGAAAAGTGCATCATTATTTCGATGATCCCGGACAGACCGTCGATTAAAAGCAATAAAAAAACCTGGGGTGCAATTGAACGGCGAACCGATGGAGGTGTACCACCCACAAACAGCAAAACCGTCTATGCCAGTACAGCACAAAGCGTACCAAGACCGGTCTGACGAGGCGCTGATGTTGCTTATGCAGAGCGGCGAAGAAGGTGCCTTTAATGTGCTTTACGAGCGCTACGGGCATCGATTGTACCGGTATTTTTACCGTATGCTAGGGCAAGACGAAGCGCTGGCCGGGGATTGCACACAGGAGCTTTTCCTTCGGATTATTGAAAAATCAGAAGCTTTCGACCCCAATCGGCGGTTTTCCACTTGGGCCTACGCCATAGCGGCCAATATGGTCAAAAATGAATACCGCCGCCGCAGCCGCCTGCCGGAGCTGCAGCGCCTTCCTGACGACGGCCTGCCGCAGGATACTGCAACGGAGTTGTTTTCCCGGCTCGATGCAGGAGCCCGCCGCCGTTTGTTAGAGCAAGCGGTGCAGCAATTGAGCGAACAGCAGCGCGAATGCTTTCTGCTGCGCTACCAGGAAGAGCTGCCTATACAGGAAATCAGCCAAATCGTAGGCTGCCCGGAGGGCACGGTAAAATCCCGGCTGCACTACGCTCTGCGCAAGCTAAATGAACGACTGAGTAGGGTGGTGGAGTCAGAGCGATAACTCAAATAAATAGGACAAAGGAAAACAAAGAGCTTATGGAATGGAATACGACAGTCGAGGAATTGCTCCGCAGCAAGGACTTTTCCGAACTTTCCGCCGAGCAGGAGCAAGCAGTGCTGCGCTGCATGAGCGAGCCGGAGTACCAGGCTTTCAGAGACCTGGTGCTGGCTGGCAAGTCCCTGGCAGATTCACCAAAGCCGCCGCATTCCATTCAGCGTAAGTTGCAGCAAGCTTTCCGCAAAAAGCACAAGCGGCGCAATCTGCCGCTGCACACCATCAGCTTTCCCCTCTGGCAAGCTGCCGCTGCGGCAGCTCTGTTCTTGCTGCTGGGCCAGGCATTGCACTGGGCACCGGTGCATGCTACCCCCAGCGCAGCGGCGCTCTCCGCCGACTCCATTTGGTTGAACCGCCTCTCCGATGCCATGAAGGATACCGTCTCAGCGATTTTCCCCGCCATGGAGGACCGCCCCGGCCGGGCAAGCAGCCAACGCTTGGCCTGGCAAGAGCAGGACAGCGTCCGGGAGCCTGTTTTATCGCCGGCCGATGCTCAGCTGCTGCCCGAGCCGGCAGTCGATACCCCCGACTGGGCCAGGCGGTCGGCTGTGATGGACCAGGCTTACCTGCGATGGTTTTATCAAGGCCGTTGAATTTTACTTATCTTCGCGCCAAAATGCATGGAGATTACCCAGCACAAGAAAACGGCGCTGCTGTTCGGTGCCTCCGGCTTGGTGGGAGGCTTCGTGCTGCAGGAATTGCTCCGGCACCGCGCTTACCAGCGGGTGCACAGCTTCGGGCGCCGCAAGCTCGATATTCAGCACGAACGGCTGCAACAACACCTTATAGACTTTGACCAGTTGGAGGCGCACAAACAGTGGTTTCTTGGCCAGGACGTTTTTTCCTGCCTAGGCACTACTATGGCAAAAGCGGGCAGCCGGGAGGCTTTCCGGAAAGTAGACTATACCTACGCCTTGCAAACGGCAAGGCTCGCCGCCGAACAAGGCGCCAGCCAATTGATGATCGTCTCCAGCGCTGGCGCAGACCCGGACGGGCTGTTTTTTTACAGCCAAGTCAAGGGGGAGGTCGAAGAAGCTGTCCGCGGGCTTCCGTTTTGGGCGCTGCATATTTTTCGACCCTCCATCCTGCTGGGGCCTCGGCGCGAACAGCGTATCGGCGAGAAAATCGCTGCCCGCGCCATGAAAGGCATCTCCGGCTTGCTTACCGGAGAAGTGCTCGGCAAGTACCGCCCAGTAGAAGCTGAAGCAGTGGCTAAGGCTATGCTCGCAGCAGCGCAGCGCCTCAAAGCTGGGCAATTTACCTACCGTTCGGATGAAATTCAAGAAATGGCTCAGTGGGGCAACCGCCTGGCCTAAAATTCAACTCATGGCAGAAGCAATCAAGAAAACTTCAACGATCAATATCGAAATCGGGCTCAACGAAGAGCAACTACCCGTCGACATTCAGTGGTCTTCCTCAGACATTCCCGAGGGCCCGGAAAAAAAAGCGGCCAAAGCGTTCTTATTGTCCATTTTCGATAAAGAAACCAAAGACACCCTGCGCATCGATTTGTGGACCAAAGACATGCAGGTCATCGAAATGGACCGCTTCATGTTTCATACCCTGCGTGCCCTGGCTGACACCTACTTCAAAGCCACCCAAAACAACGAGCTGGCCGCGGATATGCAGCGCTTCGTTCAGTACTTCGGAGAGCAAACCGAGATCATCCCCAAAGAGGATGAGTAATCACCGAGGCTTGTTTTTGTCCGGCAGTCTTTCTACCTTTGCCGTCCGGCGAGCGCACACGACCAGCTCCCGCTGAATTCCCCCAGGCCGGAAACGGAGCAAGGGTAGGCAGGTTGAGCGGTGCGATGTGTTGCTCGCCTTATTTTTTGTCACTTTTCCCACCACGGCACGCCAACTTAATGGAACGGCAGCTCGTTTTTGGAATAGGAGCACAGCTAGCTTCTTTTCATCTCATCAAAACCAACATCCAGCATGAAGTTCTTTGTTGATACCGCCAGCCTTGAACAGATTCAAGAAGCAGTCGATCTCGGTATACTTGATGGCGTCACCACCAATCCTTCTCTGATGGCCAAAGAAGGCATCACCGGCCAGGAGAATATTTACAAACACTACCAAACCATCTGCGATATGGTAGATGGAGATGTAAGCGCAGAGGTCATCGCTACCGACTTTGACGGCATCGTGAGGGAAGGCGAAAAGCTGGCTGCAATTGCTCCTAATATTGTGGTGAAGGTGCCCATGATCAAGGAAGGCGTAAAAGCACTGAGCTACTTCCGGGACAATGGCATACGCACCAACTGTACCCTTGTCTTCTCAGCCGGACAGGCTATTCTGGCGGCCAAGGCGGGTGCTAGCTATCTGTCTCCCTTCATCGGCCGCATCGACGACATCAACTGGGACGGCATGGGCTTGATCGAGCAGATCGCTGAGATCTTTGCCATACAAGGTTTTGAAACGGAAATCCTCGCTGCTTCCATCCGCAGCCCTAAGCACATCGTAGAGGCTGCGCAGGCGGGCGCTGATGTCTTCACTTGCCCGCTTAGTGCTGCGCTGGGTTTGCTCAAGCACCCACTGACGGATATCGGTTTGGAGAAATTCTTGTCCGATCACGAAAAAGCTAATGCTTAAGCTATTTTAGTTCCAGGCGGCTCAGCACCTGTTGTATGAGCCGCTGAACCGTAGCTTTGGGCGCCTGGCTGAACTGCCCGGCGGAGCGGTTGGCGATAATCGCATTAGCCGAAAGCGCCCTGTGGCCCAGCAAACGGCATAAGCCATAGATGGCGCTGGTTTCCATCTCAAAATTGCTGATAGGGCAGCCTTTGTACTCAAAACCAGCGAGCCGGAAAAAGGCTTTTTGGCCGAAACGGGGCTGCAGGCGGAGCTGCCGTCCCTGCGGGCCGTAAAAACCAGGGCTGGTGAGCGTGATGCCTTGCTGCATTTCTCTGCCGATGGTATTCAACAGCTCTGGGCTGCCCTGACAGGCGTAAAAAGGCAGTTCGCTGGTATGCTGCATAAACAGCTTAAGCTCATCCGTCAGTTCTGCCTCCTGCAGCGTCGGGCGGTAATGGTAAAAATCCATCAAATTATCTAGCCCCAGGCCGTAGGCAGAAGCCACAAAACTATCGATTGGAATGGCCGGGTTGACCGCCCCGGAGGTTCCGATTCGTATAAAATCGAGTTGGGTATGTTCGGGTTTGGCTTGCCGCTGCTCTAAGTCAATGTTGAATAAAGCATCCAACTCATTGATGGCGATGTCGATATTGTCCGGGCCTATGCCGGTGGAAAGCACGCTCAGCTCCCTTTGGCCGATACGGCCGGTATGGCAGCGAAATTCTCGCTTTTCTTTGCGGCTGCGGATGGTGTCGAAATGCTGCGATACCTGCTCCACTCGGGAAGGGTCTCCCACAGTGATGATGGTCGTAGCGATGTCCTCCTGCCGTAAATTCAAGTGGTAGATGCTGCCGTCGGGGTTTAGGATCAATTCTGATGGCGAAATGCGCATAGGCTGTATATTTGCGGGAAATCAAAACCGGATGTAAAATTGAAAAAAATTTACCATTTATCTACCTGCAAAACCTGCCAGCGGATCATTGGCGAGCTGCATGGAGGGGAGGGCTTCGAGTTGCAAGACATCAAAACGGAGCCCATCAGCGAGGAGCAGCTCGAACACCTAAGGAGCCTGGCGGGTTCCTACGAAGCACTGTTTACGCGCCGCTCCCGGAAATACCGGGCTATGGGCCTGCACGAGCAGGAACTGGGCGAAGCGGATTACAAACGCCTCATCTTGGAAGAGTACACCTTTCTCAAACGGCCGGTAGTGCTCATTGATGGCGAGGTTTTCATCGGCAATAGCAAAAAGAGCGTAGAAGGTGCCAAGCAAAAGCTCTGATTTTTAAAAATCGCAAACCGAACCAAACATGCCGGCATTAAGCCAAAATGACATCATAACGTATTTTAAATCCCTGCAGGACGATATCTGCCGTCAGCTAGAAGAAGCAGATGGCGGCGGCAAATTTCGAGAGGACCATTGGGAACGGCCGGGCGGGGGCGGAGGCCGCACCCGCATCCTGCAAGGCGAGCAAATCGCCAAAGGCGGGGTGAACTTCTCGGCGGTACAGGGCGAGATGCCAGAGCGCATCACACAGGCGCTGGGCGTTGCCCCCGGGCAGTTTCTGGCTACCGGCGTCAGCATCGTGCAGCATCCGGTCAACCCGATGGTGCCCATCATCCACATGAACGTACGGTACTTCGAGATGGAAAACGGCAGCTGGTGGTTTGGAGGCGGTATAGATTTGACGCCTCACTACGTTGACCGCCAACAGGCGCGCTTTTTCCACGAGGCCCTGAAGGAAGTTTGCGACAAGCACCACCCGGATTATTACCCAGCTTTTAAAAAGTGGGCGGACGATTACTTTTACCTCAAGCACCGGGAAGAAACCCGCGGCGTAGGGGGTATCTTTTTTGACCGCCTAGGGCCAGAAGAGGGGTTTACAAAAGACGAGCGCTTCGCATTTGTGCGCGAAGTAGGAGAACTGTTTGCCCCGATCTACACCCGCTTGATAGCTGCCAACCGCAGCAAAAACTACGGCGAGCGCGAGCTGAGCTGGCAGGGCCTGCGCCGGGGGCGCTATGTAGAGTTCAACCTGGTCTGGGACAAGGGCACTAAGTTCGGACTGGACACAAGCGGGCGTACCGAGTCCATACTGATGAGCCTGCCGCCGGTAGCCAATTGGGCCTACAATCATCAGCCGGAAGCAGGCAGCCCGGAAGCGGATACTTTATCCCTGCTGAAAAAGGGGGTCGACTGGTTACATATTGACCGGAGCAATGAGCAGGCCGTTTCAACAAATGCCTAATTGCAAAGCAAGGTTACGGTCTCGGTCTGCACTAGGTTGCTTTCATTGCC
>CAYNIT010000155.1:0-10772 GCA_964397205.1 uncultured Phaeodactylibacter sp. | reverse complement strand
CCATGTACGGGGCATATCCCATCGCTATGATGCAGCATGCCCCGCGAGACATTGACATTATTATCCGCGAAAGCGGCAACAAGCCCGGCGGGGTGGGGGAGCCGCCGCTCGGCCCCATCGCCGCTGCCGTGGCGAATGCGGCCTACCAGCTCACCGGGCGCAGGATGAGGGAGCTGCCACTGGGGGTGTGAGGAGGAGATTGCAAGAAAGGTTGTGAAAGTTGAATTGCATAAATCGGGTTTTAGTGCTATTTTTATTGGGTGTCCAGTTATTCCGTGGTTGGTTGTTAGTAGATACCTTGTGTTTAATAAAACCTGCGGCGGAAGCTATTGCTGTACCGGCAGTCTGATCATCACCGGGCAGGCCCGTAAAACCCAATTGTTATGCGATCTCTTATACGCTTTTCCACGCTGCTTTCCCTGGCGTTTTTGTTTGCGCACTGCAAGAAAGAAGCAGCGCAACCGGACTTTCCTGCTGCCCCTGCCCTCCAGGCAACAGAATACGAAGGGCTTGACCAAATCAAAGTAGCCATCAGCCAGGCCGTGGCAGAAATAGCCGCTCACAATCCGAACGGGGCGCAGGAGCTGATTCAGCTGCTGTCGGAGGTGCCACAAAAGCGGTTATTGGCTGCAGATTTTTCCAGGATACAGATTAGCGGGCGGAGTTTGCGAGAGCAGATTTTAGAAAAGGTGGAGGCGGAAAACCCCAGCCTGGCAGAGGCAGTGGCCCAGCTTTGTGAAACCCATCCCCATTTGGCGCTTTCCCTGCCGCCTTGGTACGATGCAATACCTGAATCCTATCAATCTAAAGTCGAATACGCCATATGCCCTGCTCTTAGGGAGTCGTATACCAGCTGGGTGGGCATTCATTGGCCAACCCGCCGCACTATCCGCCTGCCAAGAGAAGAGCCCTACGAAATCGTCCCCATCCGGGTGGCGGAAGCAGAAGATGTCCTTCTGCTGGACCCTAACGGGCTGAGCTTGAATGGTGACCCTGTTCTGGCCACCCATTTCCCCCATACTGATTTTTGTCCGGAGGCTGCCTACCGCCTACAGGATTTCCTGCTTCCTACAGATTGCAGCCCCGTCTATGATTTGCTGGACGTATTGGCTTTCCGGGATTACTTGCGGGAGTATTGCCTGTTCTCTTTTGCTAATGCTGAGCTGTGCGCCAATGGCCTGGACGACGACTACGACGGCCTGACCGATGCAGAAGACCCCGACTGCCAGAAAGTTATGCCGGAACGCTGCGGCAATGGCATAGACGATGATGGCGATGGTCTTATTGATGACAATGACCCGGACTGTGTAATGGGAGGAGAAATATGCACCAATGGCACGGACGATGACAATGATGGACTAGTAGACGGCCTGGACCCTGATTGCCAACCCGGCAAGGAGGTTTGCAACAATTTTACTGACGATGATGGCGACGGCCTTACGGATAGCGAAGACCCGGACTGCGCCTGCGAAGCATTTTGTGAACGGGACTGCCAGGATGAAACCAATATCATGGCAGGTATGCAGGTATCGGGCTACCAGGCCTACAAAGGGCTAAGCAATTTGCCGGGCGGGGAAGCTATACTGTCATTGCACTACAACATAGTAGCTACCCCCATTTGCGGCGATCCCCGGCAGTCTGGCAGTTGCCCGCCCCTGGTTTGGAAAAAGGTGATATGGGGAAGCTTCGAAGAGTTTTTCGCGCTGGAGGCAAAGATGGGCCCCTCTTCTGCAGAAGACGCGTCTAAAGTGCTCTTCCGGCATCCGGCCTTTTGTATCAAAGCGGAAGCCCGGTACTTTGACATTCCCCGCACGGGTTCGCCTCAAGGCATCTACGCGCAGTTGCCCTATTTGCAACCTAGCGCTCTCAGCCATTGGGATGGAGAAGCCTATGGCAATGTCATTACTATGAGCCTGTTCGAGCACGATGAGGTCAGCATCAGCCAGCCTGTGCAAGAAGAAATCCATGTAACCAATAGCACTCGGGTAGCGCTGGGCAAGCAATTCCCGCTTCTGCTGCGTGCCGGGCAGTCCGACTTTTATACCGGACCGGCTGTGACTAAACACGCCAGCTACACCTACGCAATTGAACAGGGAAAAGATGTATTCCTTGGCGATTGCAGCGCGGTGTACTGTGATCAAAATTTTGAAAATGAGGTGATCGAACATGGGATATACAAGTCTACCGGCTCCATAACCTCACACCTGGCGTTTTAACCAAAAAGCAGGCTGCCCCAAGTCACAGGGCAGCCCGCCGAATTTATCTGAGTGGAAATATTGAGTTTACACCTTTGACCAACTGCCATCCGTGTGCAGCGCCCACTGCTGCTCCGTCTGCGGGTCCAGCACGCGCAGGCTCACCCAGGCATTGTAGAACAGCTTCTGCAGTACCTCGTGCTTTTGCACCAGCATTTCCACCCGATCCTTTGGCGCTACCACAAAGGCAGTAAGGCGCAGCGGATGGTGGTACAGCTCCTCGTCGTTTTTCATCACCGACTGCCAGGGCAGGCCGTGCATCAGGTCGCTGCTGTTGCCCTGCATGACCCCGATTTTGCCGACCACGTTGTGCGTTACCTTGCTGCCGCTGCCGAAGGCAGTATTGTCCACCGTAGAGAAGAAGTACTGGCTGTTGATCCACTGCGCCACGACGAGCGGTGCGGTGAGGATAACCTCCAAGCTTGTGGCTTCGGGGTCCTGTTCCCAGTCGTAGGAATGCAGGAAGCAGCGGCCGCGCAGGTCGAGTTTTTCCGTGAGTTGCCGGGGAGCTACTACAAAGCCAGCATTGCCCGCCAGGCCCCATTCCGGGCGCACCTCCGACCAGTCGGTGCTGCGGCGCAACATGCCCCGGCGGTCGGGCAGGCCAAACTGGCCGGCCCGCTGCTCCAGATTAGCCGTTTGCGCTTTCGCTAAACCGGCGCGGAGTTGTGCGATCTGTTCCTTTTTCTCCTCCTCCAACCCAGGCAGGTCGAGCAGCTGTACGGCATCCGTAGTCGTATTGTGCTGTGCGCCGATGAAAAGCGTGTCGGCCGGTATGTCGATCCCCTGCTCGCGCAGTTCTTCGCGTACTTCCGGCTGGTTGAGGATGCGCGCCATGGCCGAAGCATTAGGGCCGCCGTGGCTGCCGCCGCAGGCACCACAATCGAGGGCGGCTGCGTAGGGGTTGTTCTCCGTTTGGCTGCCGTGGCCGCAGAGCACTACCAAGGGCGCAAAATTGCGGGTCAGGCCCATCATGCGCAGGGCATTGCCGGCGTAGGTGATTTGATCTTCAAGCGGTATGCCCAATTCGCCGGAAGGCATGATATCCGGGCAGGTGTCGATCTCGGGGCGGAACCAGCGGCGGCCGATACGGCGCAAGCCAGCGAGCGGCTGCGGGATAAGGCTGCGGCCAATGGCAATCAGGCCGGCGGGCAGGCCCAGGGCTTCCACCGCCGCAAAGGGCGTAGCGATATTGTATTTCAGCGATTTGTAGGCCTGCTTCAGCTCCTTAAGCAATTTCGATCCGCTGCGGTGGCGTTCCGCTCGGTGGGCACAGCCCGGGCTAGCTATTTCGAGCAGGCGGTGGGCGGGTTGCAGCAGTACCGGCAGCGATTTTATTCGTTGTCCGAGCATCGTTTCGTAGGCGATGGGCAAGCCAAAGAAGCCGGCAAAACCAAGGGTTTCGTAAGGCCCGCTGGCTTCTACCTGCCGGCGGAAAGGCTCCGAGCGCACGTCGATGCAAAAGGCTAGCTGTGCCTCCGGGCGTTCGCTTGGTGCAGGGTTGTGGAGCTGGGCATGCAGCTGATCCCCCAGATTTTGGCGGAAGCCTTCTTCCCACTGCCGCAGCAATTCGAGGCGCAGCCGGTGGTAGGCTTCCTGTAGCAATTGCAGAAAATGAGCCCATTGTTCAGGCGGGGTGCCCAGGGCAGGGTCGAGTTGCTCTATTGCCCAGTGGTGCAGGATATGCAGTTCCTTAGCGGGCCGCTGTGGTTTTCCCCACTCGCTTTCCGGCAGCAGGTAAGCCAGCAGCAGGCGCACGGCCAGGTAATCGTCGAGAGCGATAGGGTGCCGCTGCTGAGGCGGGTAATCCTGTTGCTCGCTGCGCCAGCGGATGAAAGAAGCCCAGCCGGGCAGTGCCAGCAGCTGATCGCGCAGGAATGCTTCTTGATCAGCTTCCTCTACGGGCAAGTGGTTCAATAAATGCAGCATGGCGTTTTCGGCTTCTTCTGGCAGCCGCTTCAGGAAGTTGCGCTGCTCTACCTGAGTGGAAAGCAGTGCTTTAACTGCTGGGAAGAAACCTTGTTCGCGCATCGGCATTGGCCAGGCGGCTTGCCCTTCATCTAAAAAGGCTGACAGCCAGAGGATACATTTTTGGTTGACGGCCTCCAGAGCACCCTGCCAGGGGCGGCGCTCTTGCAGTTCCGGCAGGCTTTGCTGCAGCAATTTAGAATAAGCGTTAGGCGTGTGCCGTTCATCCAGTTTTTCTGCCATGCCCTGCAGGAGTGCACGAACCGACAGCTTCTCCGCTCCGAGCGTCAGGGTTTCGGGCAGGCCTTCCAGCGCATCATCCAGCGCTTGCGAAAGAGCACTACCGGGCAGCAGCCCTGCTTCTTGGGCTTGGCGCAGTTGCCAGAAGCCCGGTAGTGTCTGAGCGTCAAACAGCTCTTGTCCGCGGCGTACTGCCTCGTCGAATGGAAGCTCTTCCAGCCCCTGCAACGGGTTGCAGGCTACCGCATTGGCCAGCGGCCAGGTAGGAGCCACTAGGGCGTATAGTTTAGCCAGCCGTTGGCGCGACTGGGCGATATTACTCTGATTAAAAGTATTAGCAAGTGTCATAATAACGAGGGACTGTTACTTAAAAAGTTGTGGAAAAAGCTTAGAACCGATAGGCGCTGCGGCGCAGGTTCAAGCTGGAGCGTACCGGTTGGCTGCTTTGCAGGAACCGGACGTATAGGGGAGATAGCCAGCGGCCTTCAATAGCACTCGGCAGATACGCCCGGAATATCATCATCAGCCAGCCCAGCAGAAAAAAGGCAGCTATGCTTAGGTGCAGGGCATTCAGCGGCAGGGCGGTAAAGTGAGCAATTTGGCGCTCCACCGCCCAAACTGACAGGCCATATACGGTGGTGCCCAAAAGGCCGAACGCCGCTGCTAACAGCCCACGGCTGATACTTGGCGAAGGCTGCAGAATGGTCATGACGGCGTGCGCACAGGTAATGCCGCAGAAGAGCAGCAGCAAAGCGTAGGTGCTGTTTAGGCCTCCCGTAGAAGCGGTGAATTGCCAGAAAATGTAGGTGCCGGCTGCACCTATCAGCAACCCGAAAGCAAAAATGGGCAGGGTGGCTGGCCCGTGCAGCCGCAGGCTTTGGTTGCTCGCTGCCTTTACAGTGGATCCCGCGCTCAGGAAAAGGGAAGCCTTAAAGAAACCATGCCAGATCATGTGGGCGATGGCAGCTGAGAATAAGCCCAGGCCGCACTGCATGATCATGAAGCCCATTTGTCCCATCGTCGAGCAAGTCAAAGTGCGCTTGACATCGCTCTGCACCAGCATCCATATGGTGCCGATTACAGCAGTAAACCCTCCCAGCAGGACTAGCAAAATTTGGCTCCAGCTCATCAATTGCAGCAGTGGGTAAAACTTTATCAGGAGTACTGCACCTCCATTGACCAAGCCAGCGTGCATAAAGGCGGACACCGGCGTGGGCGCATTGGCACTTGCGACCAGCCAGCGGTGCAGCGGCCAGATGGCAGATTGTGACAGCGCTGCCAGCAGTATCAGCCCGCCTATAGCTAGCGACCAGGCAGTTGGCAGAGCCTCTGCTTCCATCATTAATAACGAAAAATGCCCCTGAAGACGGTAGAGCGCTATTGCCGATACCGCCAGCAGCAGGGCTCCGCCGCCTAGGTAGAGCCAAGCCATCCGGCCGGAAGCTTGCGCAGCTTCCCAGCGGCTGTTCAGCCCGATCAGCCGGCTTAGCAGCCAATTGCTTAGCAGCAAGGCCGCTGCCATCACCAGCAGGTGATCAGCGCTGCTGAATGCCGTTAAGCTGATGGTGAGCGCAGCAAAGCATTGGAATGCTCGCCTTTTATTGCGCTGCCCGTCGAGATGGCGCAGGCTGTAGGCTTGTACCGCCAGGCTTATAAAGCAAATGACTGCCGACAACAGCCGGCCTGTTTCATCAAAATACAGGCCAAAGCCACTGATTGCTGCCCCAGGCGACCATAGTGTAAACAGGCTGAAAATGAATCCCAAGCCAGTTATAACTGTTGACAGCCGCTCTGCTCTTGCCAGCGGGCTGAGCAGCATCAAAAAGGCTACAAATAATAGTGCGATCAGAATCATACGTGCTATTGGTTAATTTCGGGCTGCAAGGTAAAAGGCATAGCGCTATAAGTAAAATTAAAAATTATTATCTTCGCTATTAGAAAATATAATAAAGGTGCTTTGGAAAAGCGCACGCACGATTTCTGAAAAGCTGAACTATGGATCCCAATATTTTATACTTAGACCTACCGATTCTGCGCACATTTATTACGGTAGTCGATCAGCAGGGCTTCAGCCTGGCCGCCAACGAATTGGGTCGAACGCAGTCTGCCATCAGCCAGCAGATCAAAAAACTGGAGCAGATGGTGGGGCAGGATCTGATCAACAAGCAGGGGCGCAGTCTTGAAATGACGGAAGCCGGCAAGCTCGTTTACCGTCACGGCATGCGCATGCTACAGGTAGAACAACAACTGCGGGAGGACCTTTACAGCGAGGAAATTACTGGCCGGGTGCGGCTCGGCATACCGGAGGATCTCGCCACTCACTATCTACTGCCGATCCTGGACCGCTTCCGGCAGCAGTACCCGCGCATTCAGCTGGCGGTGGAGTGCGACCTGACCGAGCGGCTCTACAAAAGCTTTCAGGCTAATGAGTACGAATTGGTCATTCTCAAGCATGAGCAGCTCAATGTGGCTTATCCAGACCGCATTGTCAAGACTTGGTACGACCCGCTCGTGTGGGTGGGCCGCAGCGAAGAAGAGTGCGCCGTTTGGCAGTCTTCTCAGCATATCCCGATTATCGTTTCCCCGGAGCCTTGTGTGTACCGCCGGCAGGTCATCCACCGTTTGGCTTCCGCGCAGTTGGCTTCCGAATTGGCTTATGTAAGCGAGAGCTATAACAGCAAGTTGCTGGCCATCCGGGCGGGCCTGGGCCTGGCTGCCCTGCCCAAAAGCCTGGTACCAGATGATTGTGTGGTAGTTGAGGAAGGGTTGCCCAAGTTATCGGAAACCCAAATCTCTCTGTTCCGCTCGGAAATACAGGCTAAAGTCGCTCAGTACTTGCGCGACCGCATCATCGAGAGTTTTGATGCGCAATTGGGCGAAGAGCACTTATCCAATTAGAAGCAGCATTCTTTAGGAATATGGGGGCATACTCCTATATTTAGGGCCATCAACCATAACAGACTTCACTATGCAATCCTCCTTTCGAGTTGCCGTACTAGGCTCTATTCCCTACGACCATATCACCACTCCAAAAAATAAGGTGATCGTGAAGTATGGTTGTGTGACCCACCCGACCGTTGGCCTGGCCCGCCTTTTGGAGGGCAAGGGGGAAGTCATACCGGTGACACACATAAGACAGCAGGATGAAAAAGCGGTAAAAGCCCTTTTCAGCGATTACGGCAACATCCGGCAAGAAGGCATCTACGCGCACTTGGATCAAGGCAACGTTATCCAACTGCGCTTTGTAGACCAGAACAACCGCTTGGAGAAACAGACGGCCTTCATGCCGCCCATCCGTCCTGAAGACGTAGCACCCTTTATTGATGCGGACATATTTGTCGGTGTACCCATTTCCGACTATGAGCTGCCATTGGAAACCCTGCGGTACATAAAAGAAAACCGCCGACAGGAGGCGCTGACTATTTTCGACGCTCACGGCCCTACGACTACCGTCACAACGACGGGAGACCGCCTGCGGCGCTTTTGGGTAGAACGCGATCTATGGCTGCCCTACATAGACGTGCTGAAGATGAATATTGAGGAAGCCGGCTGCTGCTGGTTTCAGAAAGAATACAAGCCGGAAGCGCTGCAGCGCGATTACCAGGAGCTGTCAGAAAACGATATGGCGGCATTCGCTCAGCATGCATTGGAAAGGGGCGTACAAGCCGTTATCATCACGCTGGACGAGCGGGGCTGTATGGTTTATTCGCTTGAGAACGGGCAGCTCCGGGCACAGTTTGTGTCTTCTATACCCGTAGAAGAAGTCATCGATACTACAGGCTGCGGCGACTCTTTCGCAGGCGGGCTGGCCTACGGGCTGTTGCAGGAGCGGCAAGACTACGAGCGGGCGGCGCAGTACGCCAACGCACTGGGGGCGATGCGCACGCAGGGGGTAACTTTTGAGGTGTTTCTGGACTGGGAGTCTACCGTTGATATGATTCAAAAGCATTATAAAGAAGCGGCGCGACCATGAAGCTGTGGCAGGAAATGCGTGCTTATATGACCGCAATGGGCTGGCTGGGCGGCGCGCTGGATGAGTATCTGCTGGCGGTAAGCGGCGGCCTGGATTCCTGCGTGATGACCGCTTTGTTTGCGGAAGCAGGGCTCCGCTTCAGCATTGCCCACTGCAACTTTCAGTTGCGGGGCGCACAGTCTGAGGAGGACGAGCAGTTTGTGAGGGAGCTGGCGGCTGCCTGCGGCTGCCACTTTTATACCCGCCGCTTTGATACCCTGCAGCAGGCCGAGCGGAGCGGCGTTTCAGTGCAAATGGCGGCGCGCCGCCTGCGGTACGATTGGCTGGAAGACATTCGAGTGCAAACGGGTGCCCGGTACATCGCCGCTGCCCACCACCTCAACGATTCGGCGGAGACGCTGCTTCTCCATCTGACCAAAGGCTGCGGTGTTCGAGGCTTGCACGGCATCCCCCCGCAATCCGGGGCGGTCATCCGCCCGCTTTTGTTTGCCAGCCGGGGCCGCCTGCGGCAATATCAGCAGCAGCAAGAACTGGACTATCGGGAAGATGCTTCGAATCAAGAAGTAAAATACCAGCGCAACTTCCTGCGCCACCGGGTATGGCCCGCCTTGCAATCCTTGAACCCTAATTTGGAAGCCACTATGGCTGCCAACTTGCAGCGTTTTCAGGAAACGGAGTACCTGTTCGACCAGATGCTCCGTCGAATTTCCGAAGAGGCCCTGCAGGAACAAGGCGGGCAGCTCCGCCTGAGCATTCCGGTGCTTATGGATCACCGGCCTGCGCTAGCTACGCTGCTGTACGAATTCCTGGGGCAGCGCTGTGGGCTGAGCAGCGCTCAGGCCGGCCACATGGCGCAGGCCCTGCAGGGAGAGCAGGTAGGCCAGTGGTTTTACACCCCAACCCACCGTATTCTGCTAGACCGGGCTGCTATTATTGCTGAGCCCTATCCTACAGCTGCCCATCCAAGGTCCTACGAAATTGCTGAAGGGGCAAGGGAGGTAAAACTGCCCGAAGGCAGGTTGGAGCTACACTATCTGGATGCCTCGGAAGTAGCCTTCAGCCAAGATCCAAAACGGGCGGTACTCTGCGCAGGCAAGCTGCAGTTTCCGCTGCGCCTGCGGCGCTGGCAGCCGGGAGACCGGTTTCAGCCCTTGGGTATGGGAGGGCAGCATCAGAAGCTGCAGGACTTTTTTTCCAACCAAAAGTTTTCTCGCCTGGACAAGGAGCGCGCCTGGGTTTTGGAAGACCGCAGTGGCCGCATTGCCTGGCTGGTGGGGCACCGCATCAGCCACGAATTTCGGTGGACAGGCGACTGCCGAGCCGCTTGGGTTTTAAAATACCATCCGCAATCGTAACTTAGTCGAAAAATAATGCCATGAAGCAGTATCTACTTTTCAGCCTGTTCTTTATCCTTACAGCCGGGAGATTGGACGCTCAGGCAATAGAGGTGCCAACAACCAAGCAGCCTCTGATCACTAAGCGCACCGCCAGCTGGTGCCCCAAGTGTGGCGGCTACGGCTGGGAGCTTTTCCGCAATTTGCTGGACGATCAGCGCGAAAACGCTTTGGTTATGGCCGCTCACATGGAAAGCAGTCAGTACGGCAATCCGGCATCGATTGATCTAATCAATGAGCTCGGCGGATTTGGACAGCCCAAATTTTTCCTTAATAAAACTGATCTGAGCGTGAATAGCGGGAACATCGATCAGGTGCAGCAGGAGGTGCAGGATCAAGTGGCTCAGATCAATTCGGAAGCGGCAGTTGCACAGACCGGGATTCTGGCTTATCCGGAGGAGCTGGAGGAAGAGCTGGTGATCCGTACAAAGACTAAATTCTTTGCCGAAACGGCGGAGGAAGTAAGCCTGGCGGTCTATCTCATTCAGCCTTCCTTTATTGGCGACCAATCCGGGCAGGGCAGCAGCGCCGAGCACAAAAACTTGTTGCGCCTAGCGGTAGGCAGCGATACTTTCGGCGAAAGCCTGGGGGCGGACTTTGCAGCGGGCGAAGAAATCGATCGGGAATTTCGGCTGAGCTACGGCGACTTGCAGGCAGCTGGCTTTGATGATTTGGCAGCTTTGGGTAGCGGTGCCATTACGGTAGCGGCAGTGCTCTGGACGGGCGAAAGCGGTAACCGCAGCGTCTTGAATACCCATCACGTAGGCGAAACGACACTGACTGGTGTACAGGAGCCGGAAGCCCTGGCGGCGTTTGAGTTATTCCCTTCCCCCGCCCTGGAACAGGCCACAGTACAGATCGTGCTGGATAAGTCCTGGGCTCAGGTCCAACTGCAGTTGACAGACAGCCACGGCCGGGTGTTGCAGCCCCTCTTTCAAGGAA
>CAYNIT010000154.1:0-10841 GCA_964397205.1 uncultured Phaeodactylibacter sp. | reverse complement strand
GAGGAGTACTGATGCTGTTGCCCCGGTTTCAGAACGGGCTGCTGCCCTATGACACCCTCGCCTTCCACCTCGCGGATATGGCCATTGCCATCCCAGATGATCCAGTGCCGGCGCAGCAACTGCACGGCCTCGGCTCGTTGATTTTCAATGGTGATTTGGTAAGCAAAGATAAACCGCCCCTGCGCCGGCCGGGAGTAAGCTGCTTGATAGCTGGGCACCACACTTATCCGGATGCCGTTGGTCGTAAGGCTAGCTGCTTCAGTCCTCATGGTTCAGCATTTGTTCAACGATGGATTCCGCCTCCCGCAGGGCTCGCTGCAGCTCGTCGTTGACCAGCACTTTGTCGAAGTAAGGCTCGTACTCCATTTCAGCTTTTGCCCGGCGGAGGCGTTTGGCCAGGTCCGCTTCGCTTTCCGTCCCCCGCTGCCGAAGCCGTTGGTCTAAAGCAGACAGAGAAGGGGGCTTGACAAAGAAGGCAACGGCTTCATCGGGGAAAGCTTGTTTGATGTTAAGGGCCCCTTTTACGTCTATGTCGAAGATGATGTGTTTGCCTTCTCCCCAAAGCCGGTCGAGTTCGCTGCGCAGCGTACCGTAGAACAGCCCGTCGTAGACTTCTTCCCACTCTACAAATTGCCCTTCCTGTATGAGCCTCAGGAAGCGATCCGGCTCGATGAAGTAATAATCCTGACCTTCTTGTTCGTGTGGCCGTTTGGCGCGGGTGGTAGCAGAAACCGAAAATGCGAGCTGATCGTAACGCTCCAGCAAGTGCTGAACAATAGTAGTTTTGCCGGCTCCAGAGGGGGCTGCAAACAATAACAGTTTACTCATACAGAATTAGCAACTTGTTCTTTGATCTTCTCCAGTTCGTCTTTCATGCCCACTACCAGGCGTTGTATGTCGGATGAATAAGCTTTGGCCCCCATGGTGTTGATTTCCCGCCCCATTTCCTGGCTGATGAAGCTCAGCTTGCGGCCCTTCAGCGGCTGTTTTTTGGAAAGCTCTTCTTTAAAGTACTTGCAGTGCTGTTCGAGCCGCACTTTTTCTTCGGTGATGTCAATCTTCTCGAGGTAGAAGAGGATTTCCTGTTCAAAACGGTTCTCGTCTACCTTATCTTTGCCGAGGTAGTCTTCCAGGTTTTGGTACATGCGTTGCCGAAGGCGTTCCACCCGTTCCTTTTCGTGCGGATCGAGCTGCTGCAGCAAAGCGGCTATGTTGTCGACTCGCATGTTCATGTCTTCTTCCATCGCCCCTCCTTCGGTGGCCCGGTACTTTTGGAACTTGTCCATGGCCAGCTCGAGCGCCTTGTACACTTCCTTCCATTCTTCTTCATCAATAGTTTCCGCATCGGATGTCACCACATTGGGGATGCGCAGAATAGCCTGCAGCATGTCGCCTCCCTCAATCTGCAATTCCTCGGAAAGCTGCCGCAGCTCTCTGTGGTACTTTCGGAACAGGGACTGATTGAGCCCGTACTCATCGTCTCCCTGAGCGGACTGCACCTCAATGACCAGCTCTATTTTGCCGCGCAGCACCCGGTCGGTTACTATCTTGCGCAGCTCTGGTTCTTTTTCCTTGTAGTTTTGGGGGATTTTGGCGCGCAGGTCGGTGTATTTGCTGTTGAGAGAACGCAGTTCAACGTTGATTGTCTTATCGCCGAAGGTGTGCGAGACTCTCCCGTAGCCGGTCATTGAAAGCAGCATACTTGATATTTAAGATATTGTAATAGCAATCCACAAAGATAAAGAAAGGATTGAAAATGCCGTTTTTTGAGCTAAACAGTTGAGAACGAGGAAAAAAGTAGAAATAAACTCAACTATTGTTTCCATAAAATAAATAAAATTCCGAGATTTGCCCTTCGTTTTTCAAAGCTGAAAAATTGCCATAACTCACTATAAACCAACGACTAACGATGAGAAAAGCTGATTTGGTTGCAGCAATATCGGAAAAGACAGGCGTACCGAAAGTAGATGTGCTGGTAACATTAGAGACCTTCTTCAAAGAAGTGAAAGGTTCGCTGGCAGAAGGAGAAAATGTCTACGTGAGAGGGTTCGGCTCTTTCGTCATTAAGAAGCGTGCTAAGAAGATCGGCCGCCACATCAAGAAAAATGTAGCGATCGAGATCCCGGAGCACTACATCCCCTCTTTTAAGCCTGCCAAAGTATTTGTAGAGCAGGTGAAGGATAATGTGACTTCGCTGCCCGATAAGAAAGACAAATAAATTCCTTTATCCCCCAATCTGCTGGTGTATGACCAAGCTCCAATGGGCAGTGATTGCTGCCGCCGCGGCACTTTTCTTTTTGCTGTACTTCGGCTGTGACCGACAGCCGCCCGATATGGCAGCTCTGGAAGAGACGCGAAGCCTATCGGTAGAGAGCACCACTCCCGAGGTGCTGCTGAAAGAAGCCAAATCAGAGCTTCAGCCAGTAGAACTATCCACCCTTGCGCCTTTGGAGCAGCGGGCGCAGGAAGCAGAGAGCGACACCGCCCGGATGGGCGCCTACCGGCAGCTTTCGAGCGAGTGGTACCAGCTTGGGCAACCTGCTATCGCTGGGTATTACGCACAGCGGGTTGCTGAGCTGGCCGACACGGAGGAGAGCTGGTCCATAGCGGGCACTACCTACTCCATATGCATACAGCGCAGCGAACGGGAAAAAGTGAGGGCGTTTTGTACTGGAAGAGCGATCCGGGCTTTTGAAAGCGCCATTGCCATCAATCCTGAGAATACCGCCCACCGGGTTAACCTGGCCTTGGCCTACACGAGCAACCCCCCCCCGGACAATCCTATGAAAGGCGTGCTGATGCTGCGTGAACTCAACCAAGAGCAGCCAGACAATGTTCTTGTTCTGAATGCTCTGGGGCGGCTTGCCATCCGCACCGGGCAATACGACAAGGCAGTGGAGCGGCTGGAATCAGCTCGTTCCGTTGAGCCGGACAATCGCAATACCAATTGTTTGCTGGCGCAAGCTTACGAAGGAAAAGGCGAAAGCACGCAAGCCAAAGCGTTTGCTGAAAAATGCCGTTCTTTGTCTCAGTGAACACTATTTTCATAACCATTAACCAATTTTTTCATCTTTAAAGGAACTTCGACTATGCCTAGTGGAAAAAAAAGAAAGCGACATAAAATTGCAACGCACAAGCGCAAAAAGCGCCTTCGCAAGAACCGCCATAAGAAGAAGAATAAATAAATTTGGGGCTCCCGGAGTATAGCTGCTCTGGGAGCTTGCTGCGCTGAGAGGAAACTGCGTCGGCGATGCTCCTACTTCGTTGAAGCTGCTCGACATCAAACCGCACCCCTCTCTTCTGCACGAGCCGAGAGACCAAAACGATGCTGCACTGCCGACTTTCAGTAGTGCGCGTTATTTGTCCATTGACCGCTGAAATCGTCTCCTTTCAAAAGCCAGAAAGGTAAACGAAAAAGAAATAAGCAGGCTTACTGACGGACCTTCAACCTGAGAGCCGGTTCTGAATTGCTGCTGAACACGCAAGGCACTAGGAGTGCAGAGCTTTCGAAGCAGCGCCAACCAAGGCTAGCCATTCAACACCAGCCATGAGCCCGAATAAATGTGCCATGGCCCAAGGGCAACATCCGATTTCTTCCGACAGTCAGCCAAGTTCGATCATTTATATACTGCTTCAACGGTTCTTCTTGCTCAGCTGACAACCGTCTCTACTCAGCGCTGCACTAGCCACTTTCTACAGCCGTAGTTTACTGCTGAAGGCAGCCGCTGTTTGCTGAGCCGCCTCTTTCCGTTCTGGAAAAGCTACCGGCTTAAATCTATTAGAACCGTGGAAAAAGAACTCATCATCAATTCCACCCCCACGGAAGTTGAAATTGCACTGCTGGAAAACTCCAAACTCGTGGAGTTGCACTACCAAAAGACCAACGACAATTTCACCGTAGGAGATATCTTCCTGGGCAGGATCAAACGCCTGATGCCAGGGCTTAATGCCGCATTCGTCGACATCGGGCACCCCAAAGATGCTTTTTTGCACTACACCGACCTAGGGCCAAAACTCCGTTCGCTGCTGAAGTACACCAGCAGCGCCATGTCTGGGAGTATGAATACGCATACGCTGGACAATTTCAAGATGGAGCCGGATATTGTCAAAACCGGTAAGGTAGACCAAGTGCTCAATAAAAAGCAGCCCATCCTCGTGCAGGTGCTCAAAGAGCCCATTTCTACCAAAGGGCCCCGCTTGAGCTGCGAGTTGACCCTGCCGGGGCGCTACATCGTCCTGACACCCTTCTCCAACGTAGTGGCCGTATCCAAAAAAATCGGTAATGCCGAAGAGCGCAAGCGCCTCCGCCTGCTGGTGGAAAGCATTCGGCCGAAGAACTTCGGTGTCATCGTGCGCACCGCAGCGGAAGGCAAAAAAGTAGCGGACCTGCACGAGGAGATCATCACCATCATGAAAAACTGGGAGGATATTTACAACCAGCTGAACAAAACCAAGCCTCCCCTAAAACTGCTGAGCGAACTCGATAAGACTTCCAGCATACTCCGCGACATCCTGACCGACTCCTTCAACCGTATCGTAGTCAACGACAAGCAGATGTACCTGAACATCCGCAGCTATATGGAGTCCATTTCCCCCGAGCAGGTTAATATCGTCAATCACCACCGGTCTAACCGCCCGGTATTCGATGCCTTCGGGGTGACTAAGCAAATCAAAGCCAGCTTTGGCAAAACAGCTACCATGCCCAGCGGTGCCTACCTCGTCATTGAGCATACCGAGGCTATGCACGTCATAGATGTCAACAGCGGCCACAAAATGGCCAGCAACAACCAAGAAGAGGCCGTAATGCGGGTTAACCTGGAGGCAGCGGAGGAAATAGCCCGGCAGCTGCGATTGCGCGACATCGGGGGCATCATCATCATAGACTTTATCGACATGCGCAAGCAGGAACAGCGCAAGGAGTTGATCAAAGCTATGCGCAAATTCATGAAAAAAGACCGGGCTCAGCACACCATTCTGCCGCTGAGCAAGTTTGGTTTGATGCAAATCACCCGGCAGCGGGTACGCCCGGAGGTCAACATCAATACGGCGGAGGTGTGCCCGACTTGCAACGGCACGGGCAAAATCAATGCTTCTATTCTGGTCATCGATGAAATCGAACGGGACCTGAACTTCATCGCCCAATCCAGGCCTAAATCCAAGATTAAGCTGCAGGTACACCCCTTCATCGAGTCCTACCTGAAGAAAGGATGGCCGAGCTTGCAAATGAAGTGGTACATGAAATACTACAAGTGGGTGCGCATCCAAGCCAACAATGACTTTCACCTCACCCTCTACCGGTTTTACGATGAGAACGATGATGAAATCCGGCTCAATTAGTCAACAAGGTGCCCCTCTGCCTACCGGGCGGCAGCTTTCGCTGCCGTTCGCTCGCTTTTTTCAGCTGGCGGGGCTGCTTGTTCTTCAGATTGCTCTGTCATGGGGCAGCCGCAGTCGAGTGTCTTGCAGCTGGATATAGCCAAAAGCAAGGCGAGGAAGAGCAGCACAGTTCGTAAGGTACTCATTGGTGCATGCGTTTATTCACTATCGAGTTTTCGGCCTTGCGCAAGAATGAAGGCCGGCGTATAGCTTTTGTTGGTACTAATTTAAGCAATTTGCCAGAACCTACCCGCATACTCGTAGCTCCTTTGGACTGGGGGCTTGGCCACGCCACCCGCTGCATGCCTATTATTCAGGAATTAGAGCGCCAAGGCGTGCTGCCTGTCCTCGCCTCAGCTGGATCAGCCGCTGAGTATTTGCAAAGAGAACGGCCGGAGCTGCCTTTTTTCAAGCTTCCCGCCTATGGCATCCGCTACCGTACGCACAACATGGCCTACAATATGGCTCTTCAGCTGCCCCGTATACTCCACACCATTTGGCAGGAGCAGCGCTATGTGCAGCGTATCATCCGGGCACAAAAGATAAGCGCGGTCATATCTGATAACCGCTACGGGGCTTGGTCTAAATCAGTGCCATCTGTATTGGTCAGCCATCAGCTTCACTTGCGGGTGCCTTATCGCCTGGGGAGCCCGGTAAACGCCATTCACCGGAAGGCGCTGAGACAGTTTACGGCTTGCTGGGTACCCGACGAGCCCGGCGCGGATAGCCTCAGCGGATCATTGTCAATACCCCGGGGCCCACTGCAGCTGCAGCATATTGGGCTGCTTTCCCGTTTTGCGGGCAGCCAAATAGAAAAGAGGGAGGAAACAGCGATCGAGGCCCTGGCTTTATTGTCAGGCCCGGAGCCACAGCGCAGCATCCTGGAACAAGAAATACTGCCGCAGCTCCGTGAAATATCGGGGCTTTGCGTGGTGGCAGGAGGCAAGAGGGGGGCTGCTACCCACTGGGAATCGGGCAACATACAGTACTATAGCCTACTGAAGGCAGACAAGCTTTACCCTTTGTTGAGGCGAGCCAAAACGGTCATTTGCCGCTCCGGCTACAGCAGTTTGATGGACCTGGCCGCCCTTGGAAAGCAAGCGCTGCTGATTCCTACGCCCGGCCAAACCGAGCAACTGTACCTCGCACGCCGCTTGCAGCAACAGCAACGAGTTGTGGTGCAGCGGCAGGGAAGCCTGCGGCTTGCCGAGGGCATAGCAGCAGCCCGGCAGCTCAAGGGTTTGCCCTGGCCTGTGCAGAGCAACCATAGATTATCCGCAGCCGTAGGCCATTTGGTTAAGCTCGCCGCTCCAAGAGGTTGAGCAAATACTCGCCGTAACCGCTCTTCAAGTACTGATGCCCCAGCTTTTCGAGCTGAGCTTCGTCTATGAAGCCCTGATCGTAGGCGATCTCTTCAATGCAGCCGATCTTCAAGCCCTGACGGTCCTCGATTACTTCAATGAATTGCCCGGCTTGCATCAGGGATTTGTGAGTTCCGGTATCGAGCCAGGCTACTCCCCGGCCGAGTACGCCTACATTGAGCTTGCCAGCTGATAAATAATGCTTGTTGACATCCGTGATTTCGTACTCGCCGCGGGCACTGGGCTCCAAGTTTTTTGCAATATCTACCACATCTTTGTCGTAGAAGTAAAGCCCTGGTACTGCGTAGTTCGACTTCGGCTTGGCGGGCTTCTCCTCTATAGATAAGGCGGTGAAGCTATCGTCGAACTCAACCACGCCGTAACGCTCCGGGTCAGCTACCCAGTAGGCAAAGACTATTCCTCCGTCCGGGTTGGTGTTTTTCTGCAGCCATTGCCCCATACCAGCACCGTAGAAGATGTTGTCGCCGAGGATGAGCGCCGAGGGGTCTCCGTTGATGAAGGACTCCCCGAGCACAAAAGCCTGTGCCAGGCCATTGGGCTCCGGTTGCGGAACGTAAGAAAAGTTGCAGCCGATCTGGCTGCCGTCTCCAAGCAGCTTCTCGAAATTGGGAAGGTCATGGGGAGTGGAAATAATGAGAATATCCCGAATTCCGGCGGATAAAAGAGTGGATAGCGGGTAGTAGATCATGGGCTTGTCGTACACTGGCATGAGCTGCTTACTGACAGCCAGCGTAAGGGGGTAAAGGCGAGTGCCCAATCCTCCCGCGAGGATAATTCCTTTCATGGTTTATGGTGGGTTTAATTATTCCAAATCCTGAAAAATACGGCGGATTCTGAGTACTAGTTCAACCGGTTTGAAGGGTTTCGTGACAAAGTCAGTTGCTCCCAGCTTCATAGCCTCCAGTATGGCTTCATCGTTCTCCATCGGAGCGATGAGCACTATGGGGCTGTCCGACTTGAGTTCCTGACGCAAGTAAGCCACTAGTTCAAGCCCGGAGACTTCCGGCAGGTCAATATCGGTGACCAGCATATCCGGCTGCTCTTCCTTAAGGATTTTTTGAGCTTGCTGGCCCTCTTCGGCGAGGATTAATTCATAGCCCTGCTTTTGCAAACGAAACTTGAGCGCGGTAAGCAGTATTTCTTCGTCTTCGCAAATGAGAATCTTTTTCAAGGTTTGTCTTTTTTTGCCTGCACTTGCACCAAAGATAACAGCTTCTCGGAAAATCTCCGCGATCTGCTGCCGAAACTTACCCTCTGCGAGCCTTTCGTTCCGCCTCAAGTGCTTGCAGCACCTCCAGGGAGAGGGCCTGTATCTGCTTTAGCAACTGAGGCACTTCTGAATATTCTTCCTCTTCCTTCAGTATACGTTCTAGGCGGCGGTTGGTTTCCGTCAGGCGGTCATTGCCAGCGTAGGGCAAAGTCGTTTTCAGGTAATGGCTGAGCCGGTGCAATTCAGGCCACTGCCCAGCCTGGTAAGACTTAATCATGCGGGCGGGATAAGACTGCAGGTCTGCAATGAGCATGTCCATTAATTCCCGCCGTGTTTCCACTTCTCCCCCCGCCATCATCTCCAGGTAATCCAGCCGAATGACAGGTTTGCTCATACTATTTTGTTTTCTGTATTCAAATGTTGCTCAATGGCTGCAAAAAGCTGCTGAGGCTCGAATGGCTTCAGCACCACTCCGTCTATGCCATTGAGCGCCACTTCCTTGCTTTGCTCGAAATTGGCGTGGGCAGTCATGGCCAGTATGGGAATGCGAGCGATGGCTGGCGGCATATCCCGCCGGATGATACTGGCGGTAGCAAAAACGTCGAGCACCGGCATTTGTATGTCCATCAAAATTAAATCAACCGGCTGCTTGGCCAGCAGTTCCAACGCTTGCTGGCCGTTGTCTGCTACCAGCACTTCCACTTTGGGGTATTGCTTTTCCAGGGTGCGCCGGGCGACCACCTGATTCATTTTGTGGTCTTCCACCAGGAGCAGCTTGAAGGACAGCTCGGGCGACCGTTCCGTGCCGCTGCCTTTGCTGCCAGAAGCGGAAGGGGTTGACTGCTCCTTTTCAAACCAAAGATCAAAAAAGAAATGGGACCCTTTGCCCAGGGTGCTTTCTACTTGCATACGGCCACCCTGCCGCTCTACCAGGTTTTTGGCGATAGACAAGCCCAGGCCGGTACCTTCGTATACCTGCTCTCCGGCTGGGATCCGGGCAAAGGTCTCAAAGATTTTGCGCCGCTCCTCGGGAGCAATTCCAATACCAGAGTCGATAACCGAAAATTCCAGGTGTATACGCTGCGCCTCTTCCTCCAAAATACGCACTTGCAGCCTGACGTAGCCGGCTTTGGTAAACTTAATGGCGTTGCCGACCAGGTTGTACAGAATCTGGTTCAACCGCAGCGCATCCCCCCTGATGGAGGGCGGCAGCCCTTCTGCTTGCTCCAATTCAAACGACAAGCCTTTCTCCCGCGCCTTGTACTTCATGACGTTCATGAGGTTGCGCAGCAGCTCGGGGAGCGAAAAGGGCTTGTGGTTGAACCGCAGTTTATCGTTCTGTATGATAGACATTTGCAGGATGTCATTGATGATCCCCAGCAGGATGTCCGACGACTGCTTGATGGCTTCCACATACTCTTGCTGCTCTCCATCCAGGCTGGTCTGCCTCAACAGATTGCTCATGCCGAGGATAGCGTTCATGGGCGTACGCATTTCGTGGCTGATGCTGGCAATGAATTGCTCTCGCACTTTTGCCGTATGCTGAGCGAGATTGCGGGCTTTCTTCAGCTCCTGCGTCTGTTTGCGTTCTGTAATGTCCTGAATAATGCCGTAGAAAGTATGCTCGCCATTGGACAGCTTATTGGCGGTGCAGAGCGCGGAGACATACCGCTTATTGCCGTCGGGAAGATCAATCCAGGTATCTTTTTGCACCTTCCCTTTTTCCATGGCTTCCTGCTGCAGCTGCCGGAAGATGCTGTAGGCCCCTTTGCCGTTTTGCAGCTCCTCGCAGGTGAGGTGCTCGTGGTAGGGCCGCCCGATTATGCGGTACAGCTCCTCCGAGCCGAAGAAGAAATGCTCACTCGGGCTACACTCCCAGTGCCCAATGCGGGACAGCCGCTGGGTTTCTTCCAGGCGATTGAGGATGCTGCTGCGCTCGATGGAGTAGCGGAGGGACTTGGCCAGTTCCTCTGCATCGAAGTTGCCTTTTATAAGAAAATCTTGCGCACCCGCTTGCACCGCTTCTACCCCAAGCTGTTTGTCAGACTGCCCTGTCATAACAATAACATTCAGCTTTGGAGATTCCAGCAAAAGCCGCTCCAGGGTTTCGAAACCATGGCTGTCCGGCAGGCTTAAGTCCAGTAAAATGGCCGCGCAGCTTTTGCCGCTCCGCAAGTAATCCTGAGCTTCCTGCAGCTTCCGGCAGTGGGTGATGGTACACTGCAACAAATCGTTATTGGCCAGATAGACTTGTACCAGTCGGGCGTATGCCTCATCGTCTTCTACCAGCAAGATAGGGTGTACCTTCCCTAGTTTCGTAGCGGAATCCATACTTTCGCCTAAAATTTTGCCCGCTTACTGGCGCGGGATGAACATAAAGTTAGCGCCCAGGTCACTGAGCACAAACAGACAAAGCTGCTCGCGGGGGTCTTTGTACACATCTTTGAAGTCATCCACCTTTTCCATCCCTATCACGTTTTTGGTCGCCAGCTCCTCTAGGGTGGTGGCGTTGGCGGACCAGGCAGGGCCGTCTTCGGATTGCTGCAGCAGTGGTATCCCAATGTCCACCGTGTGCTGATGCAGGACAAAGATGGGGTAAGAACTCACGCCTTCATCCAGAATGGTATCCGCAGCCTGGCCCAGCAGCCCCAGATAGGGCTTCAATTCTGTCTCTAACTTGGCGATTTTTGAGCGAACAAAATGCTCATTCATAAGCAGCTTAGTTGATTTCAAAAGGGGGGATGCTTGCTTTGCTTATACCGAAGCGGCAATGGTTTTGACGGCTGTAAGAAAGCCAGGCATTAGAGGCTACGGTATCAGAGTAAGGGGTCGCGCAACAATAACTTACCGATTTAGACTCGTTTTTTTGCACG
>CAYNIT010000153.1:0-10964 GCA_964397205.1 uncultured Phaeodactylibacter sp. | reverse complement strand
CGCACAAAATAACTTCGCCTATTCTAGGTAACTTATTATTGCGCGACCCCTAACGCCCGGAGCGTTCATCAACTTTTCCCCTCTAGCATCGAGGGATGTATAATCCGCCCGGGCCCCGCAGCCAAGCTGCGTCTTCAGCATTCTACGATTTAGCTCAGGCAGCCGCTGTCTTCGGCTCCGAACTAAGCCCCCTCATAACTGCCGCCTGCAGCAAATAAGACAGGTAGTACATGACGGGCACAACAATCAGGGTCAGGAAAGTTGCGAAAATCAGGCCGTAGATGACCGTCCAAGCCATCGGCCCCCAGATCGCCGTATTGTCTCCGCCTATGAAAATCTGCGGATCCAGGTCCGTGATGAGGGTAAAGAAGTTAAAATTGAAACCGACGGCTAGTGGAATCAAGCCCAACACTGTGGTGATGGCAGTCAAGAGCACTGGGCGCAAACGGGTGGCTCCGCCCTTGATCACAGCCTCCTTCATGTCCTCCTTATCCAGCGTTTGATCTTTGTCGTACCCCAGTTTCTTTTGCTTTCTCCTTACCAGGATATTGATGTAGTCGATCAGTACGATGGCGTTATTCACCACTACCCCCGCCAGGGAAATGATACCTACGCCGGTGAATATCACAGAAATGTTGCGGCCAGTAAAAGCGTAGCCCAGAAAGACCCCGATGGTACTGAACAGCACCGACAGCACAATGATGAAGGGCGTAGCTACGGAGTTGAACTGCGCGACTATGATCAAGAAAATGGAAAACAGCGCGATGCCAAAGGCCGTGTTGAGGAAGTCCATATCCTCCGCCTGCTGCTGCTGTTCGCCGGTAAACTCATAAGTGAACCCTTCCGGAAAGTCATACTGCTGCATCCAGCGGTCCATCTCCTGAATGATTTCATTGGCGTTGTAGCCCTTCAGCACATTGGAGTAAATGGTGATCACCCGGTCCATGTTTTTGCGCTTGATGGCGCTGTAGGTAGAGGTGAACTTAATGTCAGCAACGGCGGAAATCGGCACCTGCACGATCCGCCCGGTCGCTGGGCTGCGGAAGGTGACGCGTTGGTTGAGCAGATCGTCGATATCGTAGCGGTACTGCTCGTCCAAGCGGATGAATATGGGGTATTCGTCTTCGCCCTGCTTGTATTTGGATACTTCTTTGCCGTAGACCGCCGTGCGGATAGCGCTAGCGATATCCAGCGTGGAAATTTCGTAGCGGCGGGCGGCCTCCCGGTCTACATTAACGATCAGCTCTGGTTTGCCAATCTTTACATCCGCCTGCAGCCCCTCGATGCCCGGGATATTTTTGTCGTTGATGTACTTGATGATGTCCTCCGACATAACCGCCAGCTTATCGATGTCTTCGCCTTGTATTTCTAAGTTGATCGGTTTGCCGGTTGAGGGGCCATCGGCGTTTTTGTCTACGGTAATTTTGACGCCGGGGATGCCCCGCACCGATTGGCGAATTTCTTCCATTACCTTGAAGGTGGATACGCCGCCTCGTTCTTTAGAAGGAACAAAAGAAACGGTAAGGCGAGCCTTATGGGGAGAAGCGCCCGGCTCCGGCGGGCCATTGGGGTCGGAGGTGTTTTCGCCAATTTGTGTGAGAACAGCTTCCACGATGCCGCGGTAAGGTTCAATGGCTCTGTTGATGCGGTCCTCAACTTGTTGCACTGTTTTGTAAGTCGCTTCAATATCCGTACCCAGAGGCATCTCTACGAAAGCATTGACATACAGAGGGTCAGCAGAGGGGAAAAACTCAATCTTCGGCGCATTGTAAGCAAGCAGGGCGATAGCGGCGAACAACAGCACAAAGGTGCCGCCAAACACCAGGCCCGGAATGCGCAGCGCCCCGCGGATAAAGTGGTCATACCCCCGTTCCAGCACCGGCAGCACGCTGTTCTGAAAGGCAAAGGCACCGGGCCGCAGCACGAACCAGTTCAGGAGGGTTACCAAAAAGGCGATGCCCAGCAAATTCCGGCCTGGTTCGAAGCCTGCAAAGTGGGAGATAAGGGCCAGCGCCAGCATGATGCCAGCACCAATCAGGATGTTGCGCTGACGGCGCCGGCGTACTAAAGGATCATCGGCTCGTTCGTCCAGCTTCATAAAACGGCTGGTGAACACGGTGTTGATGACCAGCGCCACAAAGAGCGAGGAAGTCAACACAATGATCAAGGTGATGGGCAGGTATTTCATGAATTCGCCCATAATGCCCGGCCAGAAGGCCAATGGCAGGAAAGCCGCCAGGGTAGTAGCCGTGGAGGCAATGATGGGCAGCGCTACTTCTCCTGCGCCGTACTTGGCCGCCTGCCAGCCGCCGTAGCCTTCCTGCATGTACCGGTAGATGTTCTCCACCACCACAATGGCGTTGTCAACCAATAGGCCGAGAGCCAGTATTAAGGCAAACAACACTACGATATTCATGGTGACGCCGGTCATGGACAGGAACAGAATTCCCATCAGCATGGACAAGGGAATGGCTAGCCCTACGAACAGAGCGTTGCGCAGCCCCAGGAAAAACAGCAGGACCAGCACCACTAGGATAACACCGGATATGATGCTGTTCTCCAGGTTATTCACTTGATTGCGGGTATTGACGGATTGGTCGTTGAAGAGGCTGATCTTCAGCTCATCGGGCAGTTGCTGCCGCGCCTCTTCTACTATGGCTTTGATCTTGTCGGAAGCATCCAGCAGGTTTTCTCCCTGCCGCTTGATGACATCGAGCGAGATAACCGGCAAGCCGTCGGAACGAGCAATGCTGGTTCTATCTTTGTACCCAAAGGTGATATCCGCGATTTCGCGCAGGTAAATGGGGCGCTGGTTTTCGCTTTTGACGATCATGTTTTCCAGCTCTGATACCTCCTCGAACTCCCCCTTCACGCGGATGGCCCGCCGGAATTCGTTGTTGACCAGCTCTCCGCCGGACATGGTGATGTTTTCCGTAGCAATCGCGTTTTCGATATCGCGGAAACTGACCCGCATGGCATCCATCTTGACGAGGTCGATGTCTACCTTTACTTCGCGTTCTCGATTCCCTTTGAGCTCTACCTTGGAAATCTCATCGAGCTTTTCGATCTCATCCTCCAGGTATTCTGCGTATTCCCGGAGTTCATCGTTGGTATAGTCGCCGGATACATTGACGGTGACAATGGGGATTTCCGAAAGGTTGATGTCCAGTACGGTTGGCTCCTGATCGAGGTCAGAGGGCAATTCCCCCTTGGCTTTGTCCACGGCATCCTTCACCTTGCGCACCGCTTCGTCCAGGTCCATATCAGCGGCAAACTCGGCTGTGATGACGGAGTAATCCTGGATAGAGGTGGAATTGAAGTCTTTGATGCCTGTGATGGACTGCAGCTCTTTCTCGATCGGGCGGGTCACGAGGTTTTCGATATCCGCCGCTGAGTTGCCGAAGTAAGGCGTGTTGATGTAAACAGTGGGCCAGTCCACCTCCGGGAACTGCTCCTTGGGCATATTCTGGTACGACTGTATGCCAAAGATCATGATCATCAGCGTAATGATAAAGACGCTGGTGCCGTTGTCGACCGCAAGAGAGGACAGGCTGAATTCCCGGCGCTGCTGTTTATTCTGGTGTTCTTCCGACATGTTGGAATTTTTTCTTTTGGATGAATTAGACTTACCCCTCCTTTTGGATCTTCAAAGGCTCCTGATCAGCCAGCCCGCGGGCACCTTGCATGATCAGCGTTTCGCCCCCCTCAAGGCCTTCTTCTATAACGATCGACCCATCGTAGGAGTCGCCAGTCTTTACATATACCTTACTGGCTACCGGCCCTTCTTCCCCTTCCTTCACTACGTACACAAAATCCTTGCCTCCCACTTCCTGCTGTACCATTTCCAGGGGAACTGTGACAACATCATTCATCTGCTTGTCTTTGATGAACATGACTGCCAAGAGATTGGGCTTGATCAGCCGATGGGTTTTCCGCAAGTTGGCCTCAACTTTAAAAGTCCGGTTAGCCGGATCAATCGTACGGCCGATCAGTACAACCCGGGCTTTTTGCTCTTCTCCAAGCGCTGGGAACTCTATCGTAACCGTTTGCCCCACCTGAACGGAGCGCAGGTAATTTTCCGGTACATCGGCCACTGCTTTCAGTTTCCGGGGGTTGAGGATCTGCACAATCGGCATGCCCGGTGATGCAATTTCGCCACTCTGCAGAAAAACGGTTTCTACGATGCCGGAAGCTGGGGCATAAACTTTTGACTTGCTTCTCTGGTACTCCAGCGTTTCCAGGCTTTTCTCGAGGCGCTCCTTGTTGTTCTTAGCTTCCAGGAACTGGATTTCGGAGCCGATGTTCTGGTCCCAGAGCCGCTTTTGCCGCTCGAAGACGGTCTCTGCCAGTTCCAGCGACTTTTGGACTTCCGCCATTTGCTTATCCAGCTGCTCCAGATCAAGCTGAGCGACTAACTGCCCACTGCGCACGTTGTCGCCCTCTTCTACCGTCAGCTTCATAATACGGCCGGCTACTTCACTGGTGACATCCACGTAGTCGTCTGCTTCTACTGCAGCCTGTATCTCTACGTAGTGTTTAAAGTCCGTGCGTTCGACCGGGGCAGTGGTGACCAGAGCCCGGTTGTCGGCAACCATGGTAGGGTCCTGCTCGGCTACTGCCTTTTCCAGCTTGTCGATGAATTCAGTCAGGGTGCTCAGCTCCTGCCGCTTTTCTTTGAGCAGGGCGCGTTTTTCTTCCAGGTTTTCGGGGATTTCATTCTCCTGGTTTTTGTTGCCCTGGCAGGCAACCAGGAGAGTGGCTGCCAGCAGTAGAGTCGGGATGTAGTATTTCATATTTCTGTTTTTTATTGTTCGCCCAGCGCCATTTCGAGCCGCTCCTTGGCCAGCAGCATGTCGTACAGGGCTTGCATGTAATTGCTTTGTGTGGAATAGAGGCTTTGTTCTGCCTGGGTTACCTCCAGGCTGGAGCCAACGCCCTCACGGTACTTGATTTGGGCGGTTTCGTAGATGCGTTCCGCCAGCTCCAGGTTTTGCTGCTGCCGCTCGAGCCGTTCGGAGGCACTTTGGTAGTTGGTTTGCGCAGTAGTCACTTCCAAGCGGATGCCGCGCAGGAGTTCCTCCCGCTGATTGCGGGTTTTCTCCAGCTCCAGGCGCGCCCGCTGTATTTTGGCTTTTTTGTTGAGGCCATCGAAAATCGGCACGTTCAGATTCAACCCTACAAAAGCAGCCGGAGCCCAGAAACCCGTCTCGAAATCATCCCCCTGGTACTGCTGCTGAACCGTGCCGAAGGCCCGCAGGCTGGGCAGATAGCCGGCTTTGTTGAGCTTGACATTGAGTTCGCTCATGCGGATAGCCTGATCAATCAAAGCTACTTCGGGGCGCTGACTCGGCTTGGGCTCCATAGCCAGCAACTGCTCGGCTTCCTTTTTCATCTCTTCCAGATCATCCACTACTACCAGGGGGTCTTCGATCGGGTAGCCAATGGTGTTCTTCAAAGCAGATAAAGCGACCTCCTTTTGCCGGACCAAATTATCCCGCTCGGTCTTCAGGTTGGATAAGGACAGCTGCTGCCGGTCGATGTCGAGCTGCTCAGCAAAGCCTTCTTTGTAGAGTGCTTTAGTTTCGAAAAGCAGCCGGTTGAGGTTGGCGATGTTTTTGTCCAGCAACTCAATATTTTCCTGGATGAGCAATACCGGCAAGTAAGCTTCAATGACCGAGTTGCGCACCTCGCGCTTTTTGGTACTGAACTCCCGCTTAGTATAGCCGCGGTACTCCCGGGCGGCTTCCAGCGCCACGAAGAAGGAACCGTCGAAGACCATCGCATCGAGGTTGACGCTCGCCGTGAAGTTATTGCGCAGGAAGAAAGCCACGCCTTCCGATCCGTCCGTTCCATTGTTCTGCCCGGTAAAAGCTTGATCTACCGCCATTTGAGTACCGGGAGACAACTCATCGTAAAGGTCGACCGACAGCGCCTGGCCGAAAAGGCCGAAGATGTCGAAACCTTCTGGCAGTGGTTGCCGCGGTACCGACAGGTAGTGCTGGAAATTCAAGCCTCCGGAGAGTTGAGGCAGTCCAGCTGAGCGGCGCTCCACAATCCGCTCTTCGGCATCCGCGATGGCGATTTGGGCGTTCTTAATCTTGTAACTGTTTTCCAGCGCGTAGTCTATAGCCTGTTCGAGCGTCATCTGTACGGCTTGTTGCTGTGCCTGCGCTGGCAGCACGCCTCCACACAGCAGGCCGATCAGAACAATGCAAATGGTATGTTTCATTATATCGGGTTTTCGATTTCTTGTGCTTCAGAGCCCTTGCCGCTCCGCTGCTATGTGCTTTTCTAATAGTTGCCGCCCCCGAGCCGATGCAATACCGTACATATGGTAGAGCACCAGCTCCTGATGCAGCGCCCCGGCATCTCCCTGGCAAGCCTGCAGCGTGTCCTCCTCGGTTGCCAGGAGCGATTTTCCGACGTAGAGCCGGGCTACAATTGTGGGGGACAGTTCTCTTCGGTAAAGCCCTTGCTCAATACCGCGCTGCAAATTGTCTATAATGACGCTGTACACGTGCTCCTGCATCTCCGCTTTCATCTGCCTCCACTGGGGCTGATAGTACTTCTGCAAGTCGTAGATCATGTTGGGCGAAATGCCGCTTACCTTCTCGACCACATAACGGCCAATGCCCAGCATTTCTTCCACAGCATCCGAAGTAGCCTTGCGGATCTCTTCCATCGCCGCCCGCTCTTCCCGCATATGCATTCGGAAGATCTGCTCCAGCAAGTCGGCTTTGTTTTCCACTGACTGGTACAGCGTCTTCTTGGAAATACCCAATTCCCTGGCGATATCGTCCATCGTGACACTACGGATGCCGTAGCGCTTGAACATCTCAAAGGCTTTCGCCAAAATGCTATCCTGCTTCAATACTCCTGCTGTTTTTTAAAATCGTTGCAAATCTAAGTGGAAAACACACAGGAAACAATATGCAGCAAAAAAGTTTCCTCAGTATCCGTTTTTTACGGCGAGCGCGTAAAAAACTCCGATGAGCTGGCCAAGAACGAGGACGAAGAGGGCTCAAAGCTCTACAGAGCGCCTATTACGCTGAGCATTTGAAAGAACAACAGAGAGGGCAGAATAAAATTCCAAACCAATCCACTTGAGCCATTAATTGTATTGTATAAAAAGGCTATTCCTCTTCTGCTCTGGCAGCGGCGCGTTTTTGCAAAAAGGCCTGCCAATCCGCCGGCCAGTCGAGGTCAATAGCGGCGGCAGGGCAAGGGTGAGCCAATAGGCGGCGCTGATGCTTCAGCAACAGGGGTTTGGCCCCCTTAGCGCCCCGCAGCTGTTGCAAATCAGCAAATAGGGCGCGGCGGAAGATAGCGGGGGCGCCGAGGGTGCCCTCGTACTGAGCGGCAATGCCCGGGGCATCGCTCTGCAGCAAACGTTTTTTCATCTGCTGTAGCAACTGCTCATCGACGTAGGGCTGATCGGTAAGCGCAAATCCGATGGCCTCGAGCTCCGGGAATCGCTGCAGCGCAGCATTCAGGCCGGCGGCTACGGAGCTGCCCATGCCGCTTTTCCAGGCGGGATTGTGCACGAGCTGCACTTTTTCCTCCCGCAGGGCAGCCTCTACCTCTTGCCGGCGCGCGCCGGTCACCACAAACAGGGGATAGAAGCCAGCTTTCCGGCCCGACTGCAGGATACGCTGCACCAGCGGCAAGCCGTCTAACAAAAGCAATTGCTTGGCACGCCCCATGCGGGTGGAAGCGCCAGCGGCCAAGATTACCAGAGCCGCCCTCGGAGAAGCGCTCATACTTCCCGCTTTTTGCGGCTGGCCGTCTCCATAGCGGGCAGCATAGGGGCGTTCTTTTCCTGATAGGGGCCCATGCCGCGCAGAATAGAATCCAGCAGCCGTATGGCTTGCAGTATGTAAGGCCCTTTATTGAGCATGACACACTCCGCTCGTTGCGCCATCGCGGCATCGGTGATTTCCGCCCGGGAGGGTATGCCTTTCTTAGCGAGGTTTTCGAGCACTTGAGTGGCCCAGATGTCCGGCACATGGGCTGCCTGACAGAGCGAGAGTATTTCTTCTTGGATGCGGCCGGTGTTTTCCCACCCTACTTCGATGGCCAAATCGCCGCGGGCAATCATAACCCCGACCGGATACACCCGCATGGCCTCCAGCAGGATGTCCAGCAGATTGTCAAATCCTGAACGGGTTTCAATTTTGAGAATAATGCCGATGCGCTCCCTGGCCTGTAGCCGCTCGAGCTCATCGATCAGCTCCTGCACGTCTTCCGCCGTGTTTACGAAGGAAAGGTTGACCACATCAGCGTAGGCAGCCACAAAGGGCAGGTCTTTACGGTCCTTCATCGTCAAGCCGCGGATTTTCAGCTGGCTTTCAGGGAAGTTAATGCCTTTGTCTGCTCTCAGCCGGCCGCCGCCTACCTTGGTGCGGACGACTTTCACCAGCAGCTCCTCCTTACTGGCTTCCTTAATCACGCCTTCGATCTGCCCGTCGTCAAAGAGTATAGGCTCGCCCGCTTGAACTTGCTCAAAGACTTCTTCGGAGGTGCAGGAGATATGGGCGATCTGTTGCAGCTCGCCTGACTCATCGTAGCGGGCGGGCTCTCCCAGCTCCCGAGAACGATGGACGCGGAGCTTGTCGCCGGCTACCAGCTGAATGGGCGCCTCAGCCGCGGGCAACACGCCCACCGTCAAGGGCCGGGATTTGAATTTTTTATCCGTATACAGCAAGCTCCCCTTTTGCAGGTAAGCCGTGCGGAAAACTTCCGCCAGGCAGCCGTCGGCTTCCGCTTTCACGATGCGGAATTGCCTTTTCTTGTGCCGGGTATCGCGGCAGTAGAGGGAGTCCCCCGGCTTCATGGTCTTCAGGTCCGCTGAGGAAACGGGTAGATGGAGCAGGTCACGGCTGGGGTGCGGCGCCGGGCCGATCCAGACTTCCGCTGGCTGAATGACGCGCCCGTAGCGGTCCTTTTGTGGTTTAAAGCGGCGCACTTTTGGCCCGGGCTTCAGTTCGCCGGTTCTGATCTTAGGGCCCGCCAGGTCCATCGCTACCTGGCAATGCAGGCCAAACGCCTTGGAAGCTTGCCGCACGTGGGCGACCATCTTTTTCCATACCTCCGGCCCGTCGTGGGCGCAGTTGATGCGGGCGCAGTTCATGCCGTGTTCTACCATTTGGTACACCAGCTGGTAATTGTCCGCTGCTTCGCTCGGCAAAGTCACCATAATGCGGGTGCGGCGGCCTTCAGTGCGGTAGCCCAATAATTTCCGGGTATGGGTGCGGACGATCTCGTGGGCCCGTTGTATGGTGAGGCGCACCCTTTCTTTTTCGATGAATTCGCCCAGGATCAGGGCCCGAAGTATGGTGGCAGTGACGGAGAGCGCTGCCATGGTATGCCCCTCCGCCTTTGCCAGGCGGGAAAGCCCCATATAGCCCAACTGCTTCTGCAGCTCGCGGATATCGTGCTCGCGCAGCGTACGGTAGTGGATGAGGTTGCGGGCAGAGTATTGCAGTTCGGGATGCACGATTTCCAGGCGCTCGGCGTACTTCCGTTCCCGGTCCTTGGCTTCCCGGGCGATTGCTTCCACTTGCTGGAGCATGGCTTCAATCTGAGGGTTGTCTTGTAGCATGGGGTATCAGGATGATAGTTGTGCGTTGAGTTGCTTTCTTGCCCAGGCGGCCGTCTCGTCGAACCAGGCATCGAGCTGAGGGTTGTCTCCTTTAATACGCTCGGCCACCTGCTCTGAGTTGTGCAGATAAGCCGCTTTTTTTTCCAGGCTCCAGTCGATCGGGTAGTTGAAAATGTCCCGCAAATTGGAGGCTTTGTCCGCCAGGCGTATTTTGCGGGCCTTTGGGCTGAGCTCTCGGGCGTGCGCTACCTGCTGCCGTTTGCGCTCATCGTAGGGCAGGCTCATGTCATCGGTGAGTTCTGAGACGATTTCAGCAACCTCTCGGCCAAAGCGTTGCTCGAGCTCCTCGACGGTGACCTCTGTATCCTCGACGATATCGTGCAGCACAGAAGCCAGCAGCAGTGCTTCATCGCGTTCGCCAATTCGGTTGGCCAGGCAATTGGTCACTTTGATCAGGTGATTGATGTAGGGTAGGCGGTCGTAGCCGGCCCGTCGGTCGTACTGATGCTTGATGGCTGCGAACTGCAAGGCTTCGAGCAGTTCGGGCATGATGAGTGCGGGCATATCGTTTGGTGATGGTTTTCCAGATCATGGTGATCTATCAACTATTACCCAACCGGCGCACAAAAGGTTCATCAGAACGAGCCATTACTGCCGATCGGGGCATGTAGGACAGCCCTAAATACATTATATTTTTACTAATCTTTAAAATACCTTAAATTTGGTATGGATTAAATGAAGTTATATTATATCTTTGCCTTGAGCGAGCTGAAAAATACAAAAACTAATTGACCCAAGAACGATCAGCCGCTCTGACAAATTATTTAATCCCTTAAACTGTATAATCCCATGGCTAGTCTAGACCTACCTGCGTCTGCTTTGCATCGCTCACCGTACTTTTCTTTCTATCACTTCTAATAAGGTTCATCGCTAGCAGCCCTTCCAAAGCTCATTGGTTAGGCTTTTTTGCGATTCAACTTCTTTATCGAAAGAAAACGTGCGCCTATGACCTCCACGGCTCTGAAATGCATTTGTTTCATACTGTCTACCGTATTCAGCATTCACCTGCTGTGCCAGCCGGCTCCTCCATCCGAGCGGCTGCAGTTGGACGGCCCACACTATGCCATAAGCTGTACGGAGCGAGCCGAAACCATCCCCCCGGTTGTGTTGAATGCCAATAGCCAAGGCATTTCGCTTGATTATACAGATCAATATTACTCCCTAAACTGCAACTACGCAGGATTTAAAGGCTACTTCGCGCTGTCCCATTGGAACAGCGCCCAAGATAAAGGTGACGGTGGGGTAGATGTCACCGGAGCTCCCAATTCAGTATTAGTTGAAGGGGCTAATAGTGCTTCGATCA
>CAYNIT010000152.1:0-11015 GCA_964397205.1 uncultured Phaeodactylibacter sp. | reverse complement strand
CCCATTCTCGCCCAGCCCATACCCGATGCCTTCGATGGCATGAAAGTAGCAATCAATAATGGCAACGCCCCGCAGTCCGCTGCCGCTCCGGCTGACAGCACTGCGTTGGGCAGCATCGAATAAATCTCCATTATGAACCGTATCGTCAACTACTTCGTCAAATTTCCGGTAGCTGCCAACCTTTTGATGTTTGGCTTTTTCATCATGGGGGTGGTGGGGCTGCTCAGCATGAAGTCTACCTTCTTCCCGGAAGTGCCCAGCCGGATCATCAACATACAGCTGGTATATCCAGGCTCCTCCCCCGAAGAGATGGAAGAAGGGGTGGTCAAAAAAATAGAAGAAAACCTCAAAGGCGTTACTGGCGTAGAGCGCTACACCTCCGTCTCTAAAGAAAACAGCGGTTCCATAACTGTAGAAGTTTTGAAGGGTTTCCAGACCGATGATGTGCTGGTAGATGTGCGCAATGCCGTAGACCAGATCAGCTCTTTCCCCACAGGCTTGGAGCCCCCGGTCGTCTACATTCAGGAAAACCTGGGTTTTGCCATCAGCTTCGCCATCAGCGGAGATGTCAACCTGAAAACGCTGAAGCGCTACGGGCGGCTGGTGGAAGAAGACCTGCGCCAGATGGAGGGGCTATCCAAAGTATCGCTCAGCGGCTTTCCTGAAGAAGAAATTGAAATCGCTTTCCGCGAAAAAGATCTGCGCGCTTACAACCTCACTTTTCAGCAAGCTACCCTAGCCGTGCGCAATGCCAATATCGAGCTGACCGGAGGTACCATCAAAGGAAAAGATGAAGAACTGCTGGTCAGAGCCCGCAGCAAAGAATACTACGCAGAGGGGCTGCGGGATGTGGTGGTCAAAACCACCGCCGACGGCAGCGTCATCCGCCTGCACGAAATTGCGGACCTTCGGGACAAGTGGGCGGACAACCCAGACCGTAGTTTCCTCAACGGGGAACCTTCAGTGGTCGTCACTGTACAAAACACCCTGGAGGAAGACATGATCTCCATCACCGACATGGTGCGGCAGTACGTGCAGGAATTTAACGAAGAAAATGAGGTAGTAGAAGCCACCATCATCCGGGACGGCTCCGATGTGCTGCGGCAGCGTATTTCCTTGCTGGCGGAAAACGGCTTGTTAGGGTTCGGATTGGTGCTGATTTTGCTTGCCATGTTTCTGCACTGGAGGTTAGCTTTTTGGGTAGCCCTGGCAATCCCCATCTCCTTCGCTGGCATGTTCTTGCTGGCCGGTTCCTTCGGTGTCACGATCAATGTTATCTCCCTATTCGGCATGATACTGGTCATCGGTATACTGGTGGACGACGGTATCGTGATCGGCGAGAACATCTATCAACAGTACGAGCGGGGCGTACCCCGCATGAAGGCCGCTCTGGGAGGCACTCTGCAGGTATTGCCTGCCGTTTTTGCTGCCATCGTCACGACCATCGTCGCCTTTGGCTCCTTCCTGTTTATTGATGGAAGGCTAGGGGATTTCTTCTCGCAGATGGCAGTTGTAGTGATTTTTTCCCTCGTCTTTTCGCTGGTGGAAGGCGCCCTGATCCTGCCCACCCACGTAGCCCACAGTAAAGCCCTCAGCCCCGACCGGGACCGCAACAAGGTGCAGGAATACTTTGAGAAAATGATGAACTGGATGCGCAGCACGCTCTACGCTCCGGTATTGAAATTTTCCATGTACAACAAATTTTTGAGCCTCGCCTTCCTGATAGGATTGCTAGTCATTACCGGCGGCGCCATCGGAGGGGGCATCATCAGCACTACCTTTTTCCCCATCATCGAGCGGGATGATATTTCCATCAATTTGCAAATGCCGGCCGGCACCCGGGAGCACATCACCATGAAGTGGCTGGAGCACATCCAAGCCTCCGCTTGGGAGGCCAATGACTCCCTGAGCCAGCACTACTTCGATGGCAAGAAGGAAGCGATTGAACGCATCGAGCTCAATCTCGGGCCTACCACCTATCAGGGCAACCTCAATGTCAACATCCTGGATGGAGAGGAGCGCGACAGCCTTTCCGCCCGTACCGTCACCAATACCATCCGGCAGATGGTGGGAGAGATCCCAACCGCCGAAGTAGTCACCTACGGTGCCGCCTCCGCTTTCGGCAAACCCATCTCCATATCGCTGGTGGGCGAAAACTACGATCGGCTGAAAGCTGCTACCCAAGAGGTCAAAACTGCTATGCAGCAATTGCCAGAGCTAGCGGATGTAGTGGACAACAATCAGGAAGGCCTGCGAGAAGTCAACCTAGAACTGACCGAAAAAGGCCGCTACCTAGGGCTCAACCTGCAGGAGGTCGTCGGGCAGGTGCGCAATGGATTCTTCGGCAGCGAAGTACAGCGCCTGCAGCGCGGCGAGGATGAGGTGCGCGTGTGGGTGCGCTATGACGAAGAAGACCGGGACGACATCAACGAGCTCAAGAACATGCGGGTCCGCTTCGCCGATGGGCGGGAATTCCCCCTTTCGGAAATCGCCACCCTCGATATCAAGCGCGGTGTCATCGACATCAACCACATCAACGGTAAGCGCGAAATAAAAGTAGAGGCAGATGTCTCCCGCAACGACGTATCGGTCAGCGACCTGACCGCTAGCCTGAAGAATGATATCGTACCGGACATACTGGCCAACTACAGTGGCGTGAGCGCCATCTACGAGGGGCAAAACCGGGAACAGCAGAAATCCGCTGAGTCTATTCAGACTGTAATGAGCATTTCGCTGGGGTTGATGTTCTTCATCATTGCCCTGACTTTCCGCTCGGTCGGCCAGGCGGTGCTTGTCTTCTTGCTGATCCCCTTCGGCATCATAGGCGTAGGCTGGGGGCACTGGCTCATGGGCTTGCCCATCAGCCTGTTCTCCGCGCTGGGCATCATCGCCCTGATCGGTATACTGGTAAACGATGCACTGGTTTTCCTCACCACCTACAACGGTTTGTTGGAGGAGGGCAAATCGCATATGGATGCTATATACGAAACCGGCTTATCCCGTTTCCGGCCCATTGTGCTGACCACGGTAACGACATTTGCCGGCCTGGCACCGCTCCTGTTTGAGAAAAGCTTGCAGGCACAGTTTCTTATTCCAATGGCGATTGCAGTCTCCTTTGGCCTTTTGGCTATTACCGCTGTCATTCTCATCCTGCTGCCGGTACTGCTGATCATCGCTAACCGCTTCAAGGTGTACGCCTCCTACGCTTGGAATGGTGTAAAACCTAGTTACGAAGCGGTCGAAGCAGCCGTGCGCCGGGAGTCCGGTTACGAATTTTTGTGGTACGTGCTCATTGCAGTAGTGGGCATCGCAGCCATCGCTGCCCTCTGGGCGCGGGGAGGTATTTTCTAGCGGGCCGGCCGGACAAAGCCTAGCAACTCATAAAGCCCAAAAACGCAGCCAATTTGCCCAGAGAGCAGACAGGCAAGAGCCATGAACTACCAAACTAAGCCCTATCTTCGCCCCAAAACCGAAGCTATGGCACCCGATAAAAAGGAGTTGGTAAAGCTGTTTTTTTTGAAAGCTAAGTTTGCCGCCTCGGGAGCAGTCGCAACATCGGTAGACTATTTCCTCTATTTGTTCCTGGAGGGGCGCTATCTGACGCCGGTCTACGCCAACATCGCCTCTTACTCTTGCGGCATGGTGGTCAACTTCCTGATGCAGAAGCGCTTTGTCTTCCAGTTGCAGGGCTCTAGCGGCCGAGCTTTTCTTCTGTCGGCCTTGGTATCTATGGGCGGGCTGGGATTGAGCACAAGCATTATCTACGGCCTCAGCCAGGTGCCGTTCTTCAACGAGCGGCAGTACATTACCAAGCTCATCGCTACGGGCATTGTATTCTTTTACAATTTTTACCTCAAACGATATGTCTTTGAACGCAAGTTTATATAAGCCTATGAAATCACCCGCATTGCTACTGCTGGCCCTGCTGTGGGCCAGCGCGCCTGCCCTCGCGCAGCAGCCTCTAAGCCTCTCCGATGCCATACAGAAGGGCTTGGACAACAACTACCAGATCCAGATCGCCGAAGCGCAACAGAAAATTGCCGAAGCGCAAAACGACTGGTCTATTGCTGGGAAGTACCCTTCGATTGACATCACAGTCAACTCCCAAAACAACTACCGAGACCTGAGCAATCCAGCTGGCCCGCTGACTGCCTCCAACACGCTGAATACCGGTGTCACCCCAGGCGTGGAAGCCAGCTTAGTGCTATTCGACGGCTACCGAGTGCAAATCACCAAGGACCAGCTGGAGCAACAAGCCGAACTGGCAGCGGGCAACAAAAAACTGGCGATTGAAAACAACATTCAGGCAGTGATCAATGCTTACTATAACGCGCTCATCCAGCAAGAGCAGCTCAATGTGGTGGGCGAAGTGCTGGAACTCTCCCGCGACCGAGTGGCTTATCAGGAGCTGCGCAAGGACTACGGGCAGTCGAGCACCTTCGATATCCTGCAAACCCAGGATGCCTACCTCAATGATTCCACCAATTATGTACAGCAGCTCAACACCTACGAGCAAGCCATACGCAACCTGAACCTCGCTATGGGTGTGGATGAACTCAATACTTCCTATGAACTGACTGATACCTTAAGCTACACTGCTGAGAACTACAAACTGGCGGACCTGCGCACGCAAATGCTAGACAACAACCAGCAGTTGCAGAACGAATTCATCAACCGGGAGCTGGCTTCCATCAACACGGAGCTGCGGCAAGCAGCCTTCAAACCTAGCGTGAACTTGCAGGCGGGTGCCACTTATAACGTAGGCATCTCCTTCGGCGAGCAGACCATCAGCTTCGGGGAGAATTCCACCACCAATCCCATACCGGAGGTGGCCGCCAAGACGCTTCAGGGCTTCGTGAACCTTTCTGCTTCCTATCCGCTCTTCGACGGCGGAGCGCGGCAAATACGGCTCGACAATGCCAAACGCGAAGAGCTCGTGGCGCAGCTCAACATCAGTGACCTCAAGCGAAGCCTCAACAATCAGCTGGCGAATACCTTTGCCACCTATAACACCCAAAAGCGGCTAGTAGAGGTGACCTCTCAGCTCGTCAACAACGCCCGCCGCAACCTGGAAATCGCCGAGGAGCGCTTCCGGGGCGGCCTGATCAACAGCTTCGACTACCGGAGCATACAGGTGAGCTACATCAATGCTTCTCAACAGCGCCTCAACGCCGTCTTCAACCTCAAACAGACGGAAACGGAGCTGATCAGGCTGATTGGGGGCTTGGTGAGGTGATGCTCGACCGCCCTACAGATGAACCGCTACACCAGAGCTGAAATGGCTGTAGGCCAAATGACTCCTGAAGTAAGCTTGTGTACAAAGGCGCTTGCGCTTGGAGGTTATTTGCAAGCCGAGGCGCAAAAAAAAGAGGCAGTGCTACCACAGCACTACCTCAGCCCTAACCAAATAAAACCAAATTATCCTTTATAGAAGGCTGGATCAGAAATCCAGTTATCGTCTCTTCTTGTACAAATATAATGACTTTGTGTAAAAAATACAATTAGCTTGCGCAAAAAAATGCTCGCTTACTAACATAAATATAAAGCATTCACTGCTAAAATGCCAAAACACAGTACTGGCAAGGCTCGGCAAGCCCTCTTCACATATAAGTAATTCGATATGATTGTAAAAAAAGAGGGGGTGCCTGAAAATTTAATTTTGCATATCTCGGTTCAGCAAAAGAATGCTCCGAGAAAAAAAATAGAATTTTTCTGCAGCCAGGCTTCCCCGCTTTTTCCCCGGAAAGCGCCGAGAAATTATATCTTTGAGTCTTAAATTTTTTTTGACGCTGAAATGATGAAGCAGCTGCTGATTTTGTTCGGATTGTGCTTGGTTGTGAGCCTGTCCGCCCAGGAAGACCCGCGGGAGCAAGACGCCTTTTACATCCGTAAAATTTATGACAACGTCCTCACCAACAGTCAATGCTACAACTGGCTACAGTACTTGACCCAATCGATCGGCGGCCGCCTGGCCGGTTCTCCACAGGCAGCGGCGGCGGTAGAGTACGGCAAACAAGTCATGGAACAGCTTGAGCTCGACACGGTTTGGCTGCAGCCTGTTATGGTGCCGCATTGGGAGCGGGGCGAGCCGGAACAGGTGCGCATCGTCAACTCCCTGAAAATGGGGACAGTCCCGCTAGATGCCCTGGCTCTGGGCAATTCCGTCGGCACCGGCCCGCTTGGCCTAACTGCGGAAGTGGTGGAAGTCAGCAGCCTGGAGCAAGTCGACAGCCTCGGCCCGCAGCTGGAGGGCAAGATTGTCTTCTTCAACGAGCCGATGGACCCTACTGAATTGAACACCTTCCGAGCCTATGGCAAAGCCGCCGGGCAGCGGGTCTACGGGGCTTCCCGAGCCTCTAAATACGGTGCCGTAGGCGCCCTGGTGCGTTCCTTGACCACCCGAATCGATGACATACCACATACCGGCTCTACAGTGTACCAGGAGGGTGCCACCCCCATACCCGCCCTGTCCATCAGCACGGAGGATGCCGAACTGCTCAGCCGCTTGCTGGAGGAGGAACCCGTACAGGTATTCATGCGCAACACCAGCCGAATGCTGGGAGAGGCGCTTTCTTATAACGTAATCGGCGAAATACGGGGCAGCAAACATCCGGAGGACATCATACTGGTGGGCGGCCATCTCGACTCCTGGGATGTAGGCACCGGCGCACACGACGATGGCGCCGGCTGCGTCCACGCCCTGGAGGTCATGCACCAAATACAGTCTCTGGGCTATCAGCCCAAACGTACCATCCGCTGTGTGCTGTTTATGAACGAAGAAAACGGCCTGCGCGGCGGCCGCGCCTACTGGCAATGGTCTGAAAAGCAGCAGGAATACCACATGGCCGCCATCGAATCCGACCGCGGGGGCTTCACCCCGCGCGGCTTTACTGCCGACGGGCGAGACGATATCTTCCGGGAGAAGTTCAAGCGGGTCATCGAGTGGCTGCCGCTGCTCGAACCCTACGGGCTAGACTTCCGGCCGGGCGGCTCCGGAGCCGACATCTCCGGCCTGAAACCACAAGGCGGCCTGCTGTTTGGCTTCGAGCCGGATTCTCAGCGCTACTTCGATTACCACCACACGCCGATCGACGCGCCGGATGTAGTCAACAAACGGGAATTAGAGCTGGGAGCCGCCGCTATCACGAGCTTGGTTTATTTGCTGGACCAATACGGAATAGACTGATGGACGAGCAAAGCATCCAACTGCACGGCCTCTATTTCAGGCCTTACCTCAGCGCCGACGATATACAGGCGCGGGTGCAAGAGCTGGGCCAGCAAATCGCTCAGGACTACAAAGGCCGCCAACCGCTTTTTCTGGGTATCCTCAACGGCGCCTTTGTCTTCGCCGCCGATTTGGCCAGGGCTTGTACCATAGACGCAGACTTCGCCTTCGTGCGCCTGTCCTCCTACGAAGGCACCACCTCTTCTGGGCAAGTTAAAACGCTGATTGGGCTGAATGCCCCAATCGATGGCCGGCACCTCATCCTGGTGGAAGACATCATCGATACAGGCAGAACGCTGTACAATTTTCTGCCCAAGCTGCGGGAGCAAGGCGCGGCATCAGTTGCTGTAGCCACCCTCCTGTCCAAACCAGATGCCCGCACCCACGTTTTTGAAGCGGATTATACCGGTTTCGAAATTCCCAACAAATTTGTAGTCGGCTACGGGCTGGACTACGAAGAACTAGGGCGCAACCTACCCCATATTTACCAACTCGACTCAAGCCACCCTTATGGACCTCGCTAAAATTTGCCACAGCGCTAATCAACTCGCCGAACGCACCGCCCGATTCATCCGGCAGGAAATGGGGCGCGTCGGCGCTGCTCAGATCGAAGAAAAAGAACGCAACAGCCTGGTCAGCTACGTTGACAAGGAGGCCGAGGCGCAGCTCGTAGAGGGGTTGCGGCAACTTGTCCCGGGCAGTGTATTCCTGACCGAAGAGGACACCACGGAGAATCAGGAGGGCGATTTGCGCTGGATCATCGACCCCCTCGACGGCACGACCAATTTCCTGTTTCAGCTCCCGGTATTCTCCATAAGCTTGGCGTTGGAACGGGAGGGGCAGATTGTGCTCGGCATCGTGTACGAAGTCAACCGGCAAGAATGCTTCTACGCTTGGGAAGGCCAAGCAGCCCTGCTCAACGGCCAGCCTATTCGGGTGAGCCAGCGCGCCAGCCTGGAGGATAGCCTGCTGGCTACTGGCTTCCCCTATTACGACTACGGGCGCACCCAAGATTACCTGCAGGTACTTGACCAACTGATGCAGCGCAGCCGGGGCATCCGCCGCTTGGGGTCAGCAGCGGTAGACTTGGTGTATGTGGCTTGCGGCCGCTTCGACGGCTTCTTCGAGTACAGCCTCAAACCGTGGGACGTAGCGGGCGGTGCCTTTATCCTGCAGCAAGCCGGCGGCAAAGCAATGGACTTCAGCGGGGGCGACGACTGGCTGCACGGAGGCGAAATGGTGGCAGCCAACCCTCAGGTGGCCCCCTCCTTCTTGGCGGTGATTCAGAAGGGATTCCGGAGAGGCTAGTCTGGAAATTCATCGGTCCGTACCTTGGGTTCATCGAAGAGTTGGTGCAAATAAACGCCGATTGACTACATTTGAAGCTGAAATGCTTGATTTTCAAACCCGGCCTTTATGAGCTTACGCGAAAACATTAGCCTTGCCCTACGGACGGTTCGCTCCAATTGGTTACGGGCCATCCTAACCTTGCTGATCATCGCCTTCGGCATTATGGCGCTGGTCGGTATCCTGACCGCTATTGATGTCGGCATCAATTCGCTGAGTGAAAACTTATCTTCTCTGGGAGCCAACACCTTTTCCATCAAACCATCCGGGCAAGGAGCCCGCGGCAACCGCATGGGCCGGCGGGAAAAACGCGGCGAGCCCATCACCTTTGACCAGGCGGTCAGCTTTAAAGAACGCTACGACTTCCCCGCCCGGGTTGCTGTCTCCCTGCGCTGCACCGGCACAGCAACGGTAAAGCATCAGGACGAAAAGACCAACCCCAATATCGGTGTCTACGGCGTTGATGAAAATTACCTGGAAACAGCAGGGTACAGCCTGAGCCAGGGCCGGAACTTCACCCAACTGGAAGCCTTGCGCGGAGGCTTAATCGCCATAATTGGCGAAGAGCTGGTGGCTGAACTCTTCGAAGGCAAACCAGAAAAAGCCATCGGCAAGAGCCTCTACGCCGGCAGCATCAAGCTGAAAATCGTGGGCACCTTGCAATCCAAGGGGACCAGCATGGGCGGCAACGACGACCGCCGGGTCCTCATCCCCCTGCTGACCGCCAAACGCTACTACGGCAACGACCGCTCCAATTACACCCTGGTAGTAGCGGTCAACGATGCCACGCAGATTGAAGCTGGCACCGATTACGCCATTGGCCTGTTCCGCAATGTCCGGGACTTGCGCACGGCGGAGGAGAACGATTTCGAAATTGCCCAAAGCGACAACCTCATCAGTTTAATCCGGGAAAATACGACCTACTTTCGCTGGGCCGCCATCGGCATAGGGCTCATCACGCTGTTGGGGGCTGCCATCGGCTTGATGAACATTATGCTGGTATCCGTTACGGAACGCACGCGCGAGATCGGCATTTGCAAAGCCATCGGTGCCAAGCAAAGCACGATCCGCACGCAATTTCTGGCCGAAGCCGTTACCATAAGCCTGATTGGGGGTGTCGTTGGCATCGTACTGGGGGTACTGGCGGGCAATGTGGTCGCTGTTATTTCCGGGGGCAGCTTCCTGTTCCCCTACGGCTGGGTGGTGCTGGCCATCGTCACTTGCACCGTGGTGGGCCTGATATCAGGCCTGTACCCAGCGGTCAAAGCGGCTCAACTCGACCCCATAGAATCGCTACGGTACGAATAGACTGGCTATATTGCGCCTATGAAGCGCGAATTCCTCTTGAATATCCTTTTCCTGTTGGCGGCTAATGTGCTGATCAAGCCATTCTACCTATTTGGCATCGACCGCAGCGTACAGAATACGGTATCGGAAGCAGAGTACGGGCTGTACTTTGCGCTTTTCAACTTCACCTTTCTCTTTCAGATCGTCAATGATTTCGGCATACAGAACTACAACAACCGCAATATTGCACAGCACCGGCAGCTGTTGCAGAAGTACGTCCCGAACATCTTGGTGCTCAAGGGAGGGCTGTCCTTGGTCTATCTGGCGCTGGTTCTTGGTTTTGGCCTAGCAGCCGGTTACACTTTGCCCCATTTTTCTTTTCTGCTGTTCATTGCCCTCAACCACGTTCTGTTCTCCTTGCTGCTCTACCTGCGGTCCAACATCACCGGATTGGGTTATTACCGGCTCGACAGCCTGCTTTCTGTCACGGACCGCTTACTGCTGATTTTCCTCCTTGGCTTTCTGCTCTGGAGCAAATGGGCGCCCGGCCCCTTCCGTATAGAGTGGTTTGTATGGTCGCATACGCTATCCCTCAGCCTTACCGCACTGCTGGCCTTTGGGCTGGTGCGGCGGAAACTGCCGGCCCTGCGGCTCCGCTTTCGTCCCGCTTTTTTGCTGTGGTTGTTGAAAAAGAGCGCGCCCTATGCGCTCAGCATCTTTCTCATGTCCGCTTACTACCGGCTCGACGGTTTCATGATTGAGCAACTGCTGCCCAATGGAGCGACGGAAGCAGGGCTGTACGCTTCTGCCTACCGCCTGTACGAAGCCAGCAACATGATCGGCTTGCTGTTTGCGGGCCTGCTGTTGCCCATTTTTTCCCGCATGCTGGTACAAGGAGAAGCCATAGCGCCCCTTGCCCTTTTCAGCTTCAAGCTGATCACCCTGGGCGCGCTTATTCTGCTGGCGGGCGTACTATTCTACCGCACCGAAATCATGCAGCTGCTTTACGACAGCGGCTCCGCTTATTCCGGGCGCATCCTGCTCTACCTCTGCTTCAGTTTTCTGGCGGTAGCCGGCACCTATGTAGTAGGCACCCTGCTGGTCGCCAACGGCAATACCCATCAGTTGAACTACGTCTTCGCTATCGGCCTGGGCG
>CAYNIT010000151.1:0-11041 GCA_964397205.1 uncultured Phaeodactylibacter sp. | reverse complement strand
TGGCCCTGCAAGTTGAACAAACTTACCTGCACCGGGCCGTCCAGCAATTGGCCGAAGGCTAGCGTTACCAAATCGCTGGTTGGGTTGGGGAAAACGCTGAGCGTTTCTTCCAGCTCGGGGCTCTTGCTGCTGACCACCGCATCTTCGTCGATCTCAATATTGAAAACCTGGGTGGGTATCCAGCCGCCCTCGTCGTTGTTCACGATGAAGGTGAACTGATCGCTTAGGGAGCCATCTCCATCGTGCTCATAGGTGAGGTTGAAAGCATTGACCGTCAGCTGGGTGAATTCGTCGCCCATTTCCAGGGGATCGCCACCGCGGAACAACTGGCCGTGCTCCGGTACCGTAAGCAGTTTGAACTCCAACTGGCTGGGCTGGCTTACGCCATCCTCTGCTTCCAGCTGATCCTGGGTGATGGTATTGCCTTCGCCAGGAGGTACGCCGAGGGTATCATTGGTAATAATGGTGGGCGTTGGCGGCGTGAGGCTAGCACAGAATTCCAAATTCCAATCCTGAATGGAGCCGCCGCCGTTGCCAAAATCGACTACCTCCACCACCAGTTGCCACTCGCCGAAAGTATCCTCGCCGTCGAAGGCAGCAAGCGGCTGCACCGGAATGACCGGCGAAAAGTCCGTGGAAAGGCAATCAAAATCATCAGGTGCCTCATCGTCGAAGGAGGCTCGAAGCAGCGCACCGAAGCAGATTTGGTCAAAGAGAATAACCTCCGTGCCCGCCGGGCTGACTACACTGACGCGTATAGCGTTGAGCGGGGAGAAGGTGACACTTACATTGGAGATATTGATATCGCTGATGGTTCCACTTTCCTCTACAAAAATGCGGGAACGCCGAACCGTAGGAGAGTTGGGCAGCGTGACCGGCAAGTCATCCGCGCTGCTGTTTTCACACTCTACCGAAGGCACCTGGAAAGCAAACGGCGGCAGGAATTCACCTGGCCCGCACTCGCTGATCGGCCGGATGCGCCAGAAGTAGATCTCGCCGGCTTCCTCAAACAGGAATTCCGGTTCGTAAATAGTGTCTGTAAGGCCCGTAGCGCTTTCGACCATAGTGGCTTCTGAAAAGTCAGCCTGCGTAGCAATCTGTATGTCGTAGGAATCCGCAGCGGGCACATCGTTCCAGGTAAAGTCGGTGGTGAAGAGGATGTCTTTATTGCCATCGGCCGGCACCTGCATCTGCAGCGCACTGTAATCGTTGGTACGGGTGACCACCCGCAGCGGCCGCAGGGCGGTATCGGCGTTTTCCGCAATCACTCTAAGCTGAAAGTCAAAAGTATCCTTGATTTGAGGCTGCGGCGGGATAAGGACAGTCAGGCTTGTGCTCTGCCCGGGCTGTAGGCTATCGACACCGAAAACGGCTTCGGTGCCTGCGGGCAGGTCTCCCAGCAGTTCAAGATGCAAAGTACTGTCAAAGCCGAGCAAGGATGTGGTGCTGATGTCTAGCGCGAGGGTATCTTCTGGCAAGCAGAGCAACGGCACCTCCGGCATAGAGAGCGAGACGCTGTAGCCCGGCTCCTGAGGAGGCTCGATGCGGAAGCTGGCATTGCTAAGGTCGAAAAAGATGTTGTCGGCAGCTTCTACCCGAATCCGGGCGCCGTTGGTCACCGCATCCGGCACGGTAACAAAGAAACTGCCGTCGTTGATGACATTTTCTGCCAGTGTTATAGGGTAAGTAAACCCGCCATCGGTAGAGAGCTTGATGTTGACCGCCTGGCAATTGACCCGCTCGTTGTTGGTATTGGCTACATCCCAGCGGACCTCTTCGTAGCCACCGACATTCCAAACGGTATTGGCTGAATTCGGAGCCTCTACCCGGAACGGCCCGGCAGTGGAGTCGCTGGCGAATTGTACGCGCGCCCAATCTGCTCCGCCACCACCGGGGTGGTTGTCGCGTACAGTACAGCGGAAGGTCAAGTCCCGGCCGTACTCCGGCAGCACTTCTGATTTATCCGAAGTATTGAAGAGGATATTGCTCAGCTGGGGGAAAACACGAGTAGGAGAAGCCGTGGGCGGGAAGGAGCGAAAGAGGGGGCTATTGCCCTGCGGGTTGCCCAGCCCGACGTTGTTGGGGCCCAGATCGAATTGCTCCCAGCAGTAGGTAAGGTCATCGTCCTCGGCATCGGCCCCGGAGGCTGTCAGCTGAAAGGGGGTTGAGACTGGAATAAAAAACCCATTTTCCAGCTCTATCGTCACCTCCGGCGTGGTATTGTTAAGAGGCGTCTTCTCCGGGCAGCTGTCGCCAGCTCCCTCTCGGGTAAAGCTGAAGATCTGCTGCAGAGAGGCGGTATGGTAGTAATCGTCTGTAGTAAACTGTACGTTGTTGCCAAACGGGCAAATGCCCGCGTAGCTCATGATGGTCGTGCCGCTGCCCGGCGAAAAGGCAGTTTCGGGCTGCACGTTCTGGCAGCTGTTTTGGGTATGGCTAGCGCCAAACTGATGCCCAAATTCGTGAGCGACAATATCGATCACAAAGGGGTCGCCCTCCGGCTCTGTAATCCCCGAAATGCCGCGGGCTTTGTTGGCCGTGCAAGCGGATTGCAGCCTGGCCACCCCATTGCCTACCGCATCATCGTGGACATTGAGCACATGGCCTACATCGTAATCTCCGAATTCGATTTGGCCTTCGATGACCGAGCGGCTTTCCTGCAACAAGCTTTGGGTGTCTCCATTGGACAAACCGTCGTTGGCTTCATCAAAAAATATGAGCAGGTCGTTGTTTTCAATCAGCTCAACGCGTATCGCTAGATCGCGCTCGAAGACCTGGTTGAGGCGGTTGACCTTCAGGACCATCGCCGCTAGGACCTCCTCCTTGGTATCCCCGTGATAATTGGAGTATTCGGCTGTACCAGCCATAGCAAGCCGGTAGGTGCGCAGCGTAATGGGCTCAGAGGCGGATCGCTGCTGAATCACTTGCCCATCGTAAACGCCCTGCGTCAACTCTTCCTGATCAAGGCCGCACTGAAAGCGCTGGCGCAGCTCCGGATTGGGGTTTTCGTTCACGAAATAAGACATGTAAAGAGGAGCCGCTCCTTCGGTCAGCCGGTCGATGTACACCGCCCCTTCCTTAGAGAGGACCGTAGCGTGGAACCCCTTGGGGGAATACCCCATGCGCAGCGTTTCCCGCCGGTCGGCAGGGTTCCAGCCTTTATACGTTTTGATGGAAGGGTAGCGGGCAGCCAGCCCGTCCGCCATCACAGGAGACTCCACAACCTCAAATGTCTTTGCGCTGCCGTCCGGCATCGGAATGGAGATGGCAACGGGCTTAAGGGCGGGGTAATTGCCCTCCATAGGTGCCTGCGCAAGGGCAGCCCGCATTCCAGTAGCATCGAGGGCAAGGGCTCGAAATTGATCCACCTTGTACTGCCGCTTCTGCGCCAGGGTAGATTCCGGGCTGCGCACCACGGCATCAGACCAAAAATCCTGCTGAGCTGCCGCTGGTAAAAGGGCGAATACCAGCAGCGTTATAAGTAATAGCTGTATTCTCATGTTATTCATTTTATGATCAACTTCAGTTCTATTTTACGATCAGTTTGCGGCTTTGGCTTTCCTGCTCCGTGTAAAGCCGCAGCCAGTACATGCCCGCCGGCAGGTTGCGAAGCCCCAATTCCACGCGCTGAGGCACTCCCTCGTAACGGCGGGACAGAAAGCGCTGGCCCTGTACATTGAATAATTCGAGCAGTACGTCATCATTCACAGCTGTCCCGAAGTCTAGGCTCACCGATTCTGCAGCGGGGTTGGGAAACAACCGCAGCCGCTCCGTCCAATCTGGCTCGGCAGTGCTCACCACGGCATTTTCATCCATAAGGATGTTGAAGGTTTGAGTCGGCAGCCACCCTCCTTCCTGATTGTTGACGATAAAGGTAAACCGGTCGGTTTCAGACCCGTCCCCATCGTGTTCGTAGGTCAAGTTTAAGGCATCTACGGTCAGTTGAGTAAACTCATCGCCCATTTCCAAGGGGTCGCCGCCGCGGTACAGTTGCCCGTGCGCCGGCACCGTGAGCAGTTTAAACTCCAGTTCGCTCGCTTGGCTGATGCCGTCTTCCGCTTTCAGCTGATCCGCAGTTATGGTATTGCCTTGGCCGGGCGGCACTTCCAGTGTCTCATTGGCCACCAATACCGGTGCAGCCGGGTTGGTGCTGGCGCAAAACTCCATATTCCAATTCTGAATAGAGCCCCCGCCATTGCCGAAATCTACGACCCTAACTTTCAACACCCATTCTCCAAAGGTACTTTCTCCGTTGAAAGCAGACAAGCTCTCAACGGGTTTTGCGGGTGCCAGGCTGGTGTTCAGGCAGTCGAAAAAGCCCGGTGCCTCGTCATCGAAGGTAGCTCGCAGCAAAGAACCGAAGCAAGTTTGATTGAACAGCACCACCTCCGTGCCCGCCGGGCTTACGATGCTTACCCGCAGTACATTGAGCGGAGAAAAGTTGATGGTCACATCAGAAATGTTCACATCGCTGATGGTACCGTCTTCGGTCACAAAAATTCTCGACCGCTTGGTATTGGGGCTGTTGGGCAGGGTGATGGGCATATCGTCCGGCGCGCTTTCTTTACAGTCAAAAGTAGCGGTTTGAAAAGCATGGGGCGGCAGGAACTCTCCGGAGCCGCACTCGTTGACTGGCCGCACCCGCCAAAAGAAAATGCGGTTTTCCTCTTCAAAGAGGGTTTCGGGTTCGTAGAAAGCTTCTTCCAAACCAACAACGCGTTCCACCAGGTTTTCTTCCGAAAAATCAGGTTGGGTAGCTACCTCAAAATCGTAAGTATCAGCACTTGGCACATCCACCCAGCTAAAATCAGTAGAAAAGACCACTCCCTTCGTGCCATCGGGCGGCTCTTGCAGCGCCAGTTCGCTGTAATCGCTGGTCAAGGTAATCAGCCGGACTTCACGCAGTGCTGTATCGCCATCGGGGGCGATAGCCCGGAGCTGGAAATTGAAGGTGTCCCGGCCGAGCTGCTGCGCGGGTATTTGCAGCGTAGCGGTGGTAGCATCGCCCGCCGCGATCGTGTCTGCGACAAAGCTCAGACTGGCATTCAGCGGCAGCTCTCCTACGGCATCCAATTGCAGCAGGCTGTCGTAGCCTAGCCAGCTATCGGTATCGACCTGCAGTTCAACAGCATCTTCTCCGGGCAGGCAAAGCAGCGGAACAGCCACTGGGCTTACCCGCATAGCGTAGCCGGGCTCTTGCGCTTCCTCAATAGAAAAGTCTTGCTCGCTGATGGCAAAGAAAATATTGCCGGAAGCCTGCACGCGCAGGCGGGCATCTTGTGTCGCTACATTGGGAACATTGACAAATGCACTGCCATCGTTCGGCGTTCCTTCCACCAGGGTATAGGGATACGTAAACCCGCCATCTGCTGAGAGGAGTACATCAACGTACTGGCAATCCACGCGCCCATTGGTGGTATTGGCGACATCCCACTTGACCTCCCGGTACTGCCCGCCGCGCCAGGGCAGGGAATCCTCCGGCAGAGGCGTAAGCACCCGAAATGGGCCGGACTGCCCGTCGGCTTTGAAATCCATCTCCTCCCAGACGGCTGCGCCCCCTTGGGGGTTATTGTCTCGCACCGTCAAGCGGAAGGTGAGGTCGCGCTCGTATTCAGGCAGCACTTCGGTATTGTCAAAGTTGCCGGATATGACTTTCTGAATGGAAGGAAAAACCCGGTTAGATGCTTCACGCGGCGGAAAGGAGCGGAAGATGGGCGCATCACCCACCGGTGCCCCTAGTTCGGAAGGGCTGCCGGAGACGTTAAGGTCGTATTGCTCCCAGCAGTAGGTCAGCGCATCGCCATCCTGATCTTCCGCCTGCCCCTCCAATTCGAAAGGCGTGGAAATAGGGATCCAAAAACCATTTTCGTAGTCCAGGCTGATGGTTGGTTCGTGATTCTCTGTAGGGACGGCTTCTCCGCACTGCGATCCCACACTTTCGCGGGCGAAAAGCAGTATATCCTCCATAGAGCCAACGTTGAAGTAGCCGCCGAAGGGAGCAGGTATGTTATTAGATTGCCCGCAGAGGTTCTGGTAGGACATGATCGTACTGCCGCTGCCGGGCTCGAAGGCGTTGGAGGAAGAGCGTTGCCCCATGGAGGGTGGGCAGTTGTCCCAGCTATGGCTGGCGCGGAACTGATGCCCTACCTCATGCGCCATCACGCTAGTGACCATAAAAGTCAGGCCAGCGTAGTGGCAGGTGACGCCCCGGGCCCGGTTCTCCGTACAGACGGAGCCCAGAGAGGCTACGCCCCCCACATCGCAGGAACGGTTAAAAACATGCCCAATATCGTAGGCGGTGAAATCCTCCAGGTTGGAGCCAATAGCCACAATATTCTGAGCCAACAGGCCGGCGCCGCTGGATACATTTTCATAGGGATCGGTGGCGGGGTCCAGGAATATTAGTTGATCGTTATCTGGTACAAGCTCAAAGCGGATGGCGAATTCATTTTGGTATATGGCGTTCAGTAAATTGACGGACGTATTAAAGGTAGACATGACCGAAGCTACGGTGCCGCCGTTGTTCTGGGCAAATTCTCCGGTACAAGCGAGCGCCATTCGGTAGGTCCGCAGCTCTAGTGGCTCACTGCTGCGAAAGGAAAGAGCGTGGCGGCGGTTGAGCTGCTGCTGTTCGGCATCGCTCTTTTCAAGTTTTTCCATTGGGTCTTCTCCGCAGGAAAGGGGGGGCCGCCGGCTGGCTTCAATTTCGATATCGCGGGCGAAGTAACTGAGGTGATAGCGGTTTTGATTGGTGGCGTAAGGTTCCACAAGCACCTGCCCCTCGGGTGTCAGCAATAGGGCATGCAGCCCCCGCGGCGAAAGGTCAAAACGGCCGCTTACAGCCGGGTTGGAAATGCTGCGGGCGGTGTAAGACCGGAGTTCAGGGAACTTGGCAGCCAGCTCGGGCGCCATTACTGGCGATTCCACCACTTCGAAGGCTTCCAGCCGCCCGTCGGGCAAAGGAAGCTCAATGATGGCTGCTTTCTGAGAAGCGGCTTCGGTAAATTCCATAGGAGCAGCTTTCAGCGCCTCGGACAGCGCGTCCGGCTCGAGGGCAAAGGTGCGGTACTGCTGTACACTGAGCGCGGCTTCAGACCCAGCAGGCAGAAAAATTCGGCTTTCCTCTGTTTCCGACCAATAAGAAGATTGGGCAACGGAAGGCAGTGTACTCCACAAAACGACAATTAGAAAGGATGCTACTCTCATTATAAAAAATCTGTCATTTCAAAATCAAGATAAGTATTCCTTAAAAATTATAGACACAAAATTAGGAAGCTCCACCTACTCTAGCGTATATAATAAGGCTTAATTTGTCGCCTGTCCTGTAAATAGGGCAGTTTCTCGCCACTCCAGCTCGACCACTGCTCCCTGCATGACGTAGTGTATCAGGCAGCGTACTTTTGGTTGCCCAAAGACGGCGGTTGCCCCCTTTGCGCTCAGGTAGGCCCAATCCCCGAGTTTGCTAAGGGCGTGGTTTTTGATTTTTTCCGCTCCTCCTTTGTCGAAACCACTGTTCTGCAGCAAGACAATGCCTTCCTCCGTTTCCAGCACTTGATCCAGCATAGTTTCAAACTGCCGCCCCTGATGCTGGTAGCGCAAGGGGTACTTCCGGTGCCAGCGCCGGGGCGAGAAGCGCTGGCTGATCCAGCTTTGCCAGCGCTGGCTGAGTTGCAGCAATTGCTCCGGCGGCATTTCTGCCAGTTCAAAGCGCTGAATGTATCCTTTAGCCATTTCCAAACGCTCTGCCTCGGGGTACTCCAGTCTATCGGCTACCAGAAAGCCTTTGAGGGCTTTGGCAGCCGCGTAGCGGTCTACGCCCTCTGGCCATTCCAATGGCGTGGTGTAGGGCAAAAGCTCCCCCGTCTTGACCTCCAGGTCATCCAGGCGATGTTCTTCCGGGCGCCAATGATAAGGCTCATGCTGAGCGCGCCCTTTAAAATTGGCCAGGAATTGGATGTGCTCTGGGGGCGAAGGGTCCTGATAAGCAAAATCGCGCTCGTAGGTAAATACCTCGGTAGCGATATCGAGGAACTGCCCTTCCCATTCCCAGGGCGTTTCGCTGCTGTCAGGATCGAGGGTGGGAAAACCTTCTTCTCCCTGATGCCAAACCCGGTTGAGCCAGCGAGTAGGAGATTTGCGGGTAGGGAATACGAGGTAGTCCCGCGCTCGGGTGATGCCCACATAGAGCAGCCGGGCCTCTTCGGCCAGGGCTTTTTGGCGGGCCCGGCTGCTGGCATCGCTTTCTTGCAGTTGCTCGGCCAGGTACGTGCCGCGGACCTGATCGGCGTAGGGGTTGACCCAGTACCGGAGCCAGCGTTGCCCCAGCAGGTTGTCCAAGTCCACATCTTCCGTTTCCGAGAGGATGTCGAAGCCCCAGGCTTCCGCCCTTAGTTTGCCTTCCAGGTTATGGCAGATGACGACGGGCCACTCCAGGCCTTTGCTGCGGTGGTAAGTCAGAACGTTGACAGCCTGCGGCCCTTCTCCAGAGCCCTGCATGTCCTTGGCACTGTTTTCCAGCTCCGCCAGCCAAAGCAAAAACCCACCGTTCGAGGCGGCGGTATGCAGCCGGTTGCAGGCTTCTTCGTATTGCCGGGCGTAGCGGCGCAGCATGTCGACATTGCTGAGCCGTTGCCGCTCGTTGCCCCAGCTCGCGATAATACGCCGCAGGTTGAGGTGCTCCAGCAGCAGATCAAGGGTTTCAGCACTGGAAAGCTCGACGGCGGGCGCTCTCAGTTCGTCCAAAGATTGGATAAAGGGATCATCTTCTCCCCACTGTTTGCGGAAGGCGCGTTGGTCCGCTGCTTCCTTCTGCGCCAGGTACTCCAGGCGGTGCTCGATGATGGTTTCTATTTCTTGGCCACTGGCCAGCAGGAGTATTTCGGCTACGGAAAGGGCATCGTATTGGTTGAGCAAGTACTTGAGGCAAGCCAGGATAAGCCGCGCCTCGGCGGTGCTCATCAGGCCCGCCCGGGCGATGGCAGCGCGCAAACCAGCGCGGTGCAGCGCCTCCGCCATATCCTGACAGGCTTGGTTGGAACGGCAGAGGATGGCGATATCTCCGGGCTGCGCCGGGCGAGTTTCGGACTGCCCCTTGGGCAGCAAGTGCAGGCCGCGGCCGAGCCAGCGGCGCAAAGTATCCGCTAAGCAGTCTTCCATCCAAGGTTTGCCCGGTGGGCGCTTCCCCCCTTCGTGCTGAAAGTGCCAGTGCATGAGGGCCTGCTGCAGCTCAGCCGGCTCGGGCCCGTCGTGGAGGCAATCCGGCCGGCGGCGGCCATCCCGGCAACGCTTTGGCTTCAGCGCAACTTGCTCGGTGGGCAAGTCTGAAAAGGCTTTGGTAAACAGCGCATTGGTGGCCAGGACGATCTCTTCCCGAGAGCGCCAGGAATGGGTTTGAATATCTTCCTTCTGGACCCCTCCCTGCTTCCGGATGATGGCTTGCATCAGCTCGGGATCTGCTCCCCGGAACCCATAAATGGACTGCTTGGGGTCTCCCACCCAGATGGAGTGGTCGGCAATCCGGGAGAGCTTCAGAAAAATCTCCAGTTGTATGGGGCTGGTATCCTGAAATTCATCGACCATCAGCAGGTCTATTTCTTCCTGCAACACTTGGCGAACGCTCGCCTGGCTCAGCAGCCGGTTGACCAGCACCTCCATGTCGGTGTAGTCGATGAGGCCGCGGCGTTTTTTGTACTGATCGTATTCCTCGATAGCGGCTATGGCCCACTCAAACAGCTGGGAAATGAAATCTTGGATATCCTGATGAAACTGCGGGTGCTGGTAGTGCTGGTAGGCAAAATCCCGCAGTTCGGCCGCCTCCTCCCGGCTTTTGGCTCCCACTTTCAGCTTGGACATCTTGGCCCACTCATGCCAAAACAAATGCCCGCGCAGTTGCAGCTGACGCTGCATTCCCTTAAGGGTATTGATGCCCGCCTGCGTAACCTTGGTGCTGTCCTCATTGTGCTCCAAGCTGGCGATGGTTCGTTGCAGCAACTCGCTCAGCCGCTCCTCGTAGTTCATCTCTACCGGCTCGCCGATGAGGGGGCGGAAAGTTTCGAACGAGCGCTCCCGGCTGTAGCGGAGCCGTTCGGAGGAAAAATCGTTGGCGCGGGCAATTTCTGTGAGCTGCATCAGGGTGTTGCGCCAATCATTGCGGCCGCTTTTGTTCAGCCCCAAGCGGTCGCTCAGCTTTTCCATAAAAGCTACCTGTTCGGGATGCAGCACGTTGGAAAGCGCGCGGTTGAAAAGGTTCTGTTGGTCTTCTTCGGCAATGATATCGACCTCGGGAGACACGCCTGCCTCAAAAGCAAAACGCTGCAGCAGGCGAACGCCCAAACCGTGTACCGTCCCGATGAGGGCGTTGGATAGTTGATCTGCTTGCTCGGAGCGCCCGTCCTCCAACAGGCGGATGCGAACCCGCTCCTGCAGCTCGGCGGCTGCCTTTTTGGTAAAAGTAGTGGCGATAATGCCATTGGCGCGCACGCCTGCCTTCAGCAATTTGGCCATTTCATCGGTCAGCCGATAGGTTTTGCCGCTGCCTGCGCCGGCGGAGATGATGCGAAGGTTCATGCGTGGGCTTTTGTCGCGTGAAGATAATCAAGTGATGTGAATTTTCACGCTCCTACACAATCGGCGCACTCTCCTTCGAGCACTAGTTTTTCCTGATGTACCCGGTAGCCCCTGGGCGGGCGGGCTTCGATGCGTATATCCCCCTCGAGGCAAATGGTTTTTCCGCACACCTGACAATGAAAATGGGCGTGGCTGTCATGATGGGAATGCGCATCGCAGCCCTCGGAGCAGAGCGCGTATTTGCTGATGCCGCCCCGATCCACAGCCAGATGGATCAAGCCCTTGTCTTCAAAGACCTTGAGCGTTCGGTACAGCGTGATGCGGTCGGGATTGTTCAGCCGCTCTTCCAAATCTTGGTTGGACAAGGCCCGCCCCTCAGACTCGATGAACAACTCCAGCACTTCTTTGCGTATGGCGGTCTTCCGGAGGTTGTGTGCTTCCAGACGCTTTTTGATTTCTTCTTCCATTGGTTGTT
>CAYNIT010000150.1:0-11074 GCA_964397205.1 uncultured Phaeodactylibacter sp. | reverse complement strand
CGGCAAGACAGGGAGCGTACAGCGCATAGAAGAAACCGGCCAAAAAGAGGAGTAAAGCACAGCGGACTTACGGACAAAGCGCTTGCTTTTCCAATTGGGATTTGACCATACGCGCAATTCCCCCTACTTTTGAAGCGGTTTTCAATCCATATCCATGAAGTTTCCCATTCGAATCGCGAGGCGATACCTCTTCGCTAAGAAATCGACCAACGCCATTAATATCATAACGGGCATCGCGGTGCTGGGCATCTCCGTAGGTTCGGCTGCGCTCATCCTGGTGCTTTCCGTATTCAATGGATTTGAGGACCTCATTGCCAGCATGTACAGCAATTTCAACCCGGATGTAAAAGTCCTGCCTGCCAAGGGCAAGAGCTTTAAAGCTGACAGCGCCCTGCTGGAAAAACTGCTGGAAGTACCAGAAGTGGAAGCCGTATCCCAGACCCTGGAGGAAGTCGCTTTTTTCGAATACGAAGACAACCAGGACTTCGGGCGGCTCAAAGGAGTAGATGACCACTTCAAGGATGTCGTCGGCATCGATTCCACCCTGCAGGAAGGCGTTTACCGCTTGCAGGCAGGGCGCAAAAATCTTGCCATACTCGGCCGGGGGATGCGCAACAAACTAGCGGTGAACATAGGAGATGAATTTACCGAGCTGGCGGTGTATATGCCTCGCCGCGAACAAAGCCGGGGCTTTTTGAGCAGCCAATTGAAACCGTTCCGCCGCCGCTATATCTACCCGGGCGGCACCTTCGTCATTCAGCAGGAGTTTGACAATGAGTACGTCATCGCCCCCATCAGCTTTGCCCGGGAACTGCTGGAAGCTGACCCGCAGGAGGTCAGCGCATTGGAAATCCGCTTGTCGGAGGGCATCGACAGCCGATCCATGGTACCAGAATTGCAAGCCCTGCTGGGGGATGGCTATGAGGTGGAGGACCGGTACCAGCAGGAAGCCGCGTTTCTCAAACTCATGCAAATCGAAAAATGGCTGAGCTACGCCATCGCCAGCCTGATGCTGCTGCTCGTCGCTTTCAACATGATCGGTGCTCTATGGATGGTGGTCCTGGAAAAGCAAAAAGACATCGCCATACTGAAATCCATGGGGGCTCGCAACACCACCATCCGCAACATCTTCCTGGCAGAAGGCCTGCTGCTCAGCCTGCTGGGGTTAATCATCGGTATAGTGCTCGCCATTGGGCTTTACATCGCTCAAAAAACGGTTGGCATCGTGATGGTGCCGGGCAATTTTGTTGTAGAAGCCTACCCCATCAGTATGCGGGCTGTGGATTTCGTGGTGGTCGCTCTGACGGTTGTCCTCATCGGCTGGCTGGCCTCCCTGCTGCCGGCCTTGCGCGCCGTCCGCGTTCCGGCCATCGTAAGGGAAGAATAAGCATATATGTTAGCTGGTTAGCCAAATCGCTATCGTTCTTGTTACTTGCCTTGGCGGGGATGCCGTACTTTCGTTTACACCTATCAAGGCAATGAACATCTTGAAACAGCGAATATGAAGCGGCTTTTGTTACTCCTTTTTTTACTGGCTTTTATGGCGGGTGTCCGGGCGCAGCAACCCCGATACGACCGCTTGCGGATCGATCTTGAAAACCACCGGCTGCAGGAGCTGGCCAGGCTGGGCATCGAGGCAGATCACGGACGGGTGGTGCCTGGCCAGTACTTAGTTAACGACTTTTCAAGTTGGGAAAAAGAGCAACTGGCCCGGGCTGGCATCCCATTTGAGGTATTGATTCCCAAGGTGGGCCAATGGTACGCAGAGGGCAAGCAAAAAGCGGTGAAGCGATCTGCCGGCTGCCATCAGCCGGAAACCTACCCTTATGAAACGCCTGATAATTACCAGGCAGGATCAATGGCGGGCTACTTTACCTACGATGAAATGCTGCAGGAGCTGAACCGGATGGCAGAGCTTTACCCCAATCTGATCAGCCCGCTTCAGCAAGTGGACAGCTCGCTGCGCACTCAGGAGGGCCACCCCATTTTCTGGCTCCGTGTCTCCGACAACCCGCTGCAAGAAGAGGCAGAGCCGGAGGTGCTCTACACCGCTCTGCACCACGCCCGGGAGCCCAACAGCCTCTCCCAGATGATTTTCTACCTTTGGTACCTGCTGGAGCAGTACGGCAACGACCCGGAAGTCACTTATCTGGTGGATAATACCGCCATGTACTTCGTGCCCTGCGTCAATCCCGACGGCTATATTTTCAATCAGCTCCCCAGCGGCGGGGGGCTTTGGAGGAAAAACCGCCGCGAGATAGACGGGGAGAAGAAGGGAGTCGATCTTAACAGAAACTACGGTTACCAATGGGGAACGGACGACTTCGGTTCGTCCCCGAACCCCGACAGCCCCGTTTACAGAGGCCCCGCTCCCTTCTCCGAGCCCGAGACCCGCGCTATCAAGCAATTGTGCGAGCGGCATAACTTCCAGATCAGCCTCAACTACCATACCTACGGCAACCTGCTGATACACCCTTGGGGCTACAACGATGCACCTACTGCTGAGGATGCGCTGTTCAAAGGGTTTGGTGGGGTGCTTACTGAGCAAAATTCCTTCCGGCTGGGTACAGCCACCGAAACAGTGGGATACATCGTGAACGGCAGCAGCGATGACTGGATGTACGGAGCAACCAATACCAAGAACAAAATATACGCCTACACTCCTGAAGTCGGCTCCTACTTTCAAGGCTTTTGGCCCAACCCTGCTGACATCGACCATCTGAACAAATCTTGCTTGTGGCAAAATCTAGCTGCTGCCCACCTGCTGCTGCAGTATGTGGAGGTGAGGGACAATAGCCCTTCTTTGCTCTTAGAAACGCAGGGCAGCGTGACGGTAAACCTGCGCCGGCTCGGCCTGGGAGAAGGCAGTGTAAGTGTAGAAGCTGCAGCGGCCAGCCCGAATGTCAGCGTAGAGGCCACACCGCAGACGTTCGATTTGAACCTATTAGAAACTGATTCTTATACTTTTGATTACACCATCAGCCCGGGAGAAGAGCTGCTGGAAACCGTCCGCTTCGATATCAGAATTGACAACGGCAGCTACACTTTTGTGGAAACGCTGGAGAAAGCCTATCAAAACGCCATCGCCACCCCCCTGTTGTCCAGCACTGCCGAAGCGGAAAGCCTTTGGACATCGGCGGAGGATTGGGGGATCACATCAGAGCATTTCACCTCCCCTCCTTATGCTTTTACGGACAGCCCCTTTGACGAATACGCGGAGGGAGCCGAAAGCTTTTTCACCCTGTCGGAGCCGGTCTTGCTCGAAGGCGGAGAAGTATTTTTGCTGCAATTCAATGCCCGCTGGCTACTGGAGGAGGCCTTCGATTACGCCCAGCTCAGCATTTCGGCCGACGGAGAAGAGTGGACCGCGCTCTGCGGGCGCTACAGCCAGGCGGGCAATGGCAATTTCCAGCCTTCCGAACCGGTGTACAATGGGCTGCAGGAGGAGTGGGTGCGGGAGCAGATTGACTTAACGCCCTACCGAGGAGAGGAGGTCTACTTTCGCTTTTCCCTGAAGGCGGACAACTTTGTGGAATTGGATGGCTTTTACTTCGACGATTTCACTCTAATCGGATTGGCACCCAAGCCGACTGGCACGGCCGATATTGATCAGGCTGTTGCCCAGTGCCGCATCTATCCCAATCCAGCAATTGATCACCTTTATTTGGATGTGCAGCTGGCCAAAGAAGTTGGCAAAATAGAAGCCCAATTGATCAACGGGCTCGGCCAGCGCTTCGGCTACCGTTACCAAACCAACCCTTCGCCCGAACAGCTGTTGCAGTGGCAGTTCGACACCAGGGCATTGCCCGGCGGCATCTATTTGCTACAGATTATGGTGGATGGCGCGGTGGTTCGCACTAAGCAGTTGGTGGTGCCGTAATTTACCGCCCCAGCCGGTGGGTTTCATGCGGGTACCCTTCGTCCTCCTCTACGGATTCTACCAAAAGTATCCGATCTTCGATTACGCCCACGACCCGTATCGGCGCTCCCGCCCGCAACTCGCCCCCGGCGGTCATGGCTTCGAGCTCGTAGGGAACGCCCCGCATATCAAGGTGCACTTTGCCAAATCCATTGCGGTGAGAAGGTACGGTATTCAAAACACGGCCCGTGCTTTTCAGGAGGTGAGCGGAGTTGACCGGCCGGGAGCGAGGAGCTAGGCGAAGCAAGAGCAGCGTGAAACCCTTAGCCGCTGCTGCCGCCACCAGGCCTGCCAAGGAGCCGAACAACAATGGCTGCCAGTATGTGTCAAAACGGTAGGAAGTGAGCAGCCCTATCCAGCCAAAAAAAGCCAGGAAAGTCAGGATGGTACGCGGATTGAAGATTTTGGACAGCCGGGCGCTGGCCTCCGCTTCGGTTTCGGGTTGCAGCAGGCTCATGGCCATCAGAATGAGCAACAGCAAGCTGCCGCTTACGGCCACCAGCCAAAGGCTTTGCTGCAGGAAGCTTAAACCTTCCCACCATTCTGAAAAAAAAACTCCCGGCATAAGATTGCATTAAGTGCATGCTTGTTTTACCAGCCTGCAATTGGCTTCACAGGTACAAAGCTACTATACAGCTTCTAGAGAAAGAAAAATACGTCAAGCCGAGCGCTTAAGCAGCAGAGTTCGACAAAACGGCCGGATTTTTCGCCCAATACGGAGCCATCGCGATAAATGCAGGAGAATCATAGAGCAAATGGAACCCGTGGAATACGTTTGAATGTTTGTACCTTTGCGGCTGCAGCATAAAATATGGCAAACGATGACAAGTCCAATGTTCGAAGTCAAACTCTTTTCAGGCACTACTTCCGAGTACCTCTCCAAAAGCATAGCCGACCACTACGGGCACCCGCTGGGGGACATCAAAATACTGCGCTTCAGTGACGGAGAAATGCAGCCGGTCATCAACGAATCCGTCCGCGGGGCTTATGTTTTCTTTATCCAATCCACCTACCCTCCTACCGAGAACCTCATGGAGCTGCTTTTGATGATCGACGCGGCACGGCGCGCTTCTTCGGGCTACATCACGGCGGTCATCCCCTACTTTGGCTACGCCCGTCAGGACCGCAAAGACAAACCTCGGGTTCCCATCTCCTCCAAGCTCATCGCCAATCTGCTGCAAGCCGCCGGCGCGGACCGTATCATGACGATGGACTTCCACGCCGATCAGATTCAGGGCTTCTTCGATATACCAGTGGACCACCTCAAAAGCGAGGCCATCTACATTCCTTATTTGCAAAACCTTTCCCTTGACAATGTAATTTTTGCCGCTCCAGACGTTGGCGGTGTCAAGCGGGCGCGCACGTACGCCAAGCACTTTGGCCTGCCACTCGTGATCTGCGACAAATACCGCAAAAAAGCCAATGAAGTAGCCGAAATGACCGTAATCGGCGATGTGGAGGGGGCAGACGTCATACTGGTGGATGACCTGGTGGACACCGCCGGCACCCTATGCCGGGCCGCAGCCATCTTAATTGAAAAGGGCGCCAAGAGCGTACGCGCTATGTGCACCCATCCCGTCTTGTCCGGGCAGGCGTACGAGAAGATTGAGAACTCCCAGTTGGACGAAATGATCGTCTGCGATACCATACCCCTGAAGCGGCAATCGGATAAGATCAAAGTCCTCAGCACCGCTAAGCTGTTCTCCCGCGCCATTCGCAACACCCACGAGCACCGTTCTATTTCTGCCTTATTCGTGGAAGGCTGAGACGGGCCGCTTCCGAAACAGCTGTGGGTAAGCAGAAGCAGGCGCTATGATCATAACAAGCTGAAAGTACGAGCGTATTTACAAATGCGTGCCGCACGCACAGACGTACCTACCTGCTGGTAGGCTGGGAGGATGCCGGGCTTGACTATCCGTAAATCAGCCATAGTAGCGTTTCAGTAGACACCGTTTATTGTCAAGCCCGAAAGTGCTGTCAAGTGCAAGCAAGGGGCTCAGTTAAAGGCCCTGGCCTTACTTTTCCTGACGGAAGCTTCCATATCTGCTGTATAATGCCTATCTTTGCGAGCCTTTTCGGGTGATTGAGTTCAATAAGCGAAAAAGTATAACCGACAAAGTCGATAAAATCATGGAAACTATAGCGTTTACCGGGCAGCCGCGCGAGACACTGGGCAAAAAATCCACGCGCGCCATACGTGCTCAGGGCAATATCCCCTGCGTTGCCTACGGAGGAGAGGATGCTGTTCACTTCACCGTAACGCCCAATGATGTGAAAGACCTCATTTACACACCGGATTTCAAACTAGCCGAGGTCACCGTTGACGGCAATTCCTTCAAAGCATTTGTTAAGGACATACAATTTCATCCAGTAACGGATGACATTGAGCACATCGACTTCCTGCGCCTCGCTGAAGGCCGCCCGGTTAAAGTGGACGTGCCCATCCGCTTCAAAGGCATCTCTCCAGGTGTTAAGAACGGCGGCAAGCTGCTGCAGCGGTTGCGCCGGGTGCGCATCAAGACAAAGCCGGAGCATCTGATCAATGAGATGCTGGTCGACATTTCCAAGCTCAAGATCAATCAGTCCATACGTATCCGCGACATTGACCAGAAGCTGGAGACCATCGAGATCCTGAATTCACCCGGTGTACCGGTAGCCAGCGTCGTAACGCCGCGGGTACTGCGCTCTGCCACTGCTGCAGCTGAGAAAGAAGCCGAGGGCGAAGAAGGAGAAGAAGCAACCGAAGAAGAAGCTGCTGCCGAGGAATAAACGGCTGCAGCCTGTAGAATAAATTTTGGGAAAGGGGTGCAGCATTAGATGCTGACACCTCTTTTCGCATTACAGCTACAAGCCATATGAAAGAAACGCTTACCGTCAGTCTCGTTCAGGCTTCGCTCGTTTGGGAGGATCGCGACGCTAACCTTCAAAAATTCTCCGAACTACTCTCCCAACTGAAGCAGGGGGATACCGAGCTGGTAGTGCTGCCGGAAATGTTCACCACTGGCTTTTCGATGAATGCCGCTGCACTGGCGGAGCCCACCGAAGGAGAAGCCTTCCGCTGGATGGCGGAGCAGGCTGGGCGGCTGGACGCTGTAGTCACAGGCAGCATTATCGCGGAAGCCGCCGGCTGCTACTACAACCGCTTGCTGTGGGTACGCCCGGACGGTACCTTTGCCCATTACGATAAGCGGCATCTGTTTACGCTAGCTAAAGAAGAAGAGACCTACGCCCCGGGCCAACAGCCGCTGTATGTACACTGCCAAGGCTGGAAAGTCATGCCTCTCATTTGCTACGACCTGCGCTTTCCGGTGTGGAGCCGCAACCGGGAGCACTACGATTTGCTGCTCTACGTAGCCAATTGGCCAGCGAAGCGCCGAGCTGCCTGGAAAACCCTGCTCAAAGCACGTGCTATCGAAAACCAAGCTTACACCATTGGCCTCAACCGGGTGGGCGAAGACGGCAACGGCTACCCTTACACCGGCGACTCTGGCGTGTTTGACTACGCCGGCGAACCCTTGCTGCAAGCCTCCGAAGTGGAGGGCGTATTTCAGCTGCCGCTTTCCAAATCAAAGCAGGACACCTTCCGCCAGAAGCTGCGCTTCTTAAACGATCAGGACCAATTCTCCATACAGCTCTGAGGCGAGGCGGAGCGCAATCCATTTACGGGCTCAGGCGTTATACTACAACCAAATGGTATATCTTTGGGAATAATTTTTCCAAAAATTCGCGGGTACAGCTGGTACTGTTGCCCCTGTCCAAATTGTGTTTCCCTATGCGCCTGTTTTTGCTTCTGCTCGTATCCATTTTGTTGTTTACACAATGCTCTGTATTCCAGCAATCCTACAGCTATAACGATTCCCGTAGCGAACGAGGCGACGCAAGAGAGCCAGAGCGGCGGGAGCGCCCCCTCTACGAACCCTTGGAGGAAGAAGAGGCCGTAGCCGAAGAAGAAGTCGAGTTTGAGGAAGGCCCCACACCGCCCAGCCGGCCAGAAATCAACCCGGATCTAGAAGGGGAAGATGAAGAAGCAGTCCTGCGCCTAGAAGTTGTAGAGCATGCCAAAGCGTACCTGGGTACGAAATACCGCCTGGGCGGCACCGATCCGAAGAGCGGATTTGACTGCTCCGGATTTACCAGCTATGTCATGGACAAGGCAGGCTTAGAGATTTCGCGCACCTCACAATCGCAAGCCAAAGAGGGCAAAAAGGTAAAACTCAAGCGTGTTAAACCGGGGGATCTTATCTTTTACCGCCGCAGCCCACTGGGAAGTGTATTCCACGTTTCCCTGGTGGTGGACAACAAGAAGGATGGTGTATATGTCATACACAGCACATCCCGGGGCGTAGTCATCGACAACATTACCCGCTCGAGCTACTGGGAGCCCAAAATCTCCTCCGCTCGGGATGTCATCAGTCAATAGCCCATTAACCCCCCTCTGTTCCCCCTCGGTGGAGAAAATTTGTATTTTAGCCCATCACTGATCACGGGGCTAGCGACGCTCCGATTTTTGCATCAAAACAAACCTGTTCTATGATCAATCTTATACTATTTGGCCCGCCGGGCTCTGGCAAAGGTACACAGGCCGCCAAGCTGGTTGAAAAATATAAGCTGCTGCACATTTCCACCGGCGACCTGTTCCGCTACGAAATGGGCAATGACACCCCGCTCGGGCTGGAGGCCAAAAGCTACATCGAAAAAGGGGAACTGGTGCCCGACAGCGTCACGGTAGGCATGCTGCGCAACAAAGTGGAAGCCAATATGGATGTGGAAGGCTACATCTTTGACGGTTTCCCGCGCACCATCCCACAGGCGGAGGCCCTTGACCGCCTGCTGGCGGAGAAAAACGAGCAGGTATCCAAACTGATCATGCTGGACGTATCTGACAACGAGCTGGTCAAGCGGCTGCTGGAGCGGGGCAAAACCTCCGGCCGCAAAGATGATTCCGACGAGGACATCATCCGCAACCGCATCGAAGTGTACAAAAGCGAAACCTCCCCAGTATTCGACTACTACGCGGAGAAAGGCAAAGCCGTGAAAGTGGATGGCATCGGCACCATCGAGGAAATCTTCGGTCGGTTGTGCGCGGAGATCGAGCAGTTGCAGGATTGAGCAAATGCCTGCCCTGGCTAAATAAACCAAATTTTTAAAATGGCAGGAAGCAATTTCGTAGATTATGTAAAAATATGCTGCCGCTCCGGTAAGGGCGGAGCTGGCTCCGCCCATTTGCGCCGCGAAAAGTTTGTGCCCAAAGGCGGGCCGGACGGCGGGGATGGCGGACGGGGCGGGCACATCATCCTGCGCGGCAACCGCAATGTGTGGACCCTGCTGGCGCTCAAGTACCGCAAGCACGTCATCGCCGGCCACGGGCAAAACGGCATGCAAAACCACAAGTTCGGCGCCGATGGAGAGGATGTAATCCTGGAAGTCCCCCTTGGTACCGTCGCCAGAGATGCGGAAACTGGCAAAGTCGAATTTGAAATCACCCAACACGGAGAAGAGCGCACCCTGCTTTCGGGCGGCCGGGGCGGCCTCGGCAATGCGCACTTCAAATCTTCCACCAATCAAACCCCTCGCTACGCACAGCCGGGTGAGCCGGGCAAGGAAGAATGGAAAATACTGGAACTGAAAACCCTGGCCGATGTCGGCCTGGTCGGTTTCCCCAATGCCGGCAAATCTACCTTGCTCTCTGTCCTGACCGCCGCTAAGCCCAAAATTGCCAATTACGCTTTCACCACACTTGTCCCCAAGCTCGGTATTGTCTCCTACCGGGATGGCCGCTCCTTTGTAATGGCGGATATCCCCGGTATTATAGAAAATGCCCATCAGGGCAAAGGCCTAGGGCACCGCTTCCTGCGGCACATCGAGCGCAACGCCACGCTACTATTCATGGTACCAGCTGATGCCGACAATATCCGGGAGCAATACGATATTTTGCTGAACGAGCTAAAGCAGTACAACGAAGAATTGCTCGACAAGCCCCGCATCCTGGCTATCACCAAAAGTGATATGCTGGACGAGGAGCTCAAGGAAATGCTGCAGGCGGACATCCCGGATGAGCTTCCTCACCTGTTCATCTCTTCCGTAGCCCAGCAAGGCCTGCAAGAACTGAAGGACCTGCTGTGGGAAACCATTACCAAGTACAAGGAAATCGACAAACCTAAAGAAGACAAACCGGGCACAGAAACTGCCTAGAAGCCCAACTGACGGACACCGCGTTCACCCGCTGGCTGATTGAGGAGCATGGCTTGGCGGCTATACCGGTTTCTGCTTTTTACGAAAGTGGCAAAGACGAGCGGGTCATCCGGCTGTGCTTTGCTAAGACGGAGGAGACGTTGCGGGAGGCGGGGAAGGCATTGCGGGGGGTGGTATCGCATTCAGGTAGCGACTCCTAAGTCGCCACCTGAATTGAAGTGGGGCAGCCTACTCATTGTCTCGCTCCCGTCGCCGCGCTTCCAGCGAGGCGATGGGTCCACATGGGACAGGGCATAGAAAACCTGGCGCCTAGTGGGAAACTGGACGACAGGACGGGCGCTTAAAAGCAGGGGGTTGCTCCTTTTGTTTATTTTATTTCTGAGCTGCAGTACCTGGGTATAATCGCTCAGGGAACTTACACTGCTCCCAGTTTGTTTATCATTTCAATAAATCGCCAAATGATGGAACAAGCTGCCGAGCAAATCCCTAAAAGTCTCGTCTACGAAATGGTCAGTGGCAAGCCCATTTACTACCAAGGCTACAAGGACTACCTGACTGGCAACAAGCAAGTGGATGAAATCACAGGTAGCAGCAAACTACAAGCGCTCATTGTTGCAGAGTTGATCTATCTCCTCCGGTCCTTTTATGGAAATGAATACCTGATCTTTACCAACGAGCTTGGGCTGCGCTTTGGCAAAAACGCGTGGAGAGCAGCGGATATAGCCGTAATCAAATCGGACTTGGTGGAAGACTTAAACGATCAGTATTTGGATGTCCCTCCTGAATTAGTGATCGAGATTGATACCAAAGCCGACCTTCAGGAAGTCCGCAACCCTTTAGGGTACTACCATGAAAAAACCGAGGACTTGCTACAGTTTGGTGTAGCAAAGGTCGTTTGGATTTTTACTGACACCCGAAAAGTTATGATTGCAGAGCAAGACAATAGCGCTTGGTATATCTATG
>CAYNIT010000149.1:0-11150 GCA_964397205.1 uncultured Phaeodactylibacter sp. | reverse complement strand
CCCTTGCCCTATTACGGAGATACCCTTTCCGTCACCATTACCGATGTGAACACGGGGATTTTCTGCAACAGCTTTATTGCGCCCGAGGACACGCTGCCCCCGGACATCAGCTGTACCGTGGACACCATCAGCTGCATTATGGATACCAGCCTGGCCGTAATTGGCGCCCCTGCGGTGGAAGACAACTGCTCGAATGACATCAGTCTGGCCTATGCAGATACGCTGACGGAGTATACCTGCGACAGCAACATGGTAGCTCTGCTGGAGCGCACCTGGACTGCGGTAGATACCTTCGATAATGAGTCGAGCTGTGTGCAGCAGATCTACCTGGACCGGCCCGACCTCAATGATGTTGAATTTCCGGCAGATACAGTCCTGGACTGTGATGTTCCCGAGCTTTCGCTAGAGGTCACTGGCCAGCCTACTCTATTCGGCAATGTCATCGAAAATACCAATGACTGTGAGCTTACTGTTACGTATGTGGACGATACGATTTCGCTCTGCGCGGATATCGAGTACCAGATACAGCGCAATTGGACGGTTATGGAATCCTGTTCAGGCCAGATGGCTTCTGATTTGCAGGTCATAAATGTAGTGGACACCATTGCCCCCCAGCTGACCTGCCCCGGGCCCATAACGGTTTCCACCAATCCTGGCTTTTGTTCGGCTACTATTACCTTGCCCACGCCAGATGTGGCCGACAACTGCGACAGCGAAGCGACCTTCTTTGTGAGTACCAGCTTTGGAGCGGTGGGTACTGGGCCGCATCCCTTTGTGCCCGTGGGCACCCATACTGTACAGTATACCGCTGTAGATGTTTGCGGCAATACCGAGGTATGTACCACTACGCTGAATGTGGTAGATGCAGAACCGCCCTACGCCGTCTGCGAGGACCTGACAACTGTAAGTGTGGCCAGCGGCGGCATATCGAGCGTAGCAGCCATCACCTTTGATGATGGCAGCAATGACAACTGTGCCGGGGAGCTGTATTTTAAAGCCAGACGCATGAACACGGGCGGCTGCCAGGGGGCCAATGGCGATGATTCCGAGCTCGGCGGTTATCAGGAATGGTTCGATGACCGCGTGTTCTTCTGCTGTGAAGAGGTAGGAGAAGAGATTCCAGTCATTATGCGGGTGTACGAACTCGATCCGGGAGAGGGGCCGGTGACGCCCACCCGGGAAATCCCCGGCGGGGACCTGCACGGCCATTTTACAGAATGTATGGTAAGCATAGAGGTGCAGGACAAGATAGCCCCTCAGCTCATCTGCCCGGAGGATGAGGTGGTGGACTGCACCTCCGATTTAGACGATTTGTCCGTATTCGGAGACCCGCAGGTTTCCGACAACTGCGGCTTTGAACTCAGTCTATCGGAGAGTGAGGAGCTGGAAAATTGTGGCACCGGCCTGATCACCCGCACCTTTACCGCCTCTGATCCTAACGGCAATGTCAGCACTTGTGTGCAAACCATTACGGTGGAAAACCAAAACCCCCTCGGGGAGGACAACATCATCTGGCCCGAAGACTACACGGTGACTACCTGCGGCGGTGCCACAGATCCCGATGATTTGCCGGAAGGCTTCGACCGGCCCGAATTTGTGAACCTGGGTTGCGCCGAAACCGGTGTCAACTACAACGATGATTTTTACGATGTTGCTTTCCCGGGCTGTTACAAAATCCTGCGGGAGTGGGTGGTCATTGATTGGTGCGAATACGACCCGGAAAACCCCGGAGCGGGCGGCCGTTTTACGGACATACAGGTCATAAAGGTGGAGGATGAGAACAAGCCGGTACTGGAATGCCCAGAAAACAGAACGGTTGGGATCAATGCCCAGTGCGGCGATACTTACGTCGAAATGCCAGAGGCGATTGCGGATGACTGTAACGCCAACCTTCTGATCACCAACGAGTCCCCCTTTGCAGAGTCCGGCGGTGCAGATGCCAGCGGTATTTATCCAATGGGCACGACGGTGGTTGAATACTTCGCCTCCGACCGTTGCGGCAACGTCTCTACCTGTGAAGTGGAAGTAACCGTAGAAGATCAGGCACCGCCTAAGCCGGTATGTATTGTCGGCCTTTCGGTCAATCTCTCTGTGATGAACGGGGAGCCGATGGCCATGCTGAATGCAGAAGCCTTTGACGGCGGGTCCAGAGACAATTGTACTGCACAGGAGGACCTGACGCTTACCCTGCGCCGCTCCGGCAATGGCCCGGCCGGGCAAGTTCCCGATGCAGAGCAGCTGGCCTTTAGCTGCGAGGATGTCGGTACCCAGGTCATCGAGTTCTGGGTTACGGATGAATCAGGCAACAGCGACTTCTGTGTCACGGCGGTCGCCATACAAGACAATGGAGCTCTATGCCCGCAGACTACAGCAAGCGGCATGGTAGCCGGAGACATCAGCACGGAGGATGGCAAGTACGTCGAAAATGTCATGGTAGAAGTAATGAGCGACGATCCGATGGGCGAAACCTATACCGGAGGGGATGGCTTCTTTGAAATGCTGGACTTGCCCTTTGGCAAAGACTACACACTGCAGCCTTATCGCAACGATGCGGTTCAGAATGGTATTTCCACCTACGACATGGTCCTTGTCAGCCAGCACATTCTCGGCGTACAGCCCCTCAATACGCCTTACAAGATGATTGCCGCTGATGTTAACCGTTCCGGCAGCATCTCCACGCTCGACTTGATTGCTTTACGCAAAATCATCCTGGGATTAGACAACGAGTTGCCCAACGGCAACCCTTCCTGGCGGTTCGTTGATGCCAACCACCTGTTTTTGAACCCAAATGACCCCTTTGCCACGCCTTTCCCAGAGTCTATTCAGATCAACGACTTCGATCAGGACCACATGGAAGCGGACTTTGTCGCCATAAAGGTGGGGGATCTGAACCACTCGGTTGTCACCAGCAACTTCTACGAGGAAGAAACGGAGGAACGCAGCCCCGAGCATGTGTTGATGATAAACGTGCCCGACATCAGCGCTGCGGAGGGAGAAGAATTTACGGTACCTTTTACGGCGGCGCAGATGGACGAAATTTTGGGCTATCAATTCACTCTGCGTTTCGATACAGATATGCTGCAGTACATGGAGCTGAATACAGGGGCCCTGCCCAGCCTGTCGGAAGGCAACTTCAACCTTCACAAAACGGCGGATGGCTGGATTACTACAAGTTGGAACGTCATGGATGTGGCGCCCGAGCAAGAAGAGACCCAGCTCTTCAGCATTACCTTCCGGGCAAGGCAGGAAATCTCCTCCCTGGCCGACCTGCTCAGCATCACCGGTGTCCCCACCGCTAAGGAAGCGTACAACATGCAGGGCGATATCATGGGAGTGGACCTGAACATCGGAGCTGCCATCACCGCTAGTGGTGCCATCAATCTAGAAGGCTACGAGCTGTATCAAAACCGGCCGAATCCCTTCAACCAAAAGACGGTGATTGGATTTAAACTGCCGGTAGCGGGCAAGGCACGCGTCACGGTATTCGATATGTCGGGCCAAGTGCTGTTCAATCACGAAGGGGAGTACAGCTCCGGGGCCCACGAGATCGTTATCAAGGGAGATGACCTATCTTCCTCCGGCCTTTTGTACTACCAGCTGAGGACGGCCAACTATGCAGCTACCAAGAAAATGATACTGATGGACTAACGTTTTCCCAGCGTTTTCCCACTTAGATACTTCGTTTGACCCACAAAATGCCTCCGTTTTCAATAAGCGGGGGCATTTTACTTGCAGAGCTCCCAGGATTTGCCTATCTTGCAGCCATAATTTAGAATATCCCCCCTTTTTTAGGAGGTAATTAAGTGTATTGGACCCCCCCTCCAGCATTTAGGAGCCTCCAAGAGCTTTGAAAGGCTAGCTAGTAGCGCTAGTACATGCTACACACCTTGGAAGATGGCGACTTGTCGCTGTCTTCCTTTTTCCGTACCTATACTATACAATTACTCCCCCCAATTGAGCCTGACTTGTTTGTCGTATTCTTCCTTATGTTATACGGCTAGCATGGGTTCTTTTCTTATACGTTTGAGCCGGGGAACCAAACGCGGCTTGCACACCCCCTATCGGATAGTACTCAACTCTGCCCAATCCCTTCAATGAGAAGCCGCTGCGCTTTGCGCCCGTTGCTGCACAGTATTTTTACCAGAGGATCACAAACATTTTACTGCCCGGCACAGCTGCGGGGCAGATGAAAACGCTAATGTTGAAGAGCGAAAATGCGTGATTAAGCTAGGATCGTGTTAAGTTGATAGCCAAATTAACACAAGCAACTCCTTACAGCCAGCTGGCTTTCCTCTTCACGGCTAAATTGATACCGATAAGATAAAACTTACACTTTATGAAAAAAAAGAAGACTTCTCTGCTCCTTCCACTTGTGCCAGGGGTTATTTTGTGCTTCGCCTTGCTTTTGCCAAAGGCTTCTGCCGCCTACGGGCCCGGATGGGATAATATCCCGCCTACCGCTGTGTGCGACGATCAGGTGAACGTATCGCTCACCGGCAATGGGCAGGCCATTGTGTACGCTGGGACATTCGACGAAGGCAGCAACGACAACCTCTGCCTGGCCTCCGTCAAAGTACGCCGCAAGGATGAGCCCTACGCGCCTTTTGCCTCCTATGTCGTGTTTGACTGCGACGACATCGGGCAATTGGTGAAGGTGGAGCTAAAGGCCATCGATTGCTCCGGCAACTATAATATTTGCTGGTCCTACGCAATGGTGGAAGACAAACTGCCGCCACAGATCAGCTGCCCTCACCCCGTCACGGTAAGCTGTGACGAAACCGAGGACTGGAACGCTGTAGGCATGGCATCGGCTACCGACAACTGCGGGGTGGCATCGCTCGATTTTACCGAAACAGACAATACGGGCTCCTGCGGTACGGGGACTCGCACGCGGGTATGGACGGCTACCGATTTCTACGGCAACTCTTCTTCCTGCACTCAAACGATCCACGTTGTGGACAATACGCCGGTGCATGTGGAGTTTCCGCCAGACTACACCACCTACGATTGCACCTCAGAGGATGCGCTGCATCCCGACAGCCTGCCTGCTCCTTTTGACCGCCCCAAGGTGCTCGATGCGGACTGCGAGCTGATTGCCACCAACTACAAAGACTGGGTGTTTACAGCTGCAGAGCCCGCTTGTATTAAGGTGCTCCGCGAATGGAAGGTCATCGATTGGTGCTCCTACGAGTACGGGCAGGAGGACGAAGGCTACTGGGAAGACCGCCAAATTCTAAAAATAATCGACACCTTGCCTCCCACCTTCACCTGCCCCGATGATGTGGTGGTTTCCACCGACTACGGAGCCTGTACGGCTACCTTCAGCCTGCCGCAACCAACTGATATCGAAGACTGCCTGTCTGGGGTAGAGGTGACTGTAGAAACGGAACTAGGAGACAGCACCGCCTTCACCGATGTACCCCTGGGCGAATACAACGCCAAGTATATCCTGGAGGACGGTTGCAACAACGTAAGCACTTGTGAAATCAAGGTGAGCGTTGTGGACAGCTCCCCGCCTACCGCCGCCTGCCTGAACGGCGTATCCTTGTCGCTGATGGAAAACGGAATGGCGGAAATCTGGGCCTCCGACATAGAGATCAGCAGCTACGATTTCTGCACGCCCTACGAGCAATTGAAATTCCGCATTGGCTTTGAGCCAGATCCTGGACAGACCACCCCTCCGCCTTCAGATTCACTGATTTTTACCTGCGATAATCTCGGCACCAATATTATTGCTCTGTGGGTAGGGGATAATGCCGGCAACTGGGACTACTGCACCACCTACGCTATAGTGTCGGATAACCACGACGTATGTGAAGGAACGACCGGCGGAGCGGAAGTAGCCGATATGGCCGGGCGCATTTTCGACGAGCAGGGAGACGGCATACCGCAGACCCAGGTACTGGTGGACAGCAGCAGTTACTGGCAGATGACCAACGATACCGGCAGCTACTGGTTCTCCGCTATGCCTATGTATGACTCCTATGTGCTGCGGCCAGAGCGCGAAGGCAACCAAATGGAAGGCATTACAATGGACGACCTCATGGCGCTGGCCAAGCACCTTGCAGATGTCGACACCCTGGATACGCCTTATCAAATGATCGCCGCTGATGTTGACGGCTCCGGCTTCCTGGATCAGCAAGACCTGCTGACGCTGCACTTCATGCTGCTGGGCTTGGAGAATGCTTTCCCGGACAGCCTCAACTGGCGCTTTGTTCCGGCAGACTTTGAATTCCCGATCGAGAGTCCGCTGGCCGTCAATTTCCCACAGTCCATCACCGTGAATGACCTGCTGCAGTCTGTGGATAGCCTCAATTTCATTGGAATAAAGCTGGGCGATATTGACTGTACAGCCATGGGGGGCGCAACGGCTGGTGCTACCGCCAACAGCAGCGCGGCAGAAGACCGCAGCCGTTCGTCAGAACCCTTACTGATCGATGATCAAAGGGTGCAGGCTGGCTCGGTAGTTAAGGTGCCGGTATACCAACGGGCAGGCAGCCGCCTGCTGGGCATGCGCCTGGAATGGCAGCACGCCGGATTGGAATTGGAGCGCCTGGAGGAAGTGCGCGCCCGCCTCATTGGCTTGAAGGAACAACAGCCGGAGCAACTCGGCCTTAGCTGGGTAAGCGGCGAGCCGCTGCAGGGAGAAAACCCCTTGTTCCACCTGTATTTCCGAGCTCAGCACAGCGGCTACCTCAGTGAAATGCTGAGCCTCGATGCTTCCAGTCTCCTCGCCCTTGAGCACAGCGATGGAGCGGCAAAAGCTCCTGCTGCCTTACAGTTCCGCCCGCTGGAATCGGCGGAGAGCGTACAGGCATTTCCGAACCCTTTCCACAATCAGTTCCTGCTGAGATTCAGCCTGCCCCGCCCGCAACCCGTACTGCTGCAAGTATGGAGCGCTAATGGGCAGCTGGTATACCAGCGCGAGCACGATGCGCTGAGCGGAAGCAACGAGTGGGAAGTGCCGGGAAAACAACTGGGCCGCCCGGGAACGTATTTGTTCCGCATCTCGGCGGAAGACTTGCAGCACAACGGCCGGATTGTAAGAATTCCTAATTAAAGCCCGCTTGCCGGGCGCAGGCGGAGGCCACGCTGCCTCTGCTGATAATAGCAACTATTCGTCACATGATTGCAGTGGGGAAGCCGCCCTAAACGGGGAGCTTCCCCACTTTTCCTTGGTGAAAAGCAATCCGCTCGCCCACCATCAATGGCCCATAATGCTTATATTTGGTGCAGTTTCAAACTTGATCGCGTATGGTGACGAAAGCGCAGCTGGACCAGTGGAAGGCAGAATGGGAGCAATTGGTAACCACCAAGCTTGGCAAAGCTTTGGATGCTATGGAGGAGCGCCTGCCTTCCGACAGCCCCAAATCCCGGCAGCTCGTCCACCTGCGGTCCCAGCTTAATGCCGCCAATAAGGAAAAAATCATGGGGCTGCGCTCCGCCGCTGAGCTGGATGTGGTGTACAACCAACTGCGCGAACGCTTACTCACGTTTATTGCAGATTTGGAGCCGGAGGACTTTGTGCCCACCGCACCTAAGGGGTTTAGGCCGCCGGCTAAGCGCGGCAGCCTGCTGCACAAAATACCCCGGCAGATGCAGCTGGGCCGGGAGGAGGAATGCATCATCCGCCTGGCCTACGACCGTTCAGTTATTGCCGACAACCTGGAGCTGGACGAAGACATAGAGCTGAAGGAAGTAACGATCTCCGAGGTCATGGAGGCGGAATTGATTGACCCCAACTACGAGCCTGCCTTCGCCATCCGCACCTTTCACGACGAGCGGCAGTTTTTGCAAGCCGGCGCGTACACCGAGTGGAAATTTTACGTCCGCCCGCTGCGGGAGGGGACCTTTGACTTGTTGCTCAAGCTGACTGTCATTGAGGAAGTACTGGGCGTGCGGGAATGCCGCAACATCACCTGGGAAGAAAAAGTACAGATCATAACCGAGCAGGCAGCGGAAGCGCCGGCAGAATTTCAGCCGGCCGGCCTATCTCTTTCTTTTGGAGAAGAGGAGGAAGCCGCCGGCGCCACCCGGGGCATCCCTTCGAGGAGAAGCACCTACAGCCGGCAAGCAGATGGCCAACGCTACATCTCGGTGGAGGAACAGCCCAGAAGCACAACACCACCCGCGCCACAGCCCGCCCGCAGCAAGCCATCGCCCTGGCCCCGGCGTTTGTCCGTTGCGGCAACTCTTGTATTAGCCCTTGGCCTGGGCACCTGGTGGCTGGCAGGGCCTATGGGGGATAGTGAGCGCGGCACAGAGGAGCTGGAGGAGGCTCCACCTCCTTCAAATGCCTCGGAGGAGGTGGAGGAGCCTGTGCCTCCTTCCCCAGGTTCCACTGATAAGAAGGCTGAGACGGAGGAGCGGTACTGGCAACAGGTTAAAGAAAAGGGAACAGAAGAAGCGCTGAAGAGCTATCTGGAGCGCTATCCGGAGGGGGCGCATGCGCGTGAAGCGGAGCAGCTCCTACAAGAAATGGAGCAGTAATCCGGAGGTAGGGGCAGCTGGCCATGAATGTAGAGCCATCCTTGTTTTTCGTCATAAAAACGGAACGGCTACAAATTATAAATACCTTGCAAAGTATTGAAGCTGCCCTGCAGCAGCAAGCTGTACTGATCCTAGACGGTGCGCTGGCCACCGAGCTGGAGGCCCGCGGTGCCCGGCTACAGGATAGCCTTTGGTCTGCACGGATGCTCGCGGAGGAGCCGGAAGAGATCCGGGCGGTGCATTTGTCGTACTTCCGGGCGGGAGCAGACGTTGCGATCACGGCCAGTTATCAGGCGACTCTGCCTGGTTTTCTAGAGTACGGCTGGACGGCAGCAAGCGCCCGGCGGCTCATCCGGCGGAGCGTCGAGTTGGCGCGGGAAGCCCGGGAGCAATTTTGGGAACTGCAGCAAAGCCCGCATCGCCTATACCCGCTAATTGCGGCTTCTGTAGGCCCCTACGGCGCTTACCTGGCGGATGGTTCTGAATACCGCGGCCGTTACGGTTTGTCCAAGCAAGCCTTATCAGATTTTCATCAGCCGCGTATAGAATGGTTGATGGAAATGGCGCCGGATGTGCTGGCATGCGAAACTTTACCTTGCCTGCGGGAAGCCGAGCTGTTGCTGCGGTTGCTGGAGGCGTACCCGGGGCAGCAAGCCTGGTTTAGCTTCAGCGCCCGAAGCGGGGCGCAGCTTAGCGACGGCAGCCGGGTGGAAGAAGCTGGGCAGTTGCTGTCGCAGCACCCACAGGTAGCAGCAGTAGGCATCAACTGTACGCCTCCCAAGTACATCGCAGAATTGCTGAAGCGGTTATCCGGGGTGACGGCCAAACCCCTGTTGGCCTACCCCAATAGCGGCGAAGGTTGGGATGCTGAGCGGCGCTGCTGGCTGCCCGAGAGCCGTAGCCCCCTGGGCTTCGGAAACCTGCCGGCCGAATGGGTTGCCGAGGGGGCCCAGCTGATTGGCGGCTGCTGCCGTACCCGGCCGGAAGACATCAAAGCCCTGCGGCGGCGTATTTTATCCTAAGCTCATTCGAACGCTCGGAAGGTCATGCTGAACTGCGTCTCGTAATTCAGAGGCGGGGAAAAGGCGAAAAACATCACCACTTCCAGCCGGATGGCCTCCCCAATCAGCTCCTCCCGGACATCGCGCAGGCCCGGCAGCAGTTCGATCACCTCGTCCTCCCGGAACTCCTGCAGGCGGTCGATGTAGAAGACCTCGTCGGCGGGCTGGCAGGGCTCGGAGCTGTCCGGGCATATCCGTACGGAAATTTCGTGCAGGAAGTTGTAGTCGTTGCCGTTGATGCTGACTAGGCTTGCCGAAAGCGGGCTGATCTCCGAAATCGCAGTAGTGTCTGTATTGAAGTCATTAAGGTAGGTGTCGATATTGGTAGAAATCATCCGTTTGGTGTAGGAGCCCGGCAGCGTAGGGTTTTCACCAGCCTGTACAGTAAATTGCAGGTTGGGGAAAAACATATCGAATAGCGGATCTCGATTGTCTTGCCGGCAGGCAAACAAAGTAAAAAAAGCAAAGAGTACGATGAGGTATGGTCGCATGGTGTATATCAATTGCTGAAGGTTCTTATTATACGCATAATTTGGGCAGAGCGTATGCAAAGCGCGGCAAAATGTGCTTTGAATAATCTTTGAGCAAGCATTTTACCTTACGCATTTTGCCGTTTTACATTTCCAAACCCTCTATCTTCGCCCACAAAATCAACCGCATGGAAGTCGCCGTCATCGGGGGAGGGGCAGCCGGTTTTTTCGCTGCCCTATCAGCCGCCGAACACCATCCAAAGGCCAGCATCACCATATTTGAGCAATCGGGCAAGCTGTTGTCGAAGGTCAAGATATCCGGTGGCGGCCGCTGCAATGTGACCAATGGCACCACCTCCATCGCACAATTGGCGAAAGCCTACCCCCGGGGCAGCAAACAGCTCAAGCGAGCTTTCCGGACGTTCAGCACAACGCATATCATGCAGTGGTTTGAGGAGCGCGGCGTAGCGCTCATGACGCAGGAGGACAATTGTGTGTTTCCGGTTTCCCAAAGTTCTCAGACCGTCATCGACTGCTTTTTGGCGGAAGCCAAACGGCACGGCATACGCATACAGGCCAAAGCAGGCGTAGTAGGGCTGGAGCGCCTGCCCGAAGACCGCTGGCGGCTGCACTTCCGCAAGGGGCAGCCGGCCCCTCAAGCCTTCGACCGCGTCATCGTAGCTACCGGAGGCTCCCCTAAGCGGCGGGGGCTGGAATGGCTGGAAATGCTGCAGCACAAGATTGAAGACCCCGTGCCCTCGCTGTTTACCTTCAACATGCCCGAGGAATCGGTCACTGAGCTAATGGGAGTGGTGGTGGAAAAGGTGCTGGTGGATATTCAGGGCACCAAGCTGCAATCAGGCGGCCCCTTGCTCATCACCCACTGGGGTATGAGCGGCCCGGCTATCCTGAAACTTTCCGCCTTCGGGGCCCGCACCCTCAGCGAGCTCAATTACGAATTCAAAGTGCAAGTCAACTGGGTCAACGAGCGCAATGCTCAAGCTGTGGCAGATGAGCTCAGGAATTTGGCGGAAGCACACCCCCAAAAAGCCGCTGCCAACCTGCGCCCCTACGGATTAGGGGTCGCGCAATAACAAGTTACCTAGAATAGGCGAAGTTATTTTGTGCG
>CAYNIT010000148.1:0-11197 GCA_964397205.1 uncultured Phaeodactylibacter sp. | reverse complement strand
GCGCACAAAATAACTTCGCCTATTCTAGGTAACTTATTACTGCGCGACCCCTTAGTTCAGGTAGAGTTTTTTATAAGGAATGAGTACTTCATTGCGGGCCAGGTTGTTGATGTCCCGCAGTTCCTCTACTGTAGTGCCGTAGGTACGGGCGATGCTGAAGAGGGTGTCTCCTTCCTTGACGATGTAGATTTTTCTGGGGCGCTTCCGGGTGCTCCTGTCGTTGTTATACTGCCTGCCGCGGTAGTTGGTGTTGTAGGATTGTGGCGGCTGGTAATTGCTGGGAGAAGGGGCTTGCCGTACATCCTGTGGGCGTTCATTGTAAGAACGGCCCGGCTCGAGCGGTTGCCCATCGTAAGAAGCGGGCGGCTGCTGTTGCTGTTTGCTGCGGCCCGTAAAGTCCGGCGTATTGTAGTAGCGAGTGTCAACCTCACTGGTTTCGTCACCGAATTGGTCGGAGGAGAAATCTTCTGCATCCTGGCTGGCCCGCTGTTCCGCGCCTTTTGTGCCGGTATAGCCATAGGAGGAGGGGCGCGCCGGCTGCTTTGATCGGGAGAGCCCCCGCTCATCCGGATAAGGGGTGCGGGCTTCGCGGTAGGATCGCGCACTCGTATCGTTTTCCGGACAATTGCAATGGCTGGTCTTCAGTCTTTGATTGATTTTAACGACTTCCCGAGGGCCCAAGCCATTGATTTCCCGAAACCGCTCCTCCGTATAGCCATACTTCATGGCGATGGAGGCGACGGTCTCGCCGGGCTGCACGATGTGGGTCTTCTCTGGGTTTTGTGCAATCGTGTTGTATCCTGTCGCCGGGGCCTCTGGGGAAGCAGGTGCTCTTCTAGGAAGGCGCTGCTTATAAGGAATTAGCAATTTTTGCCCTTTATAGATTCGATCAGAAGTGAGGCCGTTTAATTCACGGATCTGCTCTACAGTTGTGCTATACCGTCTTGCCAGATCATTGAGGTTGTCCCCCTCCTGCACTGTACAGGAGATGGTGTTTTGGTTGTCTTTGCCGGCAGGGGGCACTGTATTCGATGCGCCTTTGAACGTTCCAGCGGAGCGGGCTGTCGTACCCGAAGCACTGTAGTTTTGGACACTGGAAGTTCCCGGCAATTGCAGCCGCTGCCCTGGGTAAATCGTATTGGAGGACATGCTGTTGGCAGATTTCAGCTTGGCTACGGTCGTATTGTTGTTTTTAGCTATCCGGTAGAGCGTCTCGCCCTTTTGGACTACGTGAACGGGCTGCCTATTGGCTGGTGTTGCAGAGGATTCCGTGGGATTGGGAGCTCTTGCTGCCAGGCTTCCGTTTACTGGCTGATAAGCGCTCCCCGATGGTGGATTGGGTTGTGTTGCCTGGGTATCGTAGGAAACTGGCCGATCGCCATCTTTGGGCTGTACAGTGTAAAACTCGCCCTCGTCTCCACGGGCAGTGAATTCTTCGGCGGTTGCTCCTTGCTTCTGAACCTTTTGCTCTTCGGAGCAAATCCTGTCGAGGTGGCGTTCCAGTTTGGTGCCATTGATTTTTTCCAACCTCAGCGTGTTCTGCAGTGCGTCCTCCACATTGATGCCGCTGCGCTCTTCTACGATGCCGACCTTGGGAATGAGCACGAGGTCGGTATGCGGGTTGCCGGAATATTCTGAGTACTGCCGGAACAGGAAAGCGCCGGAGCACTGGTTTTCGAGTTTGCCTTCGAAGGTGACTTCGGCTTTGGGGTTGTTGTAGGAAATGTCTTCCCCGATGGTGCCGAGCTGCCGGTCGAACTGAAAGCGGTACTTGGGCGAGTCGTAAAAGATAAAGTCATCGGAGTAAGCGTAGCGGGCAGCAAATCGGATAGGGGAGAGGAAGTACCGCCGATTGCCTTTTTTGACCACCATGAATACTTGGTCTATCTTGCTGTTGATGGCGTTGACGAGTTGCTCATCAAAGACGGCGTTGTTGCAGCGGACCACCTGAGCGGGCATGTAGTCCTGCGGCGTGCTGCTCTCCGTGCCGACTTCCAGCACAATTTTTTCCCCGGGTGAAGTTTTCACCTGGTAAACGATGTAGGGCTCGCCATCATCTGCGTTTTCATACTCGTATTCCAGCCGGTCCATACAAGATTCGTCGTACAGGATGTAGAGGCTGGAGGCAGACAGCGAACTTTGTAAACCGAAGGCTGCGATCAGCGTCAAGCAGATTTTTTTCATGTTTGGTGGTTTAATCAAAAAACAAAGGTGTTGATCGGAAGTGGGCTGTAGTTTTACCGCTGTTTCAATGCCAATATTTTGTCGAATTGCTATACAACTGGCTTTATTTTTTACAAGGTAAGCCAAAACGGCTCCATATGCAAGATTTACGGGGACTAACCCGATTTGTTTCATCTGAAACAACGCTTCGGGAGGAAAATGGATTGCTCAACCGCTTTCTTTTGTTATTGCCCCTTGATCAGCGCCCGTACTTTTTGGAAATCCTCGTGTTGTACGCCGGCTTCTTCTAGTTCTTCTATGTCCTGCAGGAATATATCTGCCCATTTTTGGCTGGGGTCGTCCGGGTAGGGTTGGTTTTTCCACCTTTGGTAAATGGGCGCTGCTTCTTCCTGGTATTTTCCCGAAAGGAGTAGCCCTAAGGCCTGGTTGGTTTTTACGGTAAGATTGGTTTCGTCGATTTCCAGAGAGCGGCGGGCGGCGCTTACCGCTTCTTCCGGCTGGCCGACAAACAGGGCGAAAAAGCTCAGGTTGTGCCAGGTATCGGCATCCTTCGGGTCCATTTCGATGGCTTGTTTGATGAAATCGTAGGCCTGGGCATGATCGCCCATTTGGTAATGGCAGTAGGAGATACGGGCGAGCAGCTCCGGGTCAGATTTTTCGGCATTGGCCGACTGAAAGGCATTCAGGGCCTCTGGGTAGGCTCCCCTTTGGTATAGGGCGGTGCCCAGAGCTAGGGGGTCGGGAAACTGAATATTAGCCTGGGGCAGCCAGCGGCGAATATCTCGTTGTGCGCTTTGGCTCAAGGGGCTGTTGAAGAGGTCGAGCCACTCCAGCTTAGTACAGTGCTGCACGCTGGCCGGCAACTCAGCTAGGTCGTTGGCAGCCAGGTGAAGCTCCCGGACTGCTGTGAGCTCCCCCAGGTTTTCCGGTAAATCTTGCATGCGGTTGCCGGACAAGTCCAGGATTTCCAGCTGCGAGAGCTGGGTTACGCTCCTGGGGCAGGCTCGCAGCTGATTGCCGGAGGCGTTGAGGTAGCGGAGCTGTTTCAGGCTTCCGATGTCCTCCGGAAGCTGCGGCAGCTGGTTTTGGCCGAGCAGCAGCACCTTCAAGCGCGGCGTATGTTGGAAAAGCGCGTCTGGCAAGCGGGCCAGCCGGTTGTTGGAAACATTCAGCAACTGTAGCTGATTGGCCAGTAGCAGGCTGTCGGGCAGGCGGCTGATGCGATTGTCAGACAGGTCGAGGATCTGTAACTGCCCCCACTGCTGCGGGCTGAGCCGCAGTTGTTCAATGCCCAGGTTGTGGAGAGAAAGTATGCGCAAGGCGGGCAGGCTGCGGAGATCAAGTGCTGCCGAAAAATTAGCATCGTACTCCTGATCGAGCAGAAGAATCTCCAGCTGTGGGTGGTCTTTTAGGAGCTCCGGAAAACTCGTGAAGGACTTATTCCGAAAATCGGCAGCTTTGACGCTTTGGGAAAGCTCTGATTGCCGGTAGGCTACGCGGTATTCATTGCCCAGGGTGTCGACAAGGTAATCGTTGCCGTCGAGCACCACCTTGGCCAATCCGTAGCGGTCGAACTGTTCTGCAGATTCGTATTTGTAGTCAATGACGGGATCTCCTTGCTGATTGATGTAGCCAAAGCGCTGGTTTTTGTAGGCCAGGGCCAATTTCCCATCGTAGAAGTAGAAGGCGTTGACCAGTTTTTCTGCTTTGGCGAGAGCGGCTTTGGTTTCGGCATTGGCTGTTTTCAATTTCTGCAGTGCTCTTGTAGCCTGCTTTTCTGCTTCTTTCGTTTGCTGTTGTAGGGCTTGCATTTTAGCGAAGACTTGTTCCACCCTTTGCTGTACAGCATTTCTCCTGCCAGGGTCGAAGGCCTCAGCGGCGAAGTACTTTTGGATGGCGACGCCAAAGTTGCCGGTTTGCAGGGCTCGGTCGCCCTGCCGGATGCAGTCTTCGTAGGAACGGGGGGCTTTTTGGCCCGTTGCCAGCTGAGCAGTTGCTGCAAGCAGCAGGCAGAATACAAGTCGTTTCATGGGCAATTTTTGGGTTTTCGGTTTTCCTGTTGAGCGATGAGCCGTTGCAGCCGGGTGCTGTCCGGGTGGTTTTGAGCGATGCTGCGCATTTCCTGCCAAATGCTCAGGGGGCAGCCGTCGGCCTTCAGAATGGTAGCGGCTCGTTCCTGCAGGTCATTAAACTCGAGGCGTTGCCGCTCGGCCTGCTCTTGCAGGAATTTTTCCAGCGCCTGGGTTTTGGCTTGCGCCTCTTGCCGCGCCTCTTGCTCGGCTTGTACAGCCTGTTCTCTTGCCAGCCGGGCAGTTTTTTCCTGCCGTTGGGCTTCTAGGCGCTGCCACACGGCAATGCCGGCAAACAGTATGGCGACGCCAGCAATCAAAAGAGCCAGTTGCTTCCGTCGGTTTTCCCGTTTGGCTTCCTGCCGCGCCTGCCAGTAGGCCTGGGCGATTCGCTGGTTTTCCTGCTGTGCCTCTTCCTCTTTCCTGCGTTGCCGAGCCGCTTGTACCACAGGCACCAGGCGGTCGTGGGAAAGCTCGTATACATAGCCGCCGCGGGCAAAGGGCTCAGCCCGCAGCAAGCGAAAGGCTACCAGTTTGTCCAGTAAAGCTCGGCCAGCTCCAAATGTGCTGCGCAGAAAGTCTTCGTGCAGGTTGATCCGCATGCTGCTGGCATCAGACACAAGCCCTTCTTCGATGAGCCTGCGGGCCTGGGGCTGCTCCACTTCGGGCAGCATTTGTATTCGGCTTTCGTAAAAATTCTCAATGACCTCCTGCGGCTGGCCGAGGTCTGCGGCATCGAGCAAAGTCTTGCCTGCTTGTTCTACCTGCGTTCTTTCGTAATGCTGGCAGAGCATCTGCAGGGGGATGGCTTCAACCTTTTGCGCTTCTTTATCTACCAGATAAGCCATCAACAGCTGAAGTGCATCGGTGGTAAAGGCGAAAGCCGGGGTTATGAAGTTGCCGGCTTGCCCGGCGGGGTGCTGGATGGCGCTGCGGGCGCCTTCCGGGCTGAGCGGCTGCAGCTCGTAGGCGTAACGCATAACCGCCGGGAAGAAGTGCTTCAGCCGGTCCAGCAAGTGCATTTTATCAGAGCGCACCGCAAAAAGCAGCCGCAAGGGCAGGGGAGAAGCCAGCCACTCTTCTTCGGCCTCTGTCAGGGCATCCGGGCGGGTTTCCATTTGGCGTTGAAAACGCAGGGGCAAACTGGTATGTGCCATCTCTGAGAGCTCCGCCAAGAAAGCATTGATAGCGTTCTCTGGATAGAAAAAGAATTCCTCAAATTGATCAAAAATCAACAGCAGCTGCGGGTTTCCCTTTTGGGCGTACTGCCAGCGCCTGGCCCAGTACCAAAGTGAGCTGTCTCCGGGCAGCAGGCGGCTGAGTGGACAGCTGGGAAGGCCGTCCTGTGCAAAAGCCAGGCGGGTGGTGGTTTCTGGCCTGTCTTGTTCTGCTTGGCTCCAGGGGCGAAAGCGGATGGTATAGGGCTGCAGCCGGCTATGCCGGCGGCAATAGGGAATCAGCCCGGCTTGCAATAGGGAGCTTTTGCCCATGCCGCTTTTGCCATAAAGCACCACCGGGCTGTTGCGAAGCAGCAGGCGGGCAATATCCTCTGTTTCCTGCTCTCTTCCGAAGAAGAGATTTTCCTGTTCAGCACTAAACGGAACAACGCCCGGGTATCGGTATGCAGAAGCACCGCTCATAACTCTTGTGCTTGATTGATGAGCTGTAGCAGCCGTTCTACAATCTGGTTATTTTCGACGGTTAGATCTTGCATGCTGATGGTCATACGCTGCTCGCGCTGCCGCAGCAAATTGTATTGGTTGCGGAGCACCAACAGGCTGTCGAGCAGCTGCTGGCTGCGGGGCTTGCGCCGCTGCAGGTAAGCTTTGAGGTGCTTCATAGCCAGCAGCGTCTTAGCATCTTCTATCAAGTTCTGAAATCCGCTGAGGGATAAGTCTCGGAGTTCTTCCTCGCTCTCATCCAGCGCGGTAGCTTGTTTGAGCAAGCCGGCTTCCCGGCAGCGCTCGTGCAGCTTATCGACGAAGTCTTCTACGCCCTGGGGTACAAAATCTATCTTGAATTCCTCCTTGTAAAGCGTCCGCAATTGCTGATTGCTGAATTCTTCCAAACCTGTGCGCTCTATTTCCCGCAGGGGGTCGGAGTTGATGGAAAGGACCCGGAGCAGGAGCTGGAAATACCATTTTTCGTAGGGCAGGCCCAAAAATAGCATGTGCTCGGCTTGTTCGATTTCTTCCCGCAGGCTGGGGTTCATGCTATTGCCTTTAAAAACAGACTCCAGATAGGAGAAGAAATCGGAATGGGTGAGCAGTAGGCTCTCTTGTTCTTCGATATTGCCCAGCAGGTTGTAAATCAATGGCCGATCGGTGCTCGGAGGATCGTGGTAGGGCGTAGCCGGGCGGTTGGGAAAATAGAAATCAGAAGCATAATCGTAGCCCTGCGCATCGAAGGTGCGGGCCAGTATGTTGTCAGGCGTCAGGCTACAAATAATGGGAAAGGGCAGCTGGGCAATTTTGGAAAACAGCTGCTCTGTTTTTGGAAAAGGCTGATGGTAAAAATCCTTCAGCTGAGCGGCAAGCTTGCGGCGGTAGCGGTTTTTGCGGAAAATAAAGAAACCGTCTGCGTTGTACAGCCGAATGTATTTGTGGTCGGGCTTGTCGGCTTCCAGGTAGTCGGCTATAGCACGCTCCAAGGGGTGCCCGCCTTCCAGTTGAAAAGCTCCCTGCCCAAGAAACAGTAAGCATTTGCCCGCCCGGAGGGTATCAAGCAGGTCTTCCCAGTCGACCTCAGTACGGGACGTATTTTGAGTGCTTGCAGTAGAGGAAGCCATAATATTGGGAGTGACTTTACTTAGTGCTCCTTGCAAAATAGGACAAAAAGTTGCATTCCCCTATTAAAACCAATGTTTTTTAGAGTTGGCTGCTTTGTCTTTCAGTTGACGGAGGTGTTTTTATCGACCAGCCCCATATTGACAGCGTAGAGGACGAGCTCAGAGGCGCTGTTGAGTTTGAGCTTGCGCATGATGTTTTTTCGGTGAGTGTAAATGGTGTGGGTGCTGAGGTTGAGCTCGCGTGCTATTTCTTTGGCGATCAAGCCCTGGGCGATAAGTTGTACAATCTCTATTTCGCGGGGGCTCAGCGGAGTAGGCTGGCAGGACACCTCCTGTCGGGGCGGGGCGCCTACTTCATCGCCCAGCGCGGAGCTGGGGAAACTCTTCTCTAGCAAGTAATCTAACACGCGAGTACAGAAAAACTTTTCGCCTTTGGCGGTAGCCTTTACGGCATCGATTATTTCTTCTTCATCGCAAGATTTAGTAAGGTAGCTGTTGATGCCGAGCTGGAGCACCTCATAGATGCTTTCCTTGTCCTCATCATCGCTGATGATGAGGATGTTGCTGGAAGGTGCCAATTCCCGGATGCGCCTGATGGTTTTTTTATCAAAAGAAGAGGATTGGTTGTAATCCAGAATAACGACCTTGGGAGCGTGTTGGCGCAGTTGATCGTTCAGCTCTTCTTCGTCTTCTGCCTCCGAAACGACTTCGAACTGCTTCTTTTTAGCCAGAAGATGTTTCAAGCCGATGCGGATGAGGTATTGAGCATCCGCTAGTGTGATCGTTATCCCTTGCATGTCCTGAATAGTGAATGGCTTTTGCGCTAAATTACCGTAAGATTGCTAGTCGAACAAATTTATTTAGACTTAGTTTAGATAGCTTGCAGGCTGGAGCCCGTTCAGCGTAGTTTCATTTCGAAGAACAGCTCACGGCCGGCACGGGGCGCAATGCTGTCGGGCGCGAGCTGCATCTGTAGAATGTCAAACCGGGCTTGGAAAAGCCTGCGGTACTCCTCGGCGGTCCCGCCGAATGGCGGGCCAGCATGATCGAAGGGGTGAGCGAATAACAGGCCAGCTACCCGGCCTTCTTCCGATAGCAACTGGGCGGTTTTTTTGACATAATCGGGACGTTGCTCGGGCGGAAGCGCGCAGAAAAAGGTTTGCTCCAGGATCAGGTCCACTGTACTATCCAGCGTGAAGAAATCCACGGCCAGCTGATGGCTTTTTGGAAAGCCGGGGGCTTGGTTTTGCAGGCGCTCGAAGGCGGAGGGCGCCCAATCGCACACATAGACGTTTTTAAACCCTTGCCGGTGTAGCCATACCGCTTCGTAGGCGTGCCCGGCTCCAGGAATAAGAATGCGGGTGCTGTGGTCGGACAGCTTTTCCAGATAGTGCAAAAGGGGAGGGGAAGAATAGCCAATGTCCCAGGGGGTATCCTTCTGTTGGTAGCGGTGCTCCCAGTAGCTGGGGCCGAGGTTTTTGCTCATGCATGATCAGATTTTAAAGTTGCCGAATGATTCCCTCCCTGCTTTTCCAGAGAAAAAAGGGCTCAATCGCGAAATTGGTTGTCGGCCGAATAGCTGTTGCGTTCTTCCTCGTAGGCGGGGCGGTGCTGACTGCCGGTATTTTTGAATTTGACCCGCAGCTCGTAACGGCTGTTGATGCCCTTGATGACAGGCCCGAACATGGTGTTCATCAGCTCTGTAGCCTGCCCCTTAGCTTTATCAAAGATGTTGCTGCGCAGGGCTTCTTCCCGAAAGGTGGAGCGCAGCACATTGAAGTTTTTATTGAGGTCGATGCTTTTGACTTCGCGCATCCAGCCGATGTCGAGCTTATCGATTTTGGGGTACACCTCGTGGGAGAGGATGACCGGTTCGGGCAGGGTAATGGTAACGAGCCCCTGCTTGGAATTCAGGGCGATATCGAAGTAATCGTTGAGCCGGAAGCCGACTTTGAGTATGCTAATGGCGGATACTTCTATATCGGAGGAGGAAACTGAAAAGCCGAGGAATTTGGTCTGCAGGTTTTTGTTGAGCCCTTTTTTGTCTCTTACTTCCATAGTAGCTAGTTCGGCTACCACCTTTTCTACTTTTTCCTGCAGCAATCCGCGCGAGCGGCTGAAGTCCCGAACGGCGGCTCGTTCTTCCAGCCGTTTCATCATGGGGTTGACGGCTTCTTTCATAGCCAGGCCGCAAGGAGTAGTGACATCCTGCCCTTTGGCGTAAATGCTCATGCCTTTAGTCGGCACGAGGGTAGTAATGACCTGGGTGACGAGGAAGCAGGTATATTTGCCGGCTACCTCCCGCAGTGCTTCGATAGCACTTGCCCCCTCATTATCGTACCAGGTCTCGTAGAGCTGCGAAGTGGTGTCCCGCAGCTGCACGAAATCATTGAAGTAGAGGTCGCGCAGGTAGGGGTGGTGTTTTTCGTATTCCTCCTGCAGCTGGCCCATGTCCTCGTTGCTGAGGTTCATGCGCTTTCCGACGTGGCGGAGTATGCCCATGTTGACATCGTAAACGAGTTCGTTGAACGCCCGCCGGTTGCGGTTGGGGTCGGAAAGGATATCTAGGGCCCTTTCTTCATCGATGGCGAACCGGAAGTCAGAGGGGACGTATTTGACCTGGTACTCTTTAGGCACGCTGGTGTAGCCAGCTGGTTGCACATATTGGCGAAACAGGATAATGCCGATGAGGCTCAGCGCCAGGATGATGAGCAGCACCCGCAGCATGCGCCTGGGGGATCCGCCGGAAGTTGGATAATCTTCTCTTGCCATTTTTATTACATTTCTGATATCGACGAGCACGCTGCCCGCCGGCCACGCTGGGCGTTGAAGTTGGTTTCAATTCTCAAAACAAACAATCGCAGCGTAGGTTGCTGCTATCGGCTACTCTTAGGGGTAGGTCTTACTCTGGAAAATGCTCAAATCTTATCGTACCATCAGAATTGAGCCCTGTGGACTGAACATGTACTTCGGAATATTCTTATTTTCACAAACAATCTATTTGAGCCCAGAGCTTGAGCCAAAGCAACAGGAAGGCTATCTGCGCTTGACCTGATTATAAATCTGAAGCCATGCCTACGAGACCCATTCGCCTACTGCATCTGTTTTTGCTGTTGTTGAGCAGCAGCCTGCTGTCCCAGACCGACTATCGCATCATCGGGTTGCAGGGGCAGGTTCAAGGCTCCATTTCTGCTGACTTTTTTGTGCAGGGGATTGAGGACCGCCGCTCCTTCCAGTCCAACTTTGGCATCGTCAACCGCGGCTCTAACCGATCTAAGAAACGGGCATTGATGCCGAAGGTTGGCTTTTTCGATCAAGTGAAACGGCTGATGAATGGCTGGATTAGCTCGAAGCCGGGAGCCCAAGCGGTAGTAGCGCAGGTGGAGGAGCTGTACATTTGGGAAAACTTGCAGTTGCGGGCGGGAGAAGGGGGGCTCCGCCTGAAGGTAGCCTTCCTGGAGCCGGAAAGCGGAGAGGCAACCCCCGTTACGGTAGAGCTATTTGGCGAAAAAACCCGGGTGCCGGAAGGCCATGCACCCCGCTTGGAGAAGGCTTTTTTCAAGAGTCTGCAGCACTTCGCTGCTGGGCAGCCGGCTTTATCCCGGGAGGCAGCGGTACCAACTGTACGGCAGGGCACTGTCCTGGCAGCCTCCAGCTTTTTGGACCTGTGGGCGGGGCGCTTTCAGCCGGTGCAGGCTCGATTGGCGCCTTGCTCTGTAGCCGGCTTGCATCGCTATAAACTGCAAACGGAGGGCTGCCGGGCTTACTACGCCTTGGTGCGGGAGGGAGAGTGGTTCATTAAAGCCAATACATACTTCGGAAAGGGCCAGCATTACTCGAAAGTCCTGGAAAAAGGGCGCTACTTGTTCCTCATCGATGAGCGGCCTTCCTCTCTGTTGGTAGAGCTGGGGCTTTCCAAAACCAAAAACCCGCTGGGTGTCGTCATTGACATGCAGACGGGAGTGCCAACAATTGTGGACGATGCCTTCATGCAGCAGTTGATGGCACCCTACCCGGATTTGCAGCAGCAGTACCTTTTCGATAGAATTCAGGAATACCCCGTACAACTAAATCGAGTGCGCAACGTTATTGCGGAAGTCAACCGTCGCGAAGAGAACAGTTGATTCTAACCTATGGAGACCTTACTTGCGAATTC
>CAYNIT010000147.1:0-11272 GCA_964397205.1 uncultured Phaeodactylibacter sp. | reverse complement strand
CTCCGCAGGCATTGGCAGCCGTCAGGCAGACGGTATAGTCCCCCGGCGCACTGTAAGTGTGGCTGGGTGCTGGCAGGAAGCTGTTGCTGCCGTCGCCGAACGCCCAGAACCATTCTTCCGTTAAAGCGCTGCTGCTGTCGATGAAGGATACTGTCAGCTCTTCTGCTTCAAAACCAAATCCAGCAGCGGGCGGCGCGCACTGCAGTTCGATGGTTTGGCAGAGGGTGTCCGCACCGCAGGCATTGGACGCTGCCAGGCAAAGCTCGTAGTTGCCGGCCTGCGGGAAATTGTATTCCAGCAGGCTGTCGGTGCCCACCAGCGCTCCTTCGACTCGCCAGGCCCAGTGCGTAGGCGCGAATTGGGAAGTGTCCAGAAAAGTGCCCTGCAGCTCCACTGTGCTGTCTGCAAAACCAGCTTCCGGCGGCAGGCAGGCTACCGCGAGGCTGTCGCAGAACTCATCCGTGCCACAGGGATGGCGCCCCTGCAGGCAAACTTCGTAAGTGCCAGAACTGTCGAAAGTATAGGTAGGGCTTGCGCCCAAAAGGCTATCCTGGCCCGCGACAATCCAGAGCAGGCTGTCGGCAGGATAAGCGGAGGTGTTGGTGAAATTGGCTTGCAAGCTGCTTGATTCAACGGAATAGCTGACGGGAGGCGGGCTACAGCTCAGGCTCAAAGCTTGGCAAAGCGTATCGCTGCCGCAGACGCTGCTGGCTACCAGGCAAACTTCGTAAGTGCCGGCCGAATCGTAAGTGTGCGTAGGCGAGCCTTCCGATGACCCGTTGCCATCTCCAAAGCTCCAGTCCCATTGGCCGGGCTGGCCGGTGCTGTTGTCGGCAAAGGAGACCGTCAGTTCATCCTGGGATACAGCAAATGCGGCTTCCGGGGGGGCGCAATCCAGCGTGATGGTGTCGCACTTGGAGGCTGCGCCGCAGGCGCCATCGGTCTGTAGGCAAACTTCGTAAGTGCCGGGGGTGGCGTAAATGTGTTCGGGGTTCTGCAAATCGCTGCCGCTGCCGTCGCCAAAGTCCCAGTCCCATTCATTGGTGCCGGCGCTGGAGAAGTCCAGAAATTGTACACTCAGCTCATCCGTGTTAAAATTGAAGGATGCTTCGGGCGTGCTGCAGCTGACCTGTACAAACTGGCAAATGGTAGCATCTCCACAGTCATTGGAAGCCACCAGGCAGACAAAGTATATCCCGGGTTCTGCAAAACCGTGTTCCGGATTTTGGCTGGTGGAAGTGCTGTCGTCGCCGAAGTCCCAGCTCCAGGCGGTGGGAGTGTTGAACGACAGGTCCGTAAAGGAAACATCCAAACCATCCGTTTCGGCGCTGAAGGCCACCTCGGGCACTGCACACTGTACCGAGATGTTTTCGCAGTACTGCGCTGTGCCACAGGATCCCTGGCTGCTCAGACAGACTGTGTAAGTGCCACTTTCTGAGAATACATGCGTAGCATTCAGGCCCGTGCCTATGGTATCCGGCGCGGAGCCATCGCCAAAGTCCCATATCAAAGTATCTATGCCAGCATCTCCCGCTGCCATGAATTGGTAGGTCAAGTTTTCACTTTGGTAATTGAAGCTGACCTGCGGCAGGCAGAAGTCCCCCTCCGTGATGAAGTAGGTGGTGTCAATGACTGGGTTTTCTATGAAATCGATATTGCCGTTTGGCCAACGTACGACCAGGCTATCGATGGCGGTTGCCTGGCCGATGCCGAAGTGGGCGGTAGGCGAAGTCTGTATGCCCAGGCTCTCGCCCGAGCGGATTTCCCGAATTTGCTGCCCCCAGGCACCATACAGTTCTAGGCGGGCTCCAATAGCAGAGGGGTTGGCAGTAGCTCCCCGCAGGCCGACCCGCAGAAAGTGGTTGTCGTTGCCATCATTGAGGAAGAGCCGGTCGGGCTCTGTGCCGATTTGATTGAAACCGCTGCCGTAGCCAGCGTACACGTCTACGAATCCATCGCTGTTTAAGTCGCCCAGGCTGGCACTGTAGACCTTTGGGCTGCCGGGGAATACTGTGGCAAGCTCTTCAAAGGTGCCGTCGCCCTGATTGCGCAGCAGGGCGTGCTCTGTGCCGAGAGAGGTGTACAGTAAATCCACGAAACCATCGTTGTCGAAATCTGCGAAGAGCACCTGAGCCCCCAGGCCATTGTCGTTTAGGCCAGCGCTGACCCCGCTCAGTTGAGAAATATCGGTGAAGGTGGCATTGCCATTGTTGCGGTAGAGTGTGTTGCTTTTATCGTGATTGATGACAAAGCAGTCCATGTCGCCGTCGTTGTCGATGTCGGCAAAGTTGCTGGCCCAACTCTGGCCGAAGGGCTGTGCGTTAGCTTGGGCAGCGATCTGCTCAAAGCTTGTTGGGCCGTCATTGCGAAAAAGCAGGTTGAGGCGGCGGCCATCGGTGGGGTCATCCACGCCAAATTTGAATTTAGAGATGTACAGGTCCAGCGCCCCGTCGTTGTTGAAGTCGGTCCAAATGGTGCCAGAATTGCCGGAATTGTCGGAGGGTGTCGTAGAGGTTGGCAGAATCAAGCTGTAATCGGTTTCAAACTGCCCGTTGCCGTCGTTGTTGAGCGGGACGCTTAGGCCAGCCTCGTGGGCGGCAAATATATCGGCATCGCCATCGTTATCAATGTCGGCAAAGTTGGCGCCCTTCAGGAAGATGTTGGGCGCATTGGGGAAGACAGTAGTGTAGTCGGTGCCATCGTCATTGGCCATCAATAGCTTTAGGCCGTTGAAATTTCCGCCGGTAAAGATATCGGGGTATCCGTTGTTATCGGCATCCGCGATACAGAGGCTCCAGCTCGGGGCATTCAAAGCGCTGACAAATAAGCCATTGAAGGCTAAGGTGTCCGCCTGCTGGTATTCGATATAAAAGTTTTGGGCATTGTCGAGCACGACGATGTCGTCCAGCCCATCGGCATTCATGTCAGCGATGCCAATAGCTAGTCCCGACCGGAGGTTGTCGAAATCGAGCCATTGAGAACCATCCGAAAATGAAATCTGCGCTATGCAGCAGTAGGGGAGAAAGAGGAGGAACAGGGGTAGCCGTTTTCTCATACCGTTTGCGTTTTGCGAAGGGTAGCCGCCGCCTGCCACTAGGGGGAACAGGCTGTATTCCTGCATTGATGATAGGGCAGGCTAGCAGGCACCATCTATCCTTCGGGGATTATAATATACCTGTACGCCAGTCTTTTACGAGGAAACTAGGCACAAGTTTACTATAAAGTTAAGCTTTTCTTAGGAAATGAGGGGCAAAACGGCTCCAATCAAACTTGGGGATGAAACGAGGCGCTAGTTCGCGCAGTCGTTTGACCCGGTCTTTGGTTTCGGGATGGGAACGCAGCACATTGGGCACATTCATGCCCCGGCTAGGGCGCATGATCCGCATAAAGCCGCCTTGATTGTAGTAATCCAGTTTCTCCAGCGCGTCCGCCAGCGCGTTGGGGTCGCCAGTTAGGCGGGCTGCTTCGAGGTCGGCTTCGTACTCCCGAGTGCGGGAGAAAGCCATCATCATAAGCGTTGCCAGCATGGGGGCGGTGAGCAGCAAGAGAATGGCAAACCAGGAGATGGGCGCGTTGCCCATGAGAAAGAGTGGTAGGTTGACAAACAACAGGACTTGCCCTCCCAAGGAGAACAGGCGAGTCAGCCGGCTGAAAAGGTTGACCATGGATTTGAGCTGTAAGTCATTGTTGCGGATGTGGCTGATCTCGTGCGCGAGTACGCCAGACAATTCCCGCAAGTCCATACGGCTCAACAGGCCGTGGGTGACCGCGATAGCGGGATCGCTTTTGCTGCCGGTGGCGAAGGCATTCAGCGAGCCGTTGGGGATGTAGTACAGTTGTGGGGGCTTGTCCAATTCAGCCCGCTGCGCCAGCCGCTCTATCAGGTGATAGAGCTGTGGAGCTTCGCCCTGCCGCAGCGGCCGACCTCCCTGAAAGCGCATAATCATCTGGCTCGATACGCGGCTGCTCATCACCAAAGTAAACAAGCTGAACAGCCCCGCATAGACCAGGCCGGTAGTGCCGATCAAGGTATACCCCAATCCCAGCATCAGCGCCATCATACCCAAAAATAGGGCAGCAGCGCGGAAGAAGTTCTTGGTCTTGTGGCTTAAAATTTGGGACTCGCTCATGACCTTTATTTATCAGTGAAACGTCTATACGCTTATCAACGTTCAAAGAAAATGCCAGCCCCGAGCGGGTGTTAAAAAAACAGTTTTTGTGACAACGTGGCGTGCGGTTGGTTTCGCCGGTGCCTTTTTGGCAGTTGAAACCGAGCTGCAGCGCCCTCCGCGTATCAGTTGCCGCCCTCTTTGTTTTCTTTCTTCTTGTCGTTGCTCTTTTTGAAAGGATTGAATTTTTCGAGCTTATCCTTGATTTTGTCCTTAGTCTCCTTTCCCGCTTCATCGAGGACTTCGTCCAGCTTTTCCTTGGCGGTGGAGTCGACGGCTTCGCCGACTTTATCCTTTACCGTCTCTTTCGCTTTCTCTTTGATGTCCTCCGCTGCCTTTTCTGCTTTTTCCTTAGCTGCTGCTTTAGCGGAATCAATGGCTTCCTGGGCTTTGGCTTTAGCTTCCTCTTTGCCTTGTTCCACTTTTTCCTGGAGGGCTTCTTTGGCTTGTTCGCGGGCATCGCCGGAGACGGATTGCCCGTCTTCGCCGCTCATGCCCAAGAGTTTCAAGCCGACTTTGGGGGCATTGATCGCTCCGGTCAGGTTGATCAGGACATCGATGTATTCTCCCTGGGCGAAGTTGATGCCGAGCTTGCCGGCTTCCTGTTGCAGTTTGCCCAAAGCGGAGCTGGCAGCCGCGCCTAATCGGTTTTGCTCCAGCAATTCGCGGGGCACCTTGGCTTTGATGTCGAGATTGAGGAATTCGGTCAGGCTGTAGGAGCCGCCGATTTTCATATTGATCCCTTCGAGAGCGGCATCGTATTCCTCCAGTTGCAGTACGCCATCGGCGATGCTGAACCAGTTCTTGGTGTTTTCCACTGGGATATTGCCCTGCAGCTCTTGAATGTTGAGCTTGTTGCCGATGGCTTGCGCGGGCTTGAAGTTTTGAATGACAGCATCCAGGGTCTGCAGGAAGCCTTCGGCGGTGATGGTATTGAGCTTGGGGTAGAGGTCCTGGCCCAATTTGCCCTCCATGAGCAGCGTGCTGTTGAAACGCCCTCGGATGTAGTTGCCGATGGGCGCAAATTGTTCGAAGGTATTGAAGGTGTTGAATGCTTTTTGGAAGTCAAGGCTGCTGAGGTCGTATTTAAAGGTGAAAGCGGGCTCTTCCGGTACGCTCGTATCGTAGCTGCCGCTCATACTCAGCTCGCCGCCCAGGCCCTGCGCTTTCACATTGTCCAGCACGATGGCTTCGTCCTCGACTACCAGGTGGCCTTGCAGGTTTTCCAGCACCATATTGGTATAAATTAGCTGGCCTACATTAGCTGCCATATCCATCTTAATATTGGGAGGCACAGGGATGACGCTGTAGCCTTCGCTCCCAGCTTCCGGGCTGCTTTCGCTGGCGGTAGCCTCGCTGCCCGCTTCGCTTTGCGGCATGAATTCATTCAGGTCCAGCAGTTCAGAATTGAATTGCAGCTTGCCGCCCAGCAGCCCGCCTTCGAAGAGGTAGTCGAACAGGCCAGTGATGATGCCGCTGCCGCTGAAATCGCTCCTGCCGATATCCGCCGCGATGGCGCTGACCTGCAGGCGGTTGGGTTTGATGTGCCCGCGGGCTAGGCCGTTTTTGATGACGTATTCATCGTAGGCGATTTCCCTGGCTTCGGCATCAAGGGTAAAGTCGAAACGGTCGAAAACTTCTGCCTCAGAGGAGCCATCGGCAGGCGCTGGTTGCGTTGTGCCCACGCTGACGGCAGGGCTGGCGCCCGCCTCTTCCTCTGGCACCCATTCGCTGGCATTGAAGTAATCGGACCGCAGCTGAAGCTGGCCAGCCATGGTTTTCTGAGGAGAGAAGTAGGCCAGGATGTTGTCAATGCGGCCCTGGCCCCGGAGGTCGCTTTCGCCCAGTTGGGCTTCAAAATTACCCAATTCCACAAACTGCGGCGAGAAAGCCATCTGGGCATCCCCTATGCTGATGGCGGGCAAACCTTCGCTTTGGTAGTTGATGTCCTGCACGCGCAAGCTGCCGTCCATTTCGACTTCTTCGTACCGCTCCTGTTCGATGGTGGAAAGCCGGGTATCTACCCGGAGGTCTGCTGTTATAAGGCCATTCAGGGTTTCGATGCCCTCCATGGGGAAAGCCTGGCTGAGCTGGGCCAGGTCAATTTTGCCGTCAGCGGCCGCCTCGATATCCGGGTCGCTGATGGGGGTCTGTAGATTGAAACGAGCGGTGAAAGGGTTGCCGCCGAGATTCATGCTAAAGCGGGGCACCTCCACCGTGATGTCGTCAAAGTCGCTGCTCGGGCTGTTGACCGAGGCTTGCGCGTTGATGTCATTAATTCCCAGGGGCAAGCCCGGGTACTGTACGCTGGCTTCGCTTACCGTGGTGTTGATCTGAAAGCCCGGGTAAGTTTCTGGTTCCGCCCGGTAGGTTCCGCTCACGGAGCCATCCAGCGTGAAGTCACCGCTGGCTTGTACGTCCTCGTAACCTTCAATGTAGGCGTTGGGAATGAGGGAAAGCAGGCTTTTGAAATCGTTCTGCGGGCTGGTAAAGGCGAGCTCCATGTTCACGTCCTCTTCCACCAGTTGCACAAATCCGTCGGCCTGCAGTTGCAGGGCGTTGACGGTGAGGGTGTTGTCTTTGAAGGTGTACTTGCTGTTGGGCTGGTCGATGTTCAGCACGGCATCGAGTTGGGCCTGCGCCTGCTTGAGGTACGTGATGCCGCCTTGTTCTAAGGTGATGGATTCAGTGGTGGTTTCGGTGTCGAGCTCGTACTGATCGATGGTGAAGTTGCCGGAGCCGCTGTGGTTCAGCTCATTGATCTCGACCAGCACGTCAATGCTTCGGTCGTCGTAGAGCAGGCTGCCACCGCTGATGCTGTACGTTTCCAGCTCAACGACCAGGCCGCTGTAGTCGGCAGTATCTTCGGGTTCCTGGCTGGGCTCTTCCGCCGGCAGGGCAATGTCGTAGTTGGCTGTGCCTTGTTCGGTAACGTAAATTTCCAGTACGGGCTTTTCCAGCTGTACCGATTTGACGGCTACCGGTTCGGTAGATCGGATGACCGACCAAAGGTCGAGGGTAAAGCTGGCGGAAGCCCCTCTGGCGAGCGGTATGCCTTCAAATTCATCTTTGCCGACTACTGAGAAGCTGTCGAGGCGCAGGCTAAAGTGGGGGAAGCTGCGCAGTAGGGAGAGGTTGACATCTGCGAAATCAACTTCCGCGTTCACCGATTTATTGGCTTCTTCTTTGGCCATCGCGACGATTTCATCCTTGAAAAAGTAGGGAATGGCAACGGCTGCTCCTACTACCAGCAGCAGCAGGATGAGCAGAGCGATCAGAATTCTTTTGACGATTTTCATGGAGTTGGTTTAGAGTTTTATCCGGGAAGCAGGGCAGTGGCTTGAAGAGCTATCGCTGCTCCTTTTTTGATGTAACGATTTGAAACCCCCGATGGTGTAGCGCGATGCGGCTTTTTATCGGTAGCTGAAGCAAGAAATCGCCGGCGGCCTGCGTTCTTGGAAGGAATGTTGACCAAAAACTGTATCCGAAAATGAAATACCTACTCTGCTTCGTACTCGCTCTTATTGCCTGCTCCGCCCCTGCCCAAATCGAGAAGAAAAATACGGAGGGAACCTTTGGCATAAGCAATCCGGAAATGATCGACCGGCTGTTGGTTTCCATTCCAGGTGTAGGCGGGGATCCCCGGGAGAAGCTGCAGCGGCAAAGCCTCAAACCCTACATGATGCCGGTGCGCAAAATCGGGCCTCGGGGCTCTGACCTGAGCTATGCGCTGGCTACCTGCCTGGAGTATTACGTCAATTTAGACAACAACTACAAAGACAACCTCAGCCCGGACTACATCAAGCTCAGCCTGGAAAACTCCGACCGCCCGGTCAACCTGCAGGAAGCTTGCCGGTTTCTGGCCGATGTGGGTACGGTCAGCGCAGCCATCATGCCCTACGATGCAGAGCGCGTCCCCACTGCGGTTTACGCTACCCAAAAGTTCCAAATCACCAACTACCTGCACATTTTCCGCACCACCACCAAGGGGCGCCAACGCGTTTTTGAAACCAAAAAGGCGCTGATGCGCGGGCATCCGGTGCTGATCGAGCTGAAAGCCAGCCCCCAGTTGAAGCAGATGCTGCGCACGCGCAGCTGGGAACCGCCCCGGGAAGCCAACTCCAGTTTTCCGCTCGTAGTAGTAGGCTACAATGAAGTAGACCTGGTCTTTGAGGTGATGAGCAGCTGGGGCAAAAGCTGGGGGGAAAGCGGCTATCTGCAAATTCGTTACGATGATTTTGAAAAGTACGCGGAGAATGGGTATGTTTTGGTAGTCAACTAACCTGTAAAGACATACCAATGCACGCAATCGTACTCGAAGAGAAAGGCAAGCCGCTGCAGTACCGGGAGTTCCCCGATCCGAAGCCCCGGGAAGAAGAGGTGCTGGTAGGCCTCAAAGCCGCCGCGCTCAACCACCGGGATGTGTGGATCACTAAGGGCTTGTACCCGGGGATTCAGACACCAGGTATACTCGGTTCGGATGGTGCCGGCACACAGGATGGGCGAGCGGTGCTGATCAATCCCAATATTGGATGGGGCGATCGCTTGGCTCATCAACGCAAGGACTATACCATACTGGGCATGCCCAAGCACGGTACTATGGCTGAGCAAGTGGCTGTAGGCGCTGACCGGCTGCACGACAAGCCCGGGCACCTGAGCTGGGAAGAAGCCGCTGCGCTGCCTTTGGGCGGGCTGACGGCCTACCGGGCGGTGTTTACCCGTGGCCAACTGCAGGCGGGAGACAAAGTGCTGATCTCCGGCATTGGAGGCGGTGTAGCTTTGTTTGCTTTCCAGTTTGCGCTGGCTGCTGGTGCGGAGGTGTACGTTACTTCAAGCTCAGAGGAAAAGCTTCAGCGTGCCCAAGAGATGGGCGCGGAAGGCGGTGCCAATTACCGGGCAGACGGCTGGGACAAAAAGCTGAAAGGCATGGCGGGCGGCTTTGACCTAATCGTCGACAGCGCTGGCGGCCCGGGCTTTGCCCGCTTCCCGAAGATCTGCAACTTCGGCGCTCGCATTGTATCCTACGGCGGGACGAGAGGCAAAGTGCCGGACTTTTCGCCCCAGCTCATCTTTTGGAAACAGATTAGCATACTCGGCACCTCTATGGGCAGCGATCAGGAGTTCGGAGCGATGGTGAATTTCGTAGGCCGGCATCAATTGCGGCCAGTGGTGGACAAGGTATACCCCATAGCGGAGGCAGCGCAGGCTTTTCAGCGCATGGAAGAAGGGCAGCAATTCGGCAAAATCGTGTTGCGGGTATGAAGCGCATCGGACTGATTTCGGATACCCACAGCCATTTGGAGGAAAGCGTATTTGAGTACTTCGAAGCATGCGACGAGATCTGGCACGCGGGGGACATCGGAGCGGCCAGCGTGGCCGACCGGCTGGAGGCGTTCCGGCCGCTGCGGGCGGTGTACGGCAATATCGACGAGCCCTCGATCCGCCGCCGGTTTCCGGAGGACCTGCGCTTCGAGCTGGAAGGGGTAGAGGTGTTCATGACTCACATCGGCGGCTATCCTGGGCGCTACAACAAGCGCGTCCGCCAATTGCTCCGCGCCCGGCCGCCTGGGCTCTACATCTGCGGTCATTCTCACATTCTCAAGGTGATGCCAGACAAACAGCTGGGGCTGTTGCACATCAACCCCGGAGCGGCTGGCCTGCAGGGCTTTCACAAAGTAAAAACAGTCGTTCGTTTCTCGCTGCGCGAAGGGCGGGTGGAGGACCTGCAGGTGATCGAACTGGGCAAGCGTTAGCTCCGCTTCTGGTCTTGCCCCTCTTCGCCGGCATCGGAATTGCCCGTCTGTTCCTCGCCGGCGGATGGCTCCTCTTTGATGTCCTCCAGCAAGCCAAGGATTTCGGCGCGTTTTTCCCAGTTTCGGCGGGCCAGGAGCTGCATGTCCTCGATATTGTCCTGCTCATCGACGATTTCAATGCCCAGCAGGGTTTCGATGATGTCTTCCATGGTCAGGATACCCCCCATGCCGCCGAATTCGTCTACGACCAGAGCGATGTGCTCCCGTTTTTCCATCATTTGATTGAACAGGTCGGGCAGCGGCATTTGCTCGTTGATGATGTAGATTTCGCGCATGATGTCCCGCAGCGGTGCTTGGCCGTTGTCCTTGATGATGTTGCTGAGTATTTCATCCTTGAGTACAAAACCATTGATGTGGTCTTTGGATTCTGCAAACACGGGGATGCGGGAAAATTGCAGCTCTTGGTTGTTGCTGTAGAAGGTTTGGATGGTCAGCTCCTGATTGGCGGCTTTGACTACGGTGCGGGGTGTCATGATGTCCTTGGCCCGGATGGTATTGAGCCGCAGGAGGTTGTGGATGATCTTGGACTCATTGCTGCGGAAGATGCCCTCTTTTTCGCCAATTTCTGCCATAGCGGAGAAGTCCGCTCGGCTCAGCACGCTCTTTTCTTTGTCTTTTTTCAGGATTTTGGTGATGAATTGGCTCAGCCAAACGAGGGGAAAAAGGGCGTAGATGATAATGTTGAGCGAACGGACCGTAAAGCCAGAAAGGCTCTTCCAGTAATTGGCGCCGATGGTCTTGGGAATGATCTCGGACAGGATGAGGATGGCCAGGGTCATTACCGCGCCGACAAAAGCCTCGACGCTGAAGGGCATCGTCCAACCAGCCAGGACCATATCCTGATCGCCGAATTCCTTGCCTGCCTGTGCCCCTACGCCGATGGCACCCACCGTATGAGCGATGGTATTGAGCGTAAGAATGGCAGCAAGGGGGCGGTCGATGTCTTTTTTGAAATTTTTCAGCAACTGCCCGGTCTTCCCTTTTTCTTTGTAGGCGACCTCCACGAAAGAGGGGGTGATGCTTAGCAGCACTGCTTCCCAGACGGAACACAGAAAAGAAAAGAGGATAGAAAGCAAGAAGAAAAATATCAGTAAGCCCATAGGCGGAATTGAATCGTTTGCCCAAAATTAAATAAACTGGGCAGCTTTCGATATACGCAGCTCAAAAAACGAACGAACCGCTCCTGCCCGGTTAGGCGGGAGCGGTTCGCGAGCCATCTGTATCAGGCTGTTTGTGTTTAGGGGTCGCGCAACAATAACTTACCGATTTAGACTCGTTCTTTTGCACGCT
>CAYNIT010000146.1:0-11284 GCA_964397205.1 uncultured Phaeodactylibacter sp. | reverse complement strand
GAAAGGCATCCTCGTTGCGAACCAGCGCTCCAACTTGCCGCTCGTTGATTTTCAGTAAGCTGTAAGCCGTAAGGCCGCTGATTTTAGAAGCCGAGAGCAGTGCGCCTGTCTTAGAAGTAGTGAGTTCGAAGATGCCTTTGTTGGAGGCGGCCCAAATTTTGCCTGGCGCCACCTGTATGGCATCATTGACATCCGCACCAAATTTGTAAAGCGGCTCCGAAAAGGCTTGCTCCTGCTGCCGCAGTACGAACAAAGCACCGTTGCGGGAAAATGCGTAAAGCTGCCCGAATCCATTTTCTACAATGGAAAAGGACTTGACAAAGTCGTCGCTGTGGTAAGCCTTGTCGAAATCAAAGGCTTTCCAGGACGCATCTTTAATACAGAAGATGGTACTGTTATTGGAGGTCCATATCGCTCCGTTTTCATCTTCATACAGGCTTTTGGCCAAACTGACGGCCGAATCGGGCAACAGCGGCTGAAAATCAGGTTGGTCGATCCGGGCTTGAATGCGAAAAAGCCCTTTATCCGTTGAGGCCAATAGCCTGCCATCGCTGGTCTGCAATACATCTTTGATGAATGGCGTGGGAAGGGCTGCCCGGAAAGACTCAAACGTCAGGCCATCGTAGCGAATCAAACCGCCGTCCGTAGCCAGCCAAATCAAACCATGCTCGTCGGCCGCAACGCCTTTGATGAGTGTATTGGGCAGGCCATCTAAGGCGGTATAATGGAAAAGTCGGTAGGTTTGAGCGGAAAGCGCAGAAAAATACATGGCGAGCCCCCACGCTATTAGGAGGTGCAGAATCCGGCAGTGCATATTTTTTGCTTTAAATATCGCACTCCAGCCGGGTAATAACAAGCCAGCCCTCGAATATCTTTGCTAAATTAGTGGAAAACTGTGCCAGATGATGCGAAAAACCTTCCTTTTGATTGCCATCACTACGTGTCTGGGATGCGGCAGCGGTTCCGATTCGGAGCCATCCGCCCGAGACGCTCCCCCGGAGCCGCCGCTCAGCCAGGATTCTTTGCGGCAGCTCTACAAAGCGTACCGGGCCCTGCAACAGGACCCTATGCCGACCGAAGCCATAAAAGAGGCAGGCAAGCTCTACCCGGTGGATGAAGCGCCTTTGGATACCGCCTTTTTTGTATTCCGGCAGCAATTGCTGGAAACTATTGAAGATAAGGATGTTTTCGGCCTGCTCGACGCGGTATCCGAAGGAGTAGAAGTCAACAGCGCTGAAGAAAAAGGCCTGCCGGGTTTCGTAGAACGCTTCCAACTAAACAGTGCTGCACCGGACACGCTCGCTGTCTGGGAACAACTCGGCGCTGTGCTGCGGAAGGGAGGAGCCTTTGTGGAAGGGCACCAACAATTTCAAGCCCCCTACTACTACGCTACCTGGCCCGAAAGCCGCTACGCCCCGGAGGAATATGGGGTCATCACCGGCTCCGGCGTACGCCTGCGGAACGCTCCCAGCCTGAACGGCCGCATCCTGACTACGATTTCTTACTACCCTATCGTACGCTTGCTGAGCTACGAAGCCGAAGAAGCCATCGGCGGGGAGCGCCACCCTTGGGTTCAGATCGAACTAGACAATGGCACCAAAGGCTATGTCTTCGGGCAGTTTGTGGGCAGCCCGGCCGGCCCGCGGGTGGTATTTGAGCGGCAAGGCGGAAAATGGCTATTGGCCAGGTTTTACAGCGGGTAGCTATGCTGTTGCAGAACGGCTTTGAACTTCCTCAATTTCGGATAGGTTGACAGAAAAAGATTGCTTTTCCTGCTATTCCCTGCTACCTTAGCCGCTGCACATTAGCCAAAGCAAACATGCAACAAGAACTCCATACAGCCGAGGACGTACAGACCTACGTACAGGTCATCCTGCCCCTTGCTCTGCCTAAGCCGTACACCTACGCGGTGCCAGAGGAATGGGTAGCCGAAGTCGCCTTTGGCAAACGAGTGGAGGTACAATTCGGCAAATCCAAACGCTACAGCGCCCTCATAGTAGCCATCACATCGGAGCCGCCGGAACAGCAGCGCCCCAAGCCCATCGTTTCCGTCATTGACGAAGCGCCGATCATCAACGAACGGCAGTGGCAGCTCTGGCAGTGGATAGCCGATTACTACCTCTGCAGCCTGGGCGAAGTCATGAACGCTGCCCTGCCCGCCAACCTCAAACTGGCGAGCGAAACCGTCCTCACCCTTAGCCCGCTCTTCGGCGATGACTTCAGCGAGCTGGACGATCAGGAATATTTGATTGCAGAAGCGCTCACCATACAGCAGGAAATCAGCATTGGCGATGTGCGGGATATCCTGCAGCGCAAATCGGTGTACCCCCTCATCCGACGCATGCTCGAGAAACGCATGCTCTATCTGAAGGAAGACATCAAACAAAAGTACAAGCCCAAAACCATCCGCTGCGTAGCCCTGCAGGAACCCTACGCTTCGCAACCCCAATTGCTCGAACAAGCTTTCGAAAAGCTGAGCCGGTCCAACCGGCAGGTAGAAGCATTGATGGCTTTTGTGCAGCTGAACCGACAGCAGGAATTCGTCCGCCGGCAAGATATCTACCAAAAGGCTGGGGTGGACTCCAATGTCTTGAAAGCCATCGAGAAAAAAGGCGTATTCAGCTTCTATGAGCGGGAAGTCAGCCGGCTGGGAGCCTACGAAGAAGCCATCATAGAGGCCCAAACGCTATCCCAACAACAGGAAGCAGCGCTGGGAGCCATCCGGCAGGCTTTCAACCGGCAGCAGCCGGTGCTCCTCCACGGCGTTACCGGCAGCGGCAAAACCCGGGTCTACATTGAACTGATGCAGGAAGCCATAGACCGTGGGGAACAGGTGCTGTACCTGCTCCCGGAAATTGCCCTAACCACCCAAATCGTTAGCCGGGTGGAAAAGATATTCGGCGATCAGATTGCAGTCTACCACAGCCGGCTGAACAACAACGAACGAGTCGAACTCTGGAACCAAGTGCTCAAAGGCAAACCCGCGGTACTCGGTGCCCGCTCAGCTCTGTTTTTGCCGTTCCAGAAGCTGGGGCTCGTCATCGTCGACGAAGAGCACGACAGTTCTTTCAAACAGTACGACCCCAACCCCCGCTACAACGCCCGGGATACTGCCGTCTACATGGCTCAGCTGCACAACAGCCAAATTGTGCTCGGCACCGCTACCCCTTCCCTCGAGTCCTACGCCAATACCAAAGCAGGCAAATACCAGTTGGTGGAAATGCCGGAGCGATTCGGAGGCCTGCAGATGCCCAGCATTGAGATCGTGGACGCCAAACAGGAACTCAAGGAGCGCAAGCTGCAGTCTCACTTCACCTCTGTACTGATTGAAGGCTTGAAAGCCACCCTGGAGCGGGGAGAACAAGCGATACTTTTCCAGAACCGCCGCGGCTTCTCGCCGGTCTACCGCTGTACCACCTGCGGCTGGCACGCTGAGTGCATCAACTGTGACGTCAGCCTGACCTACCACAAGTTTCAGAACAACCTGCGCTGCCACTACTGCGGCTACCAGGCACAACTGCCATCGGCTTGCCCGGCCTGCGGAGAGCAGAAGCTTACGCTGAAGGGCTTTGGCACCGAAAAGATTGAGGATGAATTGAAAATTTACCTGCCCGACGCGCAGATCGCCCGTATGGATCTCGACACGGTGCGGGGCAAGTACGCCCACGCCCGCCTGATCAATGAATTTGAAGAAGGCCGTATCGACATCTTGGTGGGCACACAGATGGTCACTAAGGGGCTGGATTTCGAAAAAGTCGGCATCGTCGGTGTGCTGAGCGCTGACCAACTGCTGCAGTTCCCGGACTTCCGGGCCACCGAGCGCGCCTTCCAGCTCATGCGGCAGGTGAGCGGGCGGTCGGGGCGCAAACACCGCCGGGGGCGGGTCATCATACAGGCTTTCAATACCGCCCATCCCGTACTGAAAGAGGTCATATCGGGAGATTACCCGAGCTTCTACAGCCGGGAAATGCAGGAGCGGCAGAGCTTCCACTATCCCCCCTACCTGCGGCTTATACGCATCACGCTGAAGCACCGTCAGCCCAAGCGGGTCAACGAAGGCGCTAAGCTTTACGAAAAAGCATTAAAAAGCCGGCTGGGGGAATGGGTAATGGGCCCCGCCATGCCCTACGTAGCCCGGGTGCGCGGGTACTACCTGCTGGACTTTCTCATCAAAATACCGCGGCATGCCCAAAAGCTGAAGTACACCAAGCAGTGCGTGCAGGCAGCTACCAATGAACTGCACGCGGCATCTGGCCTGAGCGGCGTACGGGTGAGCGTGGATGTGGACCCATACTAAAAAAGCCCGGCCTGCTGGGGGCAAACCGGGCTTTTCGCGGGGAGGCGGGCGTAATGTTACGGATTGGCGCCCTCGGGCATCTCCGCTGTTTGTCTCACGCTCGGACGCTCTACCCCCCGTTTTTTGCCTTTGGTCTGCTGTGCCAGTTTTACAGCTTCGTAGGCGTCGACGACACCACCCGTAACGCTCAGGGAAGTGAAGGATACAGTTTCTTCCTCATCACCAGGTTTGATCACCTCTATTTTCTGCTTGCGGGCAGTTTGCAACAGGATGCTTTTGACCTGCTCGGCGGTAAGATCGGGGAAATAGGAGCGCAGCAGCGCCGCTACACCGGAAACCACCGGGGCTGCCATACTTGTACCCTGATTGTCTTCGTACTCGTCGAATGGGATGGTAGAGTAAATAGCCATGCCCGGAGCAAAGAGATCTACATGATCCTGGCTGTAGTTGGAAAATGGCGCTGCCAGGTTTTCTCCTTTCTGCCAGTTCAGCGCACCGACTTCAATCCAGTTTTTGGCGTATTTGGGGCCGAACAGGTTAAGGAAGGGCCGTTTCTCGTACTTGTCCGTGGGGAAGTTGTTGTCGGTAGAAATTTCTTTGCCGTCGTTGCCGGCGGCGTGCACGATCAGCACATCGTTTTTCTTGGCGTAGCGTACGGCTTTGTCTACCACTTCCTTGCGGGGGGAAGCCCCTTTGCCGAAGCTCATGTTGATGATGGAGGCCCCATTGTCTACCGCGTATACGATGGCGGCTGCTACATCTTTATCGCGCTCGTCTCCATCCGGCACAGTGCGCACTGACATGATCCGGACGTTCTTGGCTACTCCATCCATGCCGGCCCCGTTGTCCCGCTCTGCGGCGATGATGCCAGCTACGTGAGTGCCGTGCTCTGCGTCCGGCCCACGCACATCGTTGTTGCCGTAGTCGCGGTCGTAGGGATCCTGGAAGTTATCGTTGATCAGCGGGCGCGGGTCAAATTCCGTATTGTAATGGTAATTGTACTGGCTGTTGAAGTACTTAGCGCCATCGTTGAGGTCTCTTACCACCCGCTCGAAAGTCTGGCCCTCGTCGGTCATCATTTTTCGGGCGACCTGCACCGCATAGCCCATCATAGGGTCGTCGGATTCGACCTCTTCAAGATCTTTCAGGCTCACCTTTTCCTCCTCGAGCTGTTCATCGAGTTTGTTCATGGCTTCGGAAAGGGCGTTGTACAATCCGACGAATTCTTCGAGTTCTTTGCGTTTTTTCTCAATGACCTCTTCGTACTCTTCGTATTTGGCGTAGAGCGCTTTTTCCTTTTTGGACAAATCGGACACCTCTTTGCCCTCAAACATGGCTTTGTACTTTTTGTACAAACGGGTCACTTCCAGGTTATCGTGGGCGATGTTTTCGCCCTGCTTATTGCCCAAGAAGTTCCAGCCGTGGATATCGTCTACGTATCCGTTGTTGTCATCATCGATGCCATTGCCGGGGATTTCGTCCTCGTTGACCCACATCACATCATCGAGGTCCTCGTGCTCGTAGTCCACACCAGAGTCGAGGACAGCCACGACAACCTCCTTTCCACGGCGGTTCTGCAGCAACTCTTCGTAGGCTTTTTCAGCGCTTACGCCGGGCACGCCATCGGAGGGGGCAAGGTTGAACCAGTTTTCCGGGGCGCTTTGCTGTGCCTGTACCGCCGCAAAGGCCACGATAAGGCAGAGCACTAACATTTTCAACTTCAGCATTTAATGTCTAATTTTAAGTTTGTGTCGAATGGTATAGAGGCTCGTTTAGGCTGACGGCTGAGGTGCCGCACCAAGCGTTCTGTTGCAGGAAGCGATGAGCCGTTCAGGCTTAAAATAATAAGGATTTAATAGCTTTAAATTCCAGAATTTGTCTGTCATCTTACGCTCCTGCAATCCCTGTACCAAGTTTATTCATTCAGGTTACAAAAGTAATAAATCAACTGCTTTCCACTGCTCTTATCGCTTCATAAACGAAGAAGCCCCGCGTATGGATGAAGAAGCCAAAGTTTCTCGCTTCGTTTTAACTCAAATTTAACGGGCGTATTTCCTAATTTTGCCTTTCAGTATGAAATGGATCCGCCTTTACGCCCGATTGCTGTGGCACTACGCCCGTTTTTTCCTTGCTGCTCGTACCCGCTACGATGTGCATTCCCCTTTTCTGTACCAGTTTTTAGAGGAGGTGCTGGAGGATGACCGGTACTACTACGCTTTTGGAGAAAATGAAATGTTACGCCGCCGTTTGCTGAACGACCGCGGCAGGCTGCAGATCGATGATTTCGGAGCGGGCTCAAAGGCCAACCCCGCCCGAGAGCGGAGCATTCGCGACATTGCCCGCCATTCTGCCGTCAGTTCTGCCGCGGGGCGTTTCCTCTTCCGCTTGGTGCAGTTCGTAAAGCCGAGCCGAATGCTGGAGCTGGGCACTTCGCTCGGAATTTCCGCTGCATACCAAGCTGCCGCTGCCCGCCGGGCCCGTTTCCTGACGATAGAAGGCTGCCCTTCGATAGCTGAAGCTGCGCGCGAAAACCTAGACCGCTTTGGCTACAGCAAGGTGGAAATATCTACGGGAAAATTCACCGAAAAGCTGCCGGAAGCATTGGAAAAGCTGGAGCAGCTGGACTACCTTTACCTAGACGGGGACCACCGCCGAGGCGCCAGCCTGCAGTACTTCGAGCAATGCCTGAAGTACGCTCATCCGGAGAGCGTATTCGTGATCGCTGACATCTACTGGTCGGAGGAAATGCGGGAAGCCTGGCAGCAGATGAAGGCGCATCCGGCAGTGCGCTTATCAGTGGATGTGTTCCACTTTGGCCTGCTGTTCTTCCGGCGGGAGCAGCTAGAACCATCGCACATAAAACTCATCAAAGCCCGGTACAAACCCTGGCGGCTGGGTATTTTCAACTGATTTCCTGATCGGCGGCCAGGCTGTGCCGGTAGCTGCTGAAAAAGCTTCGGTAGCGCATCTGCAGGACTCCAACCACTGCCTCGCGCACAATTTTCTTGGACATTTTAGAGCTGCCCTCCAGCCGGTCTGTAAAAGTGATGGGCACTTCAATGATTTTAAAACCGAGCAGATGGGCGGCGAATTTCATCTCTATCTGGAACGCGTAACCGATGAAGCGTATCTTGTCCAGGTCAATGGTCTCGAGCACCTCCCGGCGGTAGCATACAAAACCGGCAGTAGGGTCATTAACTGGCATGAAAGTAATGAGCTTGACATATAAGGAGGCGCCGTAGGAAAGTAGGATGCGGTCGTAGGGCCAATTTTCCAGCCGCCCGCCTTTCACGTAGCGAGAACCTACGGCTACGCCCGCCCCTTGTCTGGCGCAGGCATCGTAGAGCCGGAGCAGGTCTTCGGGATTGTGGGAAAAGTCAGCATCCATTTCGAAGAAGAAGCTGTATTCCCGCTCCAACCCCCAGCGGAAACCAGCGATATAGGCTGTGCCCAGGCCCAGTTTGCCCGAGCGCTCCAGGAGAAACAATTGCGCGGGGTAGCGCTCCTGCTGTTGCCGCACCAAATCAGCAGTACCATCGGGGGAACCATCATCAACTACCAGAACGTGAAAAGCCTTAGAGAGACTGAACACCTTTTCAATGATCCTTACAATGTTCTCCTTCTCATTGTAGGTAGGGATTATGACGATACTGTCTGACAAAGCCTTGCAACAATTATAGTGAAGTAGTAAATGCGTCTTGCTTGCGAGCAGCAAAGATATGCCCTTTGTCATTGATTTTAATGCCTGCCCCCAAAAAGTTTGAAGCAGGCAGACAGAAAACGGACGAAATCAAGCCTTTCTCAGGGCACCTTTGCTAATCCAATTCTCTTTAACTTTGCGGCATGTACTCAAGAATCCGTTATCCCGAAACTGTACGACCGGCCGAATTAGACGACTACCTGGAAGCGGGCTGGCGCTGCGCCGGGCAAGCCATTTACACTGCTCACTTTATGCACTTCACAAAGAACGAAGAGAGCCGGATTTACTCTACGCTGCCCACACGGCTGCCCCTGCAGGGCTACCGCTTTGGAAAGCGGCTGCGCAAACTCTGGCGGCGTGTCCACCGGCAGTTTCGGGTGGTAAGCGGCCAGCCCTTCGCATTTGACCGGGAAGCCCGGCGGGTAAACGAGCGCTACGCCACAACCTTTCCAGACCGAAGCCTGGCGGATGAGGAGCGCTACCGGCAATCTCCCCACGGCCCCTTTACCTTTGATACGCGCAGCATCCGGGTCTACGACGGCGCAAAACTTATCGCCTTCAGCCTGTTCAACCAGGGACGAAGAAGCCTCTACAGCAGTCAGGGCATTTACGACCCGGACTACGCCCGGTACAGCCTCGGCTTTTTTACCATGCTGGCGGAGGTGCAGTATGGGATCGAAACTGGCCGGCAGTATTACTATCCAGGCTATGTCGTCCCCGGCTTTAAGGAATTTGACTACAAGCTCAGGCTGGGCGATATGGAGTACTTTGATTTAAGCAGCAATTCCTGGCAGGCGTACGGGCCGCTGCAGGCAGAGGATGCCCCCATCAATCGGATGTGGAAGGCGCTCGGGGCCGTGGAAACCAGCCTCAAAGCGGCAAGAGAACCCTGTACACTGGCAGAGTACGATCTGTTCGATATCCGCTTCTACGAAGCCCGCCCCCTTCCTTTTTTAGAATATCCATTAGTGCTGCTGGCGCCATCTCCCAGGCCAGCGCAGTACTGCCCGGCGGCGGTATTTTGTCCGCAAACCCAGCGCGTCAACATTTTTAATGTAAAGTTTTTTGGCATCGGAGTACACCATTTGCCGACTTACCAGGAAATGCTGTTGGCCCAGCCGGACGCTATCCGTTTCCCGATGGCAGTCATAGAAGTGTTGGCGGAGGGTTTGCAGCCCGCAGAAGCTGCCGAGTACTTAAAACAGGAGCATTACCTGAAAAACAACCGCTTATTTTAGGGCCGCTCCAAATGGAGAACCAAAAATAATTGTTATTATCGCCCCACAACTTTCCTCCATGTTTGCAGAGAAGCACTATCCGGAAATGATGATCCCTGAAGAACTGGACTCGTATCTGGCCCGGGGCTGGTACCGTATGGGGCAAACCATCTTCACTACCCACTTCCTCTGCTTTGGCCGCTCCTTTTACTCTGCCATTTGGGTGCGCCTGCCGCTGGTGGACTACCGCTTTCGCAAAAGCCTGCGCAAAACCTTTCGCCGCAACCGGAACAACTTCAGGCTGGCCATTGGCCCTGCTTCCATCAATGCCGAAAAGGAGCGCTTGTACCGGCGCTACAAAACCTCCTTCTCGGGCTTGCTGGCTCCCACGCTCAAAGATGCTTTGCTCGACGGGGAAAATTTTAACATCTTCAACACCCAGGAAGTGCGGGTGTACGACGGTAAGCAGCTCATTGCGCTGAGCTACTTCGATATCGGGCAAGACAGCTCGGCGAGCATCACCGGCATCTACGATCCCGACTACAAGAAGTACAGCTTGGGTTTTTACACCATGCTGGAGGAAATCAATTACTCCCAAGAGCAAGGGTTGCTCTACTACTATCCCGGATACGTAGTGCCGGGCTATCCCCGCTTTGAATACAAGCTGAGAATTGGCCCCGTAGAGTACTACAGCCTGCGGCACAAAGCCTGGCGCCCCTATGATAAGCTGACCGAAGACCGCATTCCTATACGAGTGATGGAGCGGCGCATCTTCGAGCTGGAGCAGTACCTGAAGTACCACGATTTCCACTGCCAGCATCTGTACTACCCTTTATTCGAAGCCAATTTGTTTGGCTTTTGGAATGCGCCCTACTTCGATTACCCTTTGTTTTTGCTGTGCTCGCCCCGTAAAAACAAACGAAAATTCCTATGCGTGGTATTCGACCCGCGCCAGGATACCTATCAGCTCATCCTGACTTCTCTGTTCGACGACCTGCAGCTGTACTTCAACCAATCCTATACAGAATCCTTCGACAAACGCTTCAATTTCGTAGAGCTGCTGGTAGTCGAAGCAGTGCTGAGCAGCAATGTGGAGCCCGACAAGATATTGGAGATCCTCGCCGCTAGCAGCGGGCAATAAAATGGAGTACAGCCTGGTTTTTTAAGGCCTATGAACCTTTTCTTAGGAAAATTCATTACCTTTAATCTTCAATCCCTCTACTGTATATTTCAATCACTTCACATGACCGAACAGAAACGCCAGCAATTAGAAACCCTCATTACGGAAGGATACCGCTTCAGACTCGGCGATTACATCAGCCAAGCATTCGACCTGTTTCAGCGCTCCGCTGGCAACTTTATTGGCTTTGCTTTGGTAGCCGGCCTTATGACCATCGTTGCTGGTTTTATTCCCTTCCTCGGGCAACTGCTCAGCAACTTTATTTTGACGCCCTGCCTTGCCGCCGGGGCTTACTTGGCGGCTTATACCTTAGATAAAAGAGAACCCCTGGAGTTCAACCGCTTTTTTAAAGGGTTCGATTTCGTGGGGCAACTAGCCCTGGTGACGCTGGTCATCGGCATAATCTCTATAATCAGTATGATCCCTATGTTTGTGGCCTGGAGCTATACAGACTTCTTTGGCTGGTTCAAGGATGTCATCATGAGCGGTGCCCCTGCCATCGACGTGCCAGATTTCCCAAACTGGAGCCTGCTGCTGTTGCTGCCTGCTGTTTACTTTTATGTTTCTTACACCTGGGCTCCCTTATTCATCGTCTTCTACGATATGACGTTCTGGGAAGCCATGGAGATGAGCCGGCGGCTTATCACCAAAAACTGGTTGATCATCTTCTTATTCAATTTCATCCTTGGCTTGTTTTTGATAGTGGGTGCACTGATGCTCATTCTGGGGTTGCTGGTTGCTGTACCCGTCATCTATTGCGCACAGTATGCAGCATTCCGTGACGTTACTCGCCTTGGAGAAGATACAGAACAAGATATTACCGACCACCTGGTCGCTTAATCTTCAGTATTGCAGCAATGCTTACTGCGGTTGCTCCCCCTTGTAGGTCA
>CAYNIT010000145.1:0-11289 GCA_964397205.1 uncultured Phaeodactylibacter sp. | reverse complement strand
GCCTGTTTTCATCCACTTCCCGAATGGCGACTTAGAGCCCATCCCCGCCACGCTGGATGAAATAGAGTTCGGTGAGGGCCTGAAGCTGGTTTATATCGGCAAAAAGCTGGAGGCGGCCAGCATAGAAGAGGTGTTGGGGGAGTAATGCTTACCAGCCCCAAGTGCCCTTGCCTCCTTTGAAAGGGCCAACGATTTTGGAGGTAATCCAACCGCCGTAGAAGTCGCCCTCCTGCGCCTGTACCTTTTCATCGCCTACGTAGCACTCATCGGCCCGGCTGGGGTAAAATGCCAGGTAATCTTTGATGGCGGAGAACTGGCCTCTGGGCTCCGGGTAGCTCCAGGCAGCGGAAGGGCTGGTTTGTTCTCCCACTTTAAGATTCCAGTAGCGGGCTTTGCCTTTAAACTCGCAGTGAGTTTGAAATTTGGGCTCCAGCTCCAAGTACTCCATAGCAACATCCTCCGGCGGTAGGTAGTACACGGGCGGGTGGCTGGTTTCCAGCACGCGGTACCCTTGATTGGTAGAGGCAATGGTTTGACCGCCGAATTTAACGGTCAGATGTTGGCTTACTTTCTCCAGTTTGGGCGGGCGCGGGTAATCCCACACGCTTTCCTGCCCAGGTTTGGGTGGTATGCGTTTCTTTTTCATACTTAGGAAACGGTGAAAGCGCCATTTTGTTAATACGCTTGCCGGGCTATGATACAATACAGGCAAAAGCCCTAGATTTGCCGGCGAGATAAAAACCCTGCTATTTGTCACTTCTGAAAAAATTAGCCGGCGAAACTGCCATTTACGGCACCAGCAGCATCCTGAGCCGCTTGCTCAATTTTTTCATTTTAACGCCCTTCCTGACCCGTATCTTTACAACCCAGGCCTACGGGGTGGTATCGGAGATGTATACATGGGCAGCCCTGCTGATGATTTTGTTTACCTACCGCATGGAGACGGCTTTCTTCCGCTTTGGCAATCGTTCAGGAGCGGAATTGGAGAAGACCTACGCCACGGCTGCCATCGCTCTGGCGGGCTCCACTTTAGTGCTGCTGGGCGTTTTATTGCTGGCCGCTCAGGCAATAGCCACCCAGCTGGGGTATCCTCAACATCCGGAGTACGTCCGCTGGTTTGCCTTTATCATAGCCTTTGATGCGCTGGCTGCTATACCATTTGCCCGGCTGCGGCTGGACAACCGGCCGGTACACTTTGCCATCGTCAAGACCCTGAATGTGGTGGTCAATATCGCCTTCATTTTTTTCTTTCTGAAACTGCTCCCCTACTTGCAAGACAATGGTGCCGTCTGGGTGAGCTGGCTCTACCGTCCTGAGTTGGGAGTAGGTTATGTGTTTCTCTCTAACCTGATTGCCAGTGTTTCGGTACTGTTGTTGCTGATGCCCATGTACCGCAAGCTGCAGTGGCAATTCGATTTCGGCCTCTGGCGGGAAATGTTGCAGTACGCTGCTCCCCTGATTGTAGCAGGAGTCGCAGGAGTCATCAATCAGCTGATGGCCATCCCGATGATCAAGTGGTTTTCCCGGCAGGACGGCCTGGCGCAGGCGGGCATCTACGGAGCGGTTGCTAAACTGGCTGTATTGATGAATTTGTTCACCCAAGCCTTTAATTACGCCGCCGAACCTTTCTTCTTCCGGCATTCCGAAAGGGAAGACAAAGGCATCATTTACGCACAGGTTGGGCAAGGGTTCACTTTGGTGGGCAGCCTGGCTTTTCTGGGCATCATGTTGTATATGGACCTCATACAGTTCTACCTGGGCAAGGACTTCCGGACGGGTTTGGATGTAGTGCCTTTGCTTTTGCTGGCGTATTTGTTCCTCGGCTTGTACTATAACTTTTCCATCTGGTATAAATTAGCCGACCGGACCATCATTGGCGGGTACATCGGTGTCAGCGGGGCGGTAATCACGCTGAGTTTGAATTACCTTTTGATCCCCCAGTACGGATACATGGGGGCGGGCTGGGCAGCCCTGGCTTGCTACGGCTTCATGGCTTTGGCCAGCTACTGGACCGGGCAGCGCCATTACCCTATCCACTATCCCGTAGGCCGTATGGCAGCCTATATTTTGGTGGCAGTTCTGCTGTTCGGGCTCAGCCTTTACCTAGAACGGCGGCTACAGCCCGGTTTCTGGGCGGGGCTGGCGTGGAATACGCTGCTCTTCATGGCCTATTTGCTGTACATTGCAATGCTGGAGCGCTCGACGCTTCGGCAATGGTACCGGCAGTTCAGGAAAAAGCAAGTTTAGCAGGCTTACTGCTTAGGCGAGCTGTGGAATGCCACCAGAAAGCTCAGCATCATTTTCATAGGCAGGGGAACCTCTTCCCGTAGCTCGTCTACGATGACCCAATCGCGTGGGTCTCCCTGGTAGTAAGTGTACATTTCAAACCAGCCGTAGCGCTCGCTGCGCAGCCGCCATTCGTCCCAGATGTTGCCGTATCTGCATTCCAAAGTCACCGAATGTGTGCCATCGGATACCCGCCATTCCCGGAAGTTATTGTTGAAAAGGGTGCGGGCGGTGACGATCTGATTATCCCCTCGCGCTTCCCACTGATTGGGGTTGCCCTGCCATTTGAGTTTGATGGTGCCGGAGGCTTCTCCCAGCCGGTAGCGCCATTCTGTCCAGTTGTCTTGGTTCAGCCAAATCTGCCGCAGTTCGCCTTCTTGCCGTTCATCCATAGTATGGATGCGCCATTCGGCAAAGCTGTCGCTCCAGCGGGTACTGAGCCCCGTAAGCGTTTGTGCGGACAGAAAAATGGGCAGGCAGCAGAGCAGTGCTATTTGGAAGGCGGTAGACATTCGGTTGGAGGTTGTTGGCTTTTGGTGAAGGAGCATGGGCAGGCTCTAGAATGGGCAACTGGATATGCCCAAGCCCCAGCCATCCGCTTATCTGTTCAGCAGTAGGCGTATTGCCAGAATCCACAAAACAGCCCGATGCAGGTCCATGCCTTTTTGCAACGGGCTGTTTATTATTATTTTTTCGGGCTGTTAGAACGGCAGGTCATCATCCCCTTCCGCAGCGGGCTCGTCGCCGGCGGAGGGAAAAGAGTCATCCGTAGCCGGCGGAGCGCTGTTGTTTGCATTGGCCTGATTGCCTCCTACCTGCTCGAGCCGCCAGGCATTGAGGTTGGTAAAGTACTTGCCGTTCCACTCCCGGCCACGGAGGTCGAAGTGGACCTTGATCATCTGCCCTTCCTCAAAGGGATCGATCAAAGCGCAACGGTCCTGCACCAATTGGAATTTTACCAACTGTGGGTAGTTGCCCTCGGTTTCGATGACGAAATCGCGTGCCTGAAAAGTCTCAGTTTTGCTTTCCGTATCGAATTTTTTGTGGAGTTTTCCTTCTACTTCAAATGACATAGAGCTGCTCTGGTTGAATATATTTTCGAAAGTCATCAAAAATACGAAAAGCTGGGGGGCTGGAAAAATATTTTTGCAAAATGCGGGCATCATCCCTGCACGTACAACACGTACTTCTGCTCAAAGTAGAGGCCCTCAAAGTAGTCGCTCAGCGGAAATTGCTCGACGTAGGCCCCCCCGCTAAGCTCCTTGATTTCCTCCTTTAAGCGGCCGCCTTTGAGGGTAAGCAAGCCGTTGGGCAGGGCGTGCTGCTGTTTGTCGCGCAACAAGGGCAAACTCCAGGCCACAAGCTTTTCGAGCCTGGCTACCGCCCGGCAGACGACAAAGTCGAATTGGCCTTTGAGCTCCTCGGCGCGTTGGTGCTTGGCCTTGACATTTTTCAGGCCGATGGCCTGGTTGATTTCTTCCACCACCTTTATTTTCTTGCGGGTCCCGTCGATGAGCGTGAACTGCACCTCTGGGTAAAGTATGGCCAGGGGAATACCGGGCAGTCCTCCGCCCGTGCCGAGGTCGAGAATGCGGGCGTGTTTTTGGAAAGTGAGGATCTTGGCAATGCCAAGGGAGTGTAAAATATGGTGGGTATACAAATTGTCAATGTCGCGGCGGGAGATGACATTGATCTTTTCGTTCCATTCCCGGTACAGCGGGCCGAGCTGCTCGAATTGGGCCCGTTGTTCTGAGGTTAATCGCGGGAAATGTTGCAGGATGGTTTTCATACCGTATCCGGGTTAAAATCAAATCCCTGCCAGACCGGGTCTTGGCTAGGCAGAGGAGCGAGGATGCGAACTTGCTCCCCTGAGACTGGGTGCCGGAACTGCAATTTCCAAGCGTGCAGGTGGATGGAGCGGTCGCGGTTGCTGCGCCGGAAGCCGTATTTGACATCCCCTTTGATGGGGCAGCCGATGGCTGCCAACTGGGCCCTGATTTGGTGATGGCGCCCGGTCTGCAGCTGGATTTCCAGCAGGTGGTAGCGCTCGCTGCTCGTCCGGTAGCGGTAGTACAGCTCGGCGCGTTTGCCCGATTTGTCGGAGGGGGCTGTAATTTGCGATTTGTTGCTGCGGCCGTCGCGTTTCAGGTAGTGCACCAAACGCCCCTCGTCGTCGAGGGGGCGCTGTGCCACAGCGGCGAGGTACACTTTTTCTATCTGTCGGCTTTTGAACTGCTCGTTCAGCTCGGCCAATGCCCGCTCGTTTCGGGCAAAGAGGACCAGGCCGCTGGCGGGCCGGTCGAGGCGGTGGATCAGCCCCAAGCGGGATTTGCAGTAGATTTCGCCTAGCTGCTCCATGGATTTGTCGCCAGTCTTATCTTGGGTGACCGGCAATCCCGCCGGTTTGTTGAAGGCAATCAATTGATTGTTTTTGTAAACCACCCGTTCGCCTATATCAAAGGCATTTTCTTCATTTTGCATTGTTCTCTGCCATTTCTTCCACGCCGCCTTTTACTACGCGCCGGACCTTGTAGGGGCGCTTCTTTTGCGACTCGTAATAGGTCCGCATTTGTATCTCCACCACGATGCCGATGGTAATGAACTGAATGCCGGCGATGACTAGCATAAGCCCAAGGATAAGCAGCGGCTTGCCCCAAATGTCCTGCCCCAGCAGCTTTAAGACCCCCAAGTACATGTTGATCAGCAATCCGATGCCGAACACGAGCACGCCGGTATTGCCAAATAGATGCATGGGTTTTTGCAGGTAGCGCTTCAGGAACAGCATGAGGAGCAAGTCGCTGATGACCTTAAACGTGCGGTTGAGGCCGTACTTGGACTGCCCAAATTTGCGGGCGTGGTGCTTAACCGGAATCTGTTTGATACGCGCACCTTCCAGATGAGCCAGCACCGGGATGAAACGGTGCAATTCCCCGTAAATCCCCAAGTCCTTGGCCAAGTCAGAGCGGAAAACCCGCAGGGCGCAGCCGTAGTCGCGCAGGTGTACTCCCGAACTGTGCCGAATGATGTAGTTGGCAATCAGGCTCGGGATTTTGCGTAGGAACATCCCGTCCTGCCGTTTGGCCCGCTCCCCTGCTACCATGTCCAAGTCTTCCTCTTCTGCTATGCGCAGCATATTGGGGATATCGGAAGGGTCATTTTGCAAGTCGCCATCCATCGTAGCGATGAACTCCCCCTGGGCTGCTTCTATTCCTGCCATAAGCGCCGAGCTCTGGCCGTAGTTCTTGCGCAGCTCCACCACCCGCAGATTGGGGTGGTCGAGGCTGTAGAGTTCCTTCAGGCTGCCGTCGGTGGAGCCATCGTCTACGTAGACGATTTCATAGTCCATGCCCTGCAGGGCATCGCTGATGCGCTGAACCAGCGGTTTGATGTTGGGAGCTTCATTGTAGACGGTGACCACCGCCGATATCTTTGGTGCCATAGTTCGCTATTCTTGGATCAACTGGCCGATGTCGAAGACTTTTTTGTACTGCCGCAACTGCAGCGCTCCTGCTTTCCGGTAGGGCAGCAGGGGGTAGCGTTCCGGCTCTATGATGTAGTAAGCCGTACTGTCAAAGCTACGGAATTCTCGGGGGACCACCCGGCCCAATTCCCGGGTAAGGTAAAAGGAAGTCATGGGCTGCATATCAGTGTCTTTGTAAACGCGCAAGTCACGGCTCCTGTATTCCTCGGCTACTCTGATGGCATCTCGTTTGGCTACCGCAGCGAAGTTGTTGGCTTCCCGGTCGGGCAGCGCAAACCAGTTGAAGGCTAGGCGTACGGTAAGCAACACCGCTACCGTAGTGAGCAAGCGCTGGTTTTCGAACCGCCAGGCACCGTAGGCCAGCAAGCTGAGCAAGGCCAGCAGGGCCAGGCTTTTTGCCCATAGAAAATTTACCCCCGCTGTCCTTTCCAGAAAAAGCGGCAGCAGGGCCGCTAAGGGCAGCAGCAAACAGCAGGCCAACAGCAATTTGGTAAAAAAACGGTACTGCCAGCTGCGCAGCTCCCGGTGGTACTTGTGCAGGTACAAGAAAACGGTAAAAGCCAGGGGGATCAGCATGAAAACGTAGCGGGGGTGCACCTTGGGCGCTGCCCAGTACACCAGCACATTCACCAAAAAGGTGAGGGAGCAGAAAGCAACAAAACGGTTGGCCCGCAGCCATCTCCAGCTCTCTCTCCGCAGCAAATAGAGGATCATCAGCCCCCAGGGCAGGAAGTGGTAAAGGAACAGCTCGAAGGGGTACGTCAGCAGGTGCCAAAGCGTGAACCAAAGGGAATAGCGCCCCGGCGTGCGCTTGGCGGATTCGTTGTACACTACCGCGAACAGCTCCTCCAGCTCATTGTACTGCGCGTAGGCCAGGTAGTAGCTACCTACAATCAGCAAAAACACCGACCCTCCTGCCAGGTGCTGCCAGCTGAACAGCCGGCGGAATTCCCGCCGGTAGGCAAAGTAGGCTAGAAGCGTAAAACCCTGAAATACGACCGAAGGCAAGCCTTTCATGAGATAACCAACGGCTGCCAGGGCGTAGGAGCCAGCAAACAGCCAGCCCCAGCGGCGCCGATCGAAGCTGTGAAAGATGATCATGAAAGAGGTGAACGTAAGCAGGGAGTAGCTGATGTCTATCAGGCCCAGGAAAGAATCGTAAAATAGGATGCGGCCGCAGCTCACCAGCATCATAGCTCCCAGAAAGGCAAAGTCCCGGGAAAAGTGCTTACGCAAAAAATAATACATGGTGCCAGCGTATGCCAGCAGGAAAAAGACCGTCGGCAAGCGTATCGCCCATTCATCTGTGCGGCCGGTAATCCAGAAAAAGCCCAGCAAAATCCAGTTGTATACCGGCGGCTTTTTGTAGTAGTAATCCCCGTGCAACTTGGGCACGATGTAGTGGTCGGTGAGCCGCATTTCCAAGGCTACCCAGCCCCGCAGGGCTTCATCGTCGATCAGCGTCAGAACGCCCAAGTTGATGAGCAGTGCTGGCGCCAGCAGGGCCAGGATGAGGGCGCTTATGGCCCGCCGGTATGTGGGTTCGCTGATTTTCAAAAGAAGGAGGTTGCCAATTTTGGGGGCAAAAGTAAGTAAAATTCGTATTTTGCTTTTACGACCAGAAATATGCCTCTATGAGACCGTTGATTGCTGTATTGCTGCTGTCGCTAATGGCTTGCCAGGCGGAAAAATCCGAAAAAGCGAAAAAGCTGTCTTCCTTTCCTGTCCGTACAGTCCGCGACACAGTGGCGGATACGCCCGAGCGTGCTCCCTTCCCTCCGATTGACTACGATACTGCCGCTTGGGCCGAGTTGTACCGGCTCGATTCTACCATCCTCATTGACATGAAGTACGCAAGCACGGAAAACTTTGTAGAGGAAAAGATGTACGATTGCAGCCGCTGCTTTCTGCGGCCAGAAGTAGCCGAGGCGGTCGTGGCGGTACAGCGTCAGCTGCGCCAACGGGGGCTGGGGTTGAAAATGCTCGATTGCTTCCGCCCCCGGCCGGTGCAATGGCAGCTATGGGAAAAAGTGCCGGACCCGCGCTATGTGGCTAACCCACGCAAAGGCTCCATGCACAACCGAGGCCTGGCGGTAGACCTGACGCTGGTGGACAGCAGCGGGAAAGAACTGCCCATGGGGACACCCTACGATTTTTTCGGGCCCGAAGCCCACCCTTCCTATACCGATTTGCCGGATTCTGTTTTGCAAAATCGCAAGCTTTTGCGCCAAGCTATGATGGCTGAGGGGTTTAAGCCCATTCGCACCGAGTGGTGGCACTTTTCCTACGGCGGCATCAACTATGCACTTTCCGATATGTTATGGAGTTGTCATAAGTAATACCGGGCTGCCCGATGCGTTTCGCCCTTCAAACTTGATGGCTCTGGGCGGTGGTGCTGAAGGCCACACATTCGGAGAGCATTTGGTGGTTTGTCCCAAACCACTTTATTTTGTGGGCGTTTCGCCCTAGCCCCGGCAGAGGGCAAGCATTTCAACAACAAAATCCACTAATGGCAAATAATACAGAAAACCAATCCGAAGTAAAAGCAATCGATCAGCTCGCCGCCTCCTACGATGAGCTGAAAAAAGAAATTGGTCAGGTGATCATAGGGCAGGAAGAAGTGGTGCAAGCTGTAATCATCTCGCTGTTCAGCAACGGTCACAGCTTGCTGGTTGGGGTGCCCGGTCTTGCCAAAACGCTGCTGGTCAGTACCATCGCGGAGGTGCTCGACCTTGACTTCAAGCGCATACAATTTACGCCGGACCTGATGCCGTCTGACATCACCGGCTCCGAAATCCTGAGCGAGGAGCGGCATTTCAAGTTCAATCCCGGCCCTTTGTTCTCCAATATCGTCTTGTCTGACGAAATCAACCGCACACCGCCTAAGACACAGGCTGCGCTGCTCGAGGCAATGCAGGAACGCTCCGTTACCGTAAGCGGGGTGCGGCACCCGCTGCCCTCCCCATTTTTCGTATTGGCTACGCAGAACCCCATCGAGCAGGAAGGTACCTATCCACTGCCCGAAGCGCAGCTCGACCGCTTCATGTTCAACATCCCTCTGGATTACCCCTCCTACGAGGAGGAAATCAATGTAGTCAAAGGGACCACTACTGTGCAAAATTTTGACCTGAAGCACGTGCTGACGGGCGAGCAGATTAAGTACTACCAGCAATTGATCCGCAAAGTGCCCATTGCTGATAATGTGTTGGAATACGCTGTGTCCCTAGCTACCAAAACCCGCCCCAATACGGAACGGGCTACCGATAAAGTAAACAACTACATCTCTTGGGGTGCTGGGCCGCGCGCCTCGCAGTATCTAGTGCTAGGCGCTAAATGCCACGCTGCTATTTATGGGAAATACTCGCCGGATATCGAAGATATTCAGGCAATTGCTAAGTACGTGCTGCGCCACCGCGTGGTACGAAACTACAAAGCAGAGGCAGAAGGCATCACGGAGGAAAACATCATCGAAAGCTTGTTTTAGCGTATTAGCCCGGCCGGTTTTTACCGATTCGGTTGGCCCGGCGGGCTCTCCTCTTTCGGAAAACAAGTGCGTTCGACACTTCAAGCCGGCTTTCATCGTTAGTGCCAGTAGGCAAAATATTGCTATTTTGCCCGTTCAATCAATGGATCCGTTGACCTTGCTCCGCTACTATGGATATTTACAACCGAAAGTCACGCTGGAAGATATATTTGGGTGCCGCAGGGGTAGTTATCGTTGCCATCTCTATGGTCTATACCAACTACCTGACAAGTAAGCTGGCGGAAGAAGAACGCAACAAGGTAGAGCTCTACGCCATGGCGCAGGAGCGGCTCAACAATCAAAAGGAAATTGCGCTCATTCAAAAGGAAGGCTGCCCGCAACCGGATGTCTCTCTGCACTTGCAAGTCTTGCAGACCAATAATACCATACCGGTAATTGCCGTCAACGACCGCGGCGGTGTTGATTTTCACGTAAACGTCAAAGATACGAGCGAAACCTACTTGCTGCGCGAAGTGAAAAAGATGCAGGAAGAAGGGGTAGAGCCGGTAGCTAGCACCGCCCACAGAATTTACTACAAAGAGTCGACCCTGCTGCAGCAGCTGCGGTATTTCCCCTTTGTGCAGCTGGTCTTGATCGCCGCTTTTGTCGGATTTGGGTACCTGGGCTTCAGTTCGGCGCGCCGGGCGGAGCAGAACCGGGTATGGGTAGGCATGGCTAAAGAGACAGCACATCAGCTGGGCACGCCTATATCGGCTATTGTCGCCTGGATAGAGCATCTTAAGATGATACGGGAGGAAGACGAGGAGGTGCAAGAGGTAGCCGGAGAGCTGCGCAACGATGTCAGCCGCCTGGAGCTGATCGCTGACCGCTTTTCCAAAATAGGCTCCGCACCTAAACTCGACCCCATCAATGTGTACGAAGAGCTGGACAAGTGCCGGGCCTACATGCAGCGGCGTGCTTCCCGCAAGGTCAGCTTCGATTTTCCCGCGCCGGATGCGGGGCAAGCGAAGGTGTTCATCAACCCCCACTTGTTCGATTGGGTCGTGGAAAACTTGCTCCGCAACGCGCTCGATGCTATGGAAGGCAAAGGCACGATCAGCGCAGAGGTATACGAGGACGACGACTACACCTACATTGACTTGAGCGATACGGGCAAAGGCATTCCCGCCAATAAGCACAAAACCGTATTTCAGCCGGGCTTTACTACTAAAAAGCGTGGCTGGGGCCTTGGCCTTTCTCTGGCTAAGCGCATCATCGAGGAGTACCATAAGGGCGAAATTTTTGTGAAGCGCTCGGAGGAGGGCAAGGGTACCACTTTTACCATTCAGCTGCCGCGAAAGCCCTGAAGCAGTGGAAACCCCTTTCTACGATCGCGGAAAAGTGCTACGCCTTTACGACAGCATTGATTTGGGAAGTACGTATAAGGTATTTAACCAAACAAGCCGGCAAACATGAAAGGGAGGGTTCGCTTTTTCATTAAGAATGAGAAAACTGTTCACCTTCAAGTACGCTCGCATCGTTTACGGCATCATCATCCTCATCATCGGCGCAATGAGTATGGTATTGCCTATGATACCATTAGGGTATATTGGCTTATTTGTGGGGTCGTATTTATTGCACCATCGCGTTCCTCCCCTGAGGCGAGTGATGGACTGGCTGCGGGAAAAGGATAAAAAAGGGCGTTTGCAACGCTTCGAAAATTGGGTAGACCACCTTTTCAATCCGCCGGAGGAGGAAGAGCAGCAATAAGCAGTCGCGCAGTTGTTTCGAATTCAAATAGAAACCTTAGAAAATCTACTCCGGCTAAAGCTTGGCAGCAAACTAAAGCAGAGGCCTGTTTTGCGATGATGGCCCAAGAAAAATTCCAAAGTTTCATTTCCTGGCAGCGAAGGAACAATTGATTGGAGCTGCGCTACCAAGGGATCGCCAGGCTGCGTTTTCGCCCCTCTACAAAATCTAAGCTCGGAAAGAAGAAAAGTCAGCGTTTAGGGGTCGCGCAATAACAAGTTACCTAGAATAGGCGAAGTTATTTTGTGCG
>CAYNIT010000144.1:0-11349 GCA_964397205.1 uncultured Phaeodactylibacter sp. | reverse complement strand
GGTGGTTTTTGCGCTAAGGTACGGCAAAATGTAGTGGCAGCGAAGGTTTTATGGACTTGGGGGTTTGACATTGCAAAGCAGATGCCTTGAGTTACGCCTTGGGGCTGGGCGGTGCTTGGGCATTTTTGTGGGGTAGGCTGCAATAAAAAAATGCCGTAAATTGAAAAGCCCAGCCTTGCGCCACGCCTTGAAGAGCTTGTTGGCGCGGCGCCGCTTGGAGCTGGCCTGCGGCATGATTTTGCGGTGCTTCCCGCGGCCGTCTAAATTCAACAAGAAAAGCCAGCTGGAGCAGTACATCTAATGACACTTAAAATAATCGAACGGCTCTTTGCAGTCGAGGCAGCGGTAGAGGGATTTGCAAGCGGTAGAGCCAAACTGGCTGACCAATTCGGTATGGGTAGAGCCGCACTGTGGGCATTCCACTTCAGGCTGTTCGGCGAAAAGCGCTCCTTTATCTGCGGTGCCGTCCACGGGAGGCGCAATGCCGTACTCCTTGAGTTTGCGGCGGCCCGCTTCGCTCATCCAATCGGTTGTCCAAGCGGGATGGAGGACGGTGGTGACTTTCACATCATCGTACCCCTGCTCCTGCAGAACGGCACGTATGTTGATCTCGATGGTGTTCATGGCAGGGCAGCCGGAATAGGTGGGCGTGATGATGACCTCCACCCTGCCGTCTTTCTGTACTTTGACATCCCGTACGATCCCCAGATCGGTAACGGTAAGCACGGGAATTTCCGGGTCGGTTACTTCTTCCAGTATATCCCAAACTTCGGATTCGCGGGTAGTCACAGCCATGGTAACAGGATTGTGGTTTACTATACTAACAGTTGTTCGTACTAAATCGTTTTGCTCATATTAAGCTCCCGAATAATGCGCAGGTAAGAGCGGGCAAAGGCTGGCAGGCTGTCGTACTCCAAAGATCCAGTAGGGAAGCTAAGGCGAGGGAAGTAAGCCTTATTCCGGTCAAGGATGCGGAAGATCGCCCGTCGGATGCCTCGCTTGTCAAATTTGCCGCTTAGAGCATCATAGAATTGATGGGAGAAGCCTAGTTTTCGGAAATAGTCGTTCTCCACGATTTGGTAGTACAGGTGGAAAAGGTCGCGGACCGGCTTGGGAACCGCATAGTTGAAGAGGCAAAAACCTACGATATAGCCGGGGATAGCCAAGGCAATTTTATAGTAGCCATGCTCCATGTACCAATCCATATGGAACAATTCTGCATCGATCAGCGCCACCACGCGGTCATGGCTGACAGTATGGGTAATACCAAAGGTGCTGCGGCCCCGGTACATTTCCCGGTAGTAATCTTCAGCAGGGCGCTCCGCCAGCTCTTTCAGGCCTTGGCACAGCGCTTCGTTTTTGGCGGCAGTTTTTTTGCCGTCGTTTTCGTAGTATCTGCGGTGCAGATGCTCCAGGGTTTCCATCATGAAGCCCTCGGGCTTGATGAGGTAGTCGAGCTTGAAGATAAGGTCGAGGAGGAGGTAGCCGTAGCTGCTTGCGTATTGGTTGTGATCGAGCCGCCCGTGCTGCATCTCGTGCAGCACCTCTTCGATTTTTTCCTTAAGGTAAAGGTACTTGGTCTGTTTTTCTGAGGCTGGCAACTCTTCCAGATGGGTATTTTCGATGGGGGTGAGTTGCCGGAATTCCTCAATAAGCAGGTCATCTTGTTTGTCGGCCTTGATGGCGACTTCCCGCAGGGCGTAGTACAGTTTGTAGGGGGAGCCATCGAGGGTATAGGTGTCAAAGAGTAGGTTGATGTTGCCTGCCTCGTCGAGGGCAAAGCGGCTGTATTTCAGGTTGAAGTTGTGCTCCAGCAGCCGCCGCATGATGCCGACATTGAATTCCTCTGCTTTCACCACCTTCGCCTCAACCCGCACCTTGTAGGGCGTCGCCCGGCCTGTGATTTTTTTGGAGCCCTGGTAGAGTTCGAACTGCAGGCCGCCCTGCACCTCCTGGCAGCGGACGTTATCTTCTGCTTCATCCCGCAGGTATTTGAAAAAGCGTTTGTAACTTTCCAGGAATTGCTCCCGTTCGAAAAGGTCCTGGGCTTCATCCCAGGCATCATAACGGGAGGGGGGCTTGTAAGAATCCGTATAGCGGCCGAAGCTGATGCTCGGTTGCTCTTCTTCTTCCACTCCTATGCCAAACAAACGGTCTAGTAAGCCCATTTACAAAACTTTAATTGCGAAAAATAAAGGTTTTACCGCTAATTTCTATCATCCGTGTACCAATTTCACTTAAGCTTACCACTGCCAGAAGACTTGCCGGCAATTGATCATCAAACACCAGTGCTTTGTCTGGGTTCTTGTTTTGCCGAGCATATCGCCAATCGTCTGGCAGGTTACAAATTTCCCACGCTGCTCAACCCATTTGGCATCCTTTACAACCCCGTGTCGCTGGCCCGCGCCCTATATTACCTGGCAGGTGCTCGAGGCCTAAGAGAGGAAGAGCTGTTTGAGCATCAGAGCCTCTGGCGGCACTTCGATTGCCACAGCAGCCTTGCCCAACCGAAGCGGGAACAGGCGTGGGAACAGCTGAAAAGTCGGCTGGAGCAGGGCCGGGTTTTCCTGCAGCGTGCGGATCGGATTCTGCTAACGCTGGGGACGGCCTTTGCTTACGAAGAGCGCAGTAGGGGAGAAGTGGTAGGCAATTGCCATAAGTTGCTGGCCCGGCGCTTCCGAAAGTTTCGTTTACCGGTGGAGGAGGTGGTGCAAGCGCTGGGGCCTGCGCTGCAAGCCTGCCGTAAGCTCCGCCCGGAACTACAGGTGTTGTTAACAGTCAGCCCCGTCCGGCATCTGCGGGATGGAATACTGGCCAATCAACGCAGCAAGGCGGTGTTGCTGTTGGCGGCTGAGGTGCTCTGTGAATCGCCCTGGATCCACTATTTCCCTTCCTACGAAATCATGATGGACGAGCTGCGGGACTACCGCTTCTACGCCCGGGACTGGGCGCATCCGTCAGAGGAAGCGGTGGATTACATCTGGCAGCGCTTCAGCAGCGCCGTTTTTGAACAGAATACCAAGGAACTGAATAGGGAAATCGATGCTTTAGTGCGCGCTAGCCGCCACCGCCCCCAGCATCCCGATACTCCGGCTCACCGGCGGTTTGTGGAGCAGCAGATGGAACGAATCCGAAAGATGGAGCAGCGCCACCCACAACTGGATTTTTCCCCTGAGAAATCGCGCCTGTGGCATGGGGGGAGAAATACGGCGGATTAAAAGCCAACAAACGGTCAATCCGCCCCTCGGCTCCTTAAAAATCCCTAAACTTGCAGCGGTAAACTGACCCACGACATGAATAGAAGCATCCACCTCTCCTTGATAATCGTCCTGGCGCTGCTGTGCGCGTACCTCGGCTACGACATGCTTGACCGCAGCAGCCGCCAACTGCTGTGGGGATACCGGCCCCTGTTTTGTTTTCTGGCGGGCTGGGGTTCGCTGGTGCTGCTGGCCAAATTTTTTTCCAAGAACGCATCCTGGCGCGGCCTCGGTTTATCGAGCCTCAGCGGTTTGTTGCTGGGGGTTGGCTTCCCAGACATACTGCCCATCCCATGGCTGATGCTGGTGGGCTTCGTGCCGCTGCTGGTGTTGGAACAGGAGGTCTGCGACGTACGAGGAAAGGCAGCCCGCTGGACCGTATTCAAATACGGCTACAACGCCTTTGTCATCTGGAACGTCATTGCTACCTACTGGGTGGCGAATACGGCTTTCGCAGCCGGCATTTTTGCCATTTGGGTCAACGCCTTGCTCATGTGCATTCCGTTATTGTTATTCCATACGACCCGCTGGATCATGCCGGGGCTGAAGTACGTTGCCCTGATCAGTTACTGGCTGCTCTTCGAATACATCCACCTCAATTGGGACTTGACTTGGCCCTGGCTGACGCTCGGCAACGGCTTTGCCGAGTACCCCAGCTTGGTGCAGTGGTACGAGTACACCGGTGTTTTCGGCGGAAGCCTGCTTATTCTGCTGGCAAATGTGCTGGTACTGAACATCTGGCAAGCTCAGCAGACGGGCCTTTCCTATCGCAAACCCTTGATACAGCTGTTGGCACTTTTACTAATCCCTTCTGCCATTTCTCTATTCATGTACTACAATTACGAGCCACAGGGAGAGGTTAGGGAGGTAGCCGTAATACAGCCTAATTTCGAGCCTCACTACCAAAAGTTTTCCATACCGGAGAAAATGCAGACGGAGCGGTTCATTGACCTGTCCAGCCAAGTGGTTACCGGTCAAACGGATTACCTGGTGTATCCGGAGACGAGCTTCGGCTACATGGATACGCGCAGCATCAACAACTATCCGGCAATTAAACGCCTGCGGGAAGCCTTTTCGGAGTACCCTAACCTGAAGCTCATCACAGGCATCAATGCCTTCTACGTTTTTGAGGAGGGGGCGCCTCACAGCCCGGCGGTCCGGGAGCGGGTGCGCGCCGGCGGATTAGACACGATGTACTACGAAGTATTGAACGCGGCCGTGCAGCTGGAGATGGGCAGCCCTGAAGTACCAGTCTACCGTAAGTCAAAGTTAGTGCCCGGGCCAGAAATATTTCCATTTAAGAATCTGCTTTTCTTCCTAGAACCGTTGGTGGAGCAGTTGGACGGCACAACCGCCGGGGTAGGGATACAGGAAGAGCGTTCCGTGCTCAGCAGCGCTTCGGGTAAGGTAGCGCCCGCCATCTGCTATGAGTCGGTTTTCGGGGAATACGTCACCGGCTACATCCGCAAGGGGGCGGAAGCCATTTTCATCATGACCAACGACGGCTGGTGGGACAACACAGCGGGCCACCGGCAGCACCTCTACTTCGCCTCGCTGCGGGCCATCGAAACCCGGCGCAGCATCGCCCGTTCTGCCAATACCGGCATTTCTGCTTTTATCAATCAGCGGGGGGACATCCGGCAGGCAACGGCTTACGATGAAGAAGCAGCGATTGCCGACGAGCTGCTATTCAACGATTCGGTGACCTTCTACGTACTGTGGGGGGACTTGATCGCCCGCATCGCGCTGTTCGGTTCGGCGCTGCTGCTGTTGAATACTTTTGTGCAAAGCTTCGTGCCTAAGAAGCGCTAGGCTAGGGGGATCAATCCGAGGGGAACAATATTGGCAGCCGGTAGTGCTGCTCATGCTCCGGCCTGCCGCTGGCATTGGCTTTCTTAAAAAGCAAGTAGCCAGGCTCGGCCTGCGGCGCTTTGAACTTCAGCTGGAGCTCGAAGGGCACAAAATCTCGAGTCATCCACCGGCCCTTTGCTTTAGCAATACCGGTAGCCAGGGTGTTGCGGTTCTTGTCTTGCAGCTCTACCGGGAAGTCCCCCTCGAAGTACCATGGCCCCCTTGCTTTCCCACGGATGGTGAGGGGCGATCGGATCACTTGGCGGGGTGCAGGGCTTTCAATTTGAATCAAGTCGGATACCGATTGGGCAGGCGGTGATTGCGGTTGCTGGCCGGCAGTATCGCGTGAGGCAGTATCAGCGGCGGACCCCGAGGGTTGGGTGCTACAGGCCAACAGGCTCAGGCCCCAGCAAGTAAGGAGTAATCGCATCATTGGTCTCATCTGGTCAATTTGATTGGAGAGGAGTAGCTTTGGGTTTGGAAAGCGGCAAGGCGCCCGTATGTTCGCAGCGGCGGGCTGGTTCTCAAATTCCGTTATATTTGAACTGATGAAAGCAAAGCAAACACCAGAAAATTTGCGCACCCGGCTGGCCCCTACGCCGAGCGGCCTGTTGCATCCCGGCAATGGGCTTTCTTTTATAATGGCCTGGGCTATGGCTCGGGCGGCGGGCGGGCAGGTATTGCTGCGCATCGATGATCTGGACAAAGCCCGCAGGCGCGAGGAATACGTGGAGGATGTTTTCCGCACGCTGGAGTGGCTGGGGTTGGACTACGACGAAGGGCCATCGGGGGCCGCCGACTTTTACGCCAACTGGTCGCAGCAGCACCGCCTGAACGTTTACGAGGGTGCGCTGGAGCAGCTGAAAGCTGCAGGCCAGCTGTTTGTCTGCCGTTGCAGCCGCAAAGAGATCCGCGCCATTGCTCCGGATGGCCGGTATCCTGGAACCTGCCTGGAGCTGGAGCTGCCTTATGACCGCCCGCAAACCGCCTGGCGGGTACAGGCGCCGGTTGCTGGGCAAAGCGTCCGTATGCAGGTTTGGGAAGAGGGCGAAAAGCAATTCCCATTGAGCAGCCTAGATGCTTTCGTGTTGCGCCGCAAAGACGGAACGCCCGCTTATCAACTCGCTTCCTTGATGGACGATCTGCGGTTTGGCATCAATTTCATCGTACGGGGGCAGGACCTGTTCGAGTCCAGCCTTGCGCAGCTCTATTTGGCGCATTTGCTGGAAGCGCCTGCTTTTGCGCAAGCAGTGTTCTGGCATCATCCGCTCCTAAGGGATGCATCCGGCAAGAAGTTGTCCAAAAGCCAGGGAGCTGGTTCGCTGCGGGAATGGCGGGAGGAAGGGCGTTCGCCCAATGAGTTATACCTTATGGCGGAGCAGCAATTGGCAAGGGTAGGTGCAGAGGCTGCCATGGCCGCACTGGAGCGGCTGAAGAAATAAGCCAGGCAGCGCTATGGCTGCCTGGCTTAAAATAGGCTTGGTTTATTCTACACTGAAGGGGAAAGACCAGCTTGTGCCATCCTCAGCCGTAGCCACCAGGTAATAAGTGCCGGATGGCCAGCTACTGACGGAGAACTCGTAGGAAGCTGGTGCTTGCTGGAAGTTTTGGCGCAGCATCGGCTGGCCGAGCAAGTTGAAAAAGCGTAGCTCGAGGGCGGTGTTGCCAAATTGGCGGAACCGGGCCTCTGCCTGATCCTGAGCAGGGGAAGGGAACACTGTGACCCGGCGGCCCATGGCAGCCTCCTCGCCGGCATTCACAATCGTAACATCGATATCTGCACAACTCTGGTCGTTGCCCAGTGCGTTGGAGGCCGTCAGGCAGACTGTATACATGCCAGATTCCATATAGATGTGGGCTGGGTTTTGTTCGGTGCTGCTATTGCCGTCGCCGAACTCCCAGAGCCATTCCTCGGGCTGATTGGCAGATAAGTCGGAGAACTGCACTTCTCCGTCTTCCATAATGTCAAAGCTGAAGTCCGCCTGTGGCGCAGCGCCTATCGTTACATCCTGGCAGATTTGGTCAATACCCAGCGTATTGGTGACAGTCAGGCAAACGTTGTACACCCCAATTTCCGCGTAAGCGTGCATAGGGTTCTGCTCGTCGCTGCTGTTGCCGTCGCCAAATTCCCACAGCCATCCGCTAGGCTGGTTGGCAGATGCATCGGTGAATTGCACCTCGCTGTCGTTCAGCAGCTCGAAGGTAAATCCGGCTTGCGGTGGTGCCCCAACGGTTATGTCCTGGCAGATCTGATCGCTGCCCAGGGCATTGGAAGCCGTCAGGCAAACGGTGTAGTTGCCGATCTCTTCGTAGGTATGCAGGGGGTTCTGCTCGGTACTTGTATTGCCGTCGCCGAAGTCCCAGAGCCATTCATCCGGTAAGTTAGCGGACTGATCGGTGAACTGCACATCGCTATCGTTCAGCACATCGGAGCTGAATGCCGCCTGAGGCGCAGCGCCTACAGTTACATCCTGGCAAATCTGCGTACTGCCGCCGGTATTGGAGACGGTCAGGCAGACGGTATAGGTGCCGGGCGCGGCGTAGGAATGGACGGGATTCTGCTCCGAGCTGGTATTGCCGTCGCCAAATTCCCAGAGCCACTCCTCGGGCTGGTTAGAAGACTGATCGGTAAATTGCACATCGCTGTTGTTCAGGAGTTCAAAGCTGAAGCCTGCCTGAGGAGGAGCAGCAATTACCACATCCTGGCAGCTTTGGTCGCTGCTTATGGCGTTGGTGACCGTCAGGCATACCGTGTAGGTGCCGGGGCCCGGGTAAGTATGGCTGGGGTTCTGCTCCGAGCTGGTATTGCCGTCGCCGAATTCCCAGAGCCACTCTTCGGGCTGGTTGGCGGACTGATCGGTAAATTGCACTTCCCCATCGTTCAAGATATTGAAACTGAACATGGCCTGCGGTGCTCCGCCTACGGCTACATCCTGGCAGCTTTGGTCGCTGCCCAGGGCGTTGGAGGCGGTCAGGCAAACGGTGTAGATACCGGGCGCGGCGTAAGTATGGCTTGGATTTTGCTCTGTGCTGGAATTGCCGTCGCCGAAGTCCCAGGCCCATTCGTTGGGCTGGTTGGCGGACTGGTCGGTGAATTGCACATCGCTATCGTTGAGGGCATTAAAGTCGAATGCCGCTTGGGGTGCTGCGCCTACCGTCACATCCTGGCAGATTTGGTCGCTGCCCAGGGCGTTGGAGGCGGTCAGGCAAACGGTGTAGATACCGGGCGCGGCGTAGGTATGGCTTGGATTCTGCTCCGTGCTGGCATTGCCGTCGCCGAAGTCCCAGGCCCATTCGTTGGGCTGGTTGGAAGACTGGTCGGTGAATTCTACCTCGTTATCGTTTAGGACATCGAAGCCAAAGGCTGCCTGGGGGGCGGCACCAAGAACGACTTCCTGGCAGATTTGGTTGCTGCCTACCGGGTTGGAGGCGGTCAGGCAGACGGTATAGATACCAGGTTGCGCATAGGTATGCGTAGGGTTTTGTTCGGTGCTGGTGCTGCCGTCGCCAAAGTCCCAGAGCCACTCGTTAGGCTGATTAGAGGACTGGTCGGTAAACTGCACGTCGCTATCGTTTAGAATGTCAAAGCTGAAGGCTGCCTGAGGGGCCGCCCCTGCAACGACATCCTGGCAGACTTGATCGCTGCCCTGACTGTTGGAGACGGTCAGGCAGACGGTATAGGTGCCGGGCGCGGCGTAGGAATGGACGGGATTCTGCTCCGAGCTGGTATTGCCGTCGCCAAAGTCCCAAGCCCACTCGACCGCAGCGGAGCTGGACTCATCAGTAAAAATAGCTTGCGTATCCTGCTGCAGCTCGAAGGAAAAATCGGCAATGGGAGCCTGGGAGGTATCGGAGAAGTGATGGAGGTAATTGGCAGATAGCGGGTTGCCCTCGGTATCCGTAGTTACGCTCAGAATTGCTCCAAGGCCGTCTTTCGCCCACCATTCGTAGGTGATCACGGTATCCGTAGGCGTGCTAATGGGGATGTAATTGCCAAAAACCAGGGCAGAAATGGTGTCATTGGTAATGATTTCACTGCGTAAGCGGAGGGTTTCGTAGGTGCCGAATGGAAGGGTAAGGGTGCCGAAAGCGTCTGCTTCTGCATCTACTTGTCCGCTTTGTATGATGCGAATGGAATCTGTTTGAAACAGGCTGCCATCAATAGTGAGTTGTAGGCGAAAATCATCGGAAAAGGCCGTGCCGTAGGTTGTGGGGTCCGCCAGCAGTTGCTGTGGGTCATCGAATACGGCGGCTAGGGTATCGCCGGCGGGGCCGGGTTGCGCTCCTCCCAATGCGAGCAATGCGTCATCGGTAATTTGGGCAAAAGCGTACTGGCCATCCGGGATTTCAAATCCAAAGGTAGCATCCGGAAACAAATTGGCCAGCGGGGTTTGCGCCGGGTCGACGATAAGGTTTTCTATCAAGAAGTCGGTGTCAAAGTCGAGATAGGACCACGACTGGGCGCTGTCGCTCGGGCTCCCCAGGTCAATGCTTGCCAGCAGGGTGTCTTCTGCCTGGATGATGTAATTGCCGAAGTCCGGCGCGTCCTCCGCCGTGATGGTAATTTGTGCCTGCAACTGGCAGAGGGGCAACAAGCAGGCCAGAACAGCCGAGTAGAGTAATGTTTTCATAATGTTGTTCAGAATTAATTGGATAATAGATAGGAAATTAATGAATTCATTGGTTTCCCCAATATAAGGTTCTACAACAGTCAAATATTATGTACCGGATAGTTTTGTTTATTTTTCTACTGCTCAGCTTAGCCAACCTCTACGCCGAGCAAAGCCGTACCGAATGGCTTATTTTGCTGACCAAGCCGCTGCTGCTCACCAGCCTGTCGCTTTGGTTTTACCTGCGCAACCGCCCGCTGCGCTCTACTTTCAGCCGCTTCTTGCTGATAGGGTTGGTCTTTTCCATCGGAGGAGACAGCTTATTGATGCTGGTGGAGAACGGTCCCCAAAAGGATTATTTTTTCCTGCTGGGGCTGGGCAGCTTTCTGTTGGCGCAGCTCAGTTACGCTTACGCATTTTTGCAGTTTCCCAGATCTTCTTCCGGTGACGTGGCACGCCGCCCGCTGCGGGCTCTGCCCTTTTTGCTTTATCTCACTGGCATACTCGGCGGGCTTTGGGCAGGTATCCCCCCTTCCATGAAGCTGCCGGTTACTCTTTATGCCCTAGCCATAGTTACTATGGCTACAGCGGCTTTCAATCTGCGGGGGCTGATCAGCCGGGAGCATTTTCTGGGCTTGATGGCGGGTGTGCTGCTCTTTGTGCTGTCGGACAGCTTGATTGCCGTGAATAAGTTCGGACAGCCATTGCCCTACGCCCGGCTCTGGATTATGGGCACTTATTTGTTTGGGCAGTTTCTGATTGCTTATAATGCCAGTGGGGCGGGCGCTGCTGGGTCGAAGCCGTCTTGAGTGCTTGCTCTGGCGCTGTAGAGCAAGCCAGGCAGCTGGTTCTTGCTGGTGACCTAAGAGGCTGTTCTGTACCAAACTTTACTGCTGTTCAAGTTCGAATACCTTTTCCAGCAGCCACTTCTTTTGAGCTAGGTGCTTCGTTTCTTCTACGGTGCATTTTAGCTGCGCCAGCTTCTCTTTATCCGGCCGGTCGAGTTCCCGCAATTGCATCAACTGTTTCAAGCAGCTGAAAAAATTGAGATAAGCCTTTTGATGGGCTATTGATACTGAGCGGTCTTTTCTCAGGACGCGCACCGCATTATTGATTTCAGAGAAGTAGTCGGTATGAGCCTGCGGCTGCTCGTATTGCACCCGTATTTCCAGCGACTTGATGTCGCAATAGTAAAAACGATTGTTGAAGGGCACTTTTCTCAGCAGCTGCAGGCATTGCTCATAGGCACCATTGTAGAAGCAAATGGCACCCCGGCAGAAGTGCTCCAAAGGCTCTCTGTCTTCGGGCAGAACCAAATGCAGGTTGTTGTCCAAAAAACTTTCTGCCCATTTGATGTCATCGGCCTGTCCGGTATTCAATGCGGAAGCCACGACGTTCTGAAAGCGTTTATAGGGGATATGCTCTCCCTCTAGCAACAACCCCTCCCGGAGTAAAATTAGGTTGAGTCGGAAGTAATCCTGATAGGTTGCCTTCAATTCGTTATAGGGAAGCTTGGAGGTATTGATTTTATGAATCAAAAAATTGGCCAGCAGGTTGTACAACTCATGCAGCTCCTCTTTAGGGGTCGCGCAACAATAACTTACCGATTTAGACTCGTTTTTTTGCACGCT
>CAYNIT010000143.1:0-11436 GCA_964397205.1 uncultured Phaeodactylibacter sp. | reverse complement strand
CCTTCAAGGTCTGCCCCCAGGCGGTTACCTTGACCAGCATGCTGTCAAAGTAGGGGGAAATTTTAGCACCCGAAAAGGCGCTGCCGGCATCGAGCCGTATGCCCATGCCGGCGGCAGAGCGGTAGGCGATCAATGTGCCGTAATCAGGTTTGAAATCATTGCTGGGGTTTTCGGTCGTCACCCGGCACTGTATAGCGAATCCACTGCACTCAATATCTGCCTGGCTGCGGATGTAGATGGTGCGGTGGCTCAGTTCGTAGCCCATGCCGATGAGGATCTGGGAGCGCACGATGTCGATGCCCGTGACTTCCTCGGTGATGGTGTGCTCAACCTGGATGCGGGGATTGACCTCGATGAAGTAGATGTTTTCGTCGCGGTCTACTAAGAACTCTACGGTGCCAGCATTGCTGTAATTGACGGCTTTGCCCAGGCGGAGGGCGTAGTCGTAGAGCTTGTCTTTGGTAGCCTGGCTGATGGAATCGCAGGGCGCGACTTCCACCACCTTTTGAAAGCGGCGCTGCACGGAACAGTCGCGCTCGTACAAATGGACCAGGTTACCGTGTTTGTCGCCCAGGAGCTGCACTTCAACATGCTTGGGCTGGTCGATGAATTTTTCCAAGAAGACGGTGCTGTCCCCGAAGGCGGTTTTCGCCTCTGAGCGCGCTTCGGTAAAGGCGCTTTTCAGCTGCGCGGCTTCCCGCACTACGCGCATGCCGCGGCCGCCGCCCCCAGCGGCTGCTTTGACCACTACCGGAAACCCGATGCGTTGGGCTTCCCGCAGGGCGGTATCGGCATCGCTCAGGGGTTCCTGGCTGTCTTCAATGAGGGGGATACCCTCGCGCTTGGCCACTGATTTGGCGGCTACTTTGTCGCCCAGCCCTTCCATGCTCTCCGGGCTAGGGCCGATGAACTCAATGCCTTCTTCCCGGCAGCGGCGGGCGAAGCGGACGTTTTCCGAAAGGAAACCGTAGCCGGGGTGGATGGCATCTACTTGCTTGTCCTTAGCGACTCGGATGATCTCTTCTATGTCGAGGTAAGGTTTGAGCGGCTCCTCATCGGGGCCCACCTGATAGGCCTCATCTGCTTTGTAGCGGTGCAGCGAGTAGCGGTCTTCGTAGGTGTAGATGGCAACGGTACGCAGGCGCAGTTCAGAGGCGGCGCGCAGCACGCGGATAGCAATCTCGCCCCGGTTGGCGACGAGGAGTCTTTCAAAACGCTTTATTGTGCGATTCATTGATTCTAATTATTATCAGTCGATGAACAGTCGGCAGGGCTAATGGTGCGGTGCAAAAGATAGGGAGACGGCGGGACATGGCGAAGGATATAGCGGGATTTTTGGAGGAAACCTCCCCCGGCCTAAGCTGGACTGGCCCTATACCGACAGCAACAGTTTGATAGGCGATTCTTGTTGCTATGCTGCTGTAGGGGATTAGGTTTGCCAGCGTGCAGGGGGAAGGGCAAGGCAGCTTGCAGCAGAGCAAAAACGCCTACAGATTCAGCCAGTAGGTGGCTTTCAGGACGATGGCGCGGTTCTTGCCGCGGGGCTGCCGGAAGAAATCCTCCGAGAAGTAATTGTCGGTATATACTAGGAAAAGGTCAGAGACAGGCTTGAAGCGCCACTGCAGGCGGGTGTTGATGTTGACATTGTTGGCTTGGGTGTTGTACTGCAGAAAAGTGCTGAAAAACAGCTTGCGGGTGAAGGACAGCTCGGCGCGCGGGCCTACTAACCATATGCCGGCGCTCGTGTAGGGGGCTGGCAGGGCGATATCCGTATAGGTAGCATCGAGGGCGAGAATACCTAGAGGCTGCCAGCGGTAGTTGAGTTCAAGATCGAGGCGGTAGTAGTCGCCGTTGTAGAAATCCCCATACTGCACTTCTGCTTCGTAAAAGAAATCCCGCCGCAGGTCGGAGCGGTAGCTGAGCTGCCAGCGGCCGTACTCGTAGTCAGTGCCTTCGGGCAATTCTAAACCACCTGAGTTGGTGGGGTCGAAGGGGAAAAAGAGGTAGGTGTAGGCCTGTTCGTATTCCAAAAATAGGCGGCTCCGCCCCGGGAAGGAAACGAACACATTGGGTCGCAGCGAGCGATCAACCAGGCGGTAGTCTGGCTGATTGAAGGTGAAATTTGTACTCATGCCGATGCCGTAGGAAATGACCCGTTCCGATTTCGGGAATCGGCGGTGGGTAATGCCGGGAGAGGCGGAGAAAAAACCGGTACGCGGCACGAAGCCCATCTCTGCCTCGTGGTTTTTACCAATGTAGTGAAATGGGGCAAAAAAGCGCCAGTTGCGCAGATAGTGCCCTACAAACAAAGCCGCTGCCTGCGCATCCCGGTTATCTTCACTGGTAAAGGAGCGGTGGTAGAACATCTCCGCTTCCCACTTATTGTCTTTGGAAAACAGGTTGTACTCCAAGCCAAGCACGCGGTTGTAGCCATCCGGATCGTGCTCGTAGCCGCCCTGCCCGTTAGCCCGGAAATTTTCCTTATTGGTAAAAATGGCACCTACGAAGGAGCGGTCGAACACCTTGCGCTGCAGTACGCCCACCGAGTAGTTCGCCGGCGGCAAGTCCGCATCGCCTACGGCAGCGGTCTGCATATTGAGCAGGCCCAGCCGCCAGTTGTTGTCGAGCTTGCCGGAGAGCCGGGCACCCGCCTGAATGGGTACATTAAAACGGCGCTCCACCTCAATCTCCTGCCCGTCATTGGTACGGCGGCGCAGTGTGCCTTGCTCCAGCCCGATACGCCGGCTGAAGAAAGGGCGGCTGCTGGGAAACCCGAATTTCCCAAACAAGTCCTCGTTCTCTAGGAAAAACTGCCGCCGCTCGGGGAAGAAAAGCTCAAAGCGGCTCAAGTTGGTAATTTGCCGGTCCACTTCTACCTGACTGAAGTCCGGGTTGAAGGTCAGGTCCAGGTTGAGCGAAGGCGTTACCGCGATTTTCATGTCTCCCCCAAGGTTGCCCTTGGTCTCGGTCGGTAAGTCCAATGCCTGATCCTGCTCCAGGTTAGCGGTAGTGTAGGGGATCAGCGAGAGGTTGAGGCCTGGTTCGGGCGGCGGCTTTGCCCAGCGCAGCGGCCGGGCAAAAGCCAGGTTGTTGATGCTAAATTGCCGGGGCACTGCCCCCCAGCTCGATCGTTCGTTGGCTTCTACAGCGATCCGGCTGAAGTTAATGCGCCATACAACCTCCCCCTGCGGCTTTTTGTAGCGCAGCGTTTTGAAAGGGATGGCCATTTCCACCACCCAGCGGTCCGGGTAATTGCGTACCTCCGCCCGCCACTTGTTGTCCCAATCAGGGGAGATGTTGTTGCCGTTGTCGATCAGGCCTTCCCGACGCACATTCAGCGGCGTTACGGCAAAATGGTAACCATTGACTTTATCCTGAAAGGGGTCGATGTTGACTACGAAGGCATCGCTCGACCTCAGGGAAAAGTCGCGGCGCAGGGAGGCCACAATATAGCTTTCCATAGGCTGGTAGAGCACCGCGCCGATGTAAAGGGCAGCGCCGTCGTAGGTTGCCCGCACCACCGTTTTAACTGCCGCTAAGGAAGTGTCAAAAGGGAAGTTTTGGTAGAAGCTGTCCGCCCGCACCGCCTGCTTCCAGGCTGGCTCATCCAGCCGCCCGTCGAGCTGCAGGGGCTCTTCGGCTTGGTGAATTTCCAGAAAGGGTTGTGGCTGGGCGTTCAGTTTCGTCAGGCAGGCTATCAGCAGCCAAGTCGGCAGCAGTAAAAGGAAGTGGTTTTTCATGGGCAAAGTCCAACGCTTCCAGCGGATTAGCACAGCTATTCTTCATTCATGTTGTGAAAGACGTTGGTCACATCATCATCGTCTTCCATTTTCTCAATCAACTTGATGACGTCTTCTACTTGATGGTCTTCTAGCTCTTTGTAGTGGTTTGGGATCCAGATAATTTCCGACTCTTTTACCTCCAGGCCGAAGGCCTCCAGCCCCTTCTGCAGGTTGCCAAAGTCTTCGAAGGCGCACTGCAAGGCCAGCTGCCCTTCCTCTTCGCGCATTTCCTCCAGCCCATAGTCGATCAGGCCGAGCTCCAGTTCTTCTTTGTCTTGTCCTTCCCTGGCGATTTTAAAAACGCCCTTGCGGCTGAACATGAAATCGACTGAGCCCGAGACGCTGAGGTTGCCGCCGTACTTGGAAAATACGTGTCTTACGCTGGCTACTGTACGGGTGGGGTTGTCGGTAGCGGTCTGCACCATCAGCGCCACGCCGTGGGGCGCGTAGCCTTCGTACACCAACTCCTCGTAGTGTTCGGCATCCTTGGAGGATGCTTTCTTGATGGCATTCTCTACATTCGCCTTCGGCATGTTGGCCGCCTTGGCATTCTGAATGGCCAGGCGCAGGCGCGGATTGTACTCCGGGTCAGGGCCGCCTTCTCGCACAGCAATGGCGATCTCCCGGCCGATGCGGGTGAAGGTCTTCGCCATGTTCGCCCAGCGCTTCATCTTCCGTTCCTTGCGATACTCAAACGCGCGTCCCATACTCAAAAGTTGTTGGTGAAAAAGTGGTGCAAAATTAGGTTTTCCCGCTTATCCTTCCATGCTGCGGGCTTAAATTTTTGCCGTTCGCCGGATTTTCGCCCGCCGGGCTGCCGGAACGGCTGAGAATGATTTATTTTTAAGCCAACAATTCAAAAAGTCGGAATGGAATACTTAGTCATTGACCTGGAAATGTCGGGCGACGACCCGAGCTACCACGATGTGATCGAAATCGGTGCGGTTCTCTACACCGACAACTGGATGGAGCTAGGCCGCTACCAAAGCTATGTCTACCCGGAGAACGAGGAGGCTTTTTCCAAGCCTTCAGAGGAGGTGCATGGCCTATCGCTGGAGCAGCTCAAGGATGCCCCTATGCTGGACGATGTGTTGCCGGAATTCGAAGCCTGGGCCCTGAAGCTGCGCAAGCTAGAACCTGACCCCTTCGACAACAGCCAGAAACTGCGGCATACCATGATTTCCGGCCTGGGCATCGTCAATGACTTTGCCTTTCTGCGGGCAGCCTATGGCATCATCAACCGCCGCTGGCCCTTCAGCCACCGTATGCTTGATATGCAGTCGCTTACTCATGTGTTGTTCCCGCTCTTCGAGGAGGCTGGCGAGAAGGTGCCGGCCCGGCAGAGCCTGGCAGCCATTGCTGCCTACTTCGGCTTGGAGCGCGAATCGGAAGATCACAGCGCGGTGGAGGATGCGGTCTTGACGGGCGCCTGCTTTCAGGAGCTGATTAAGATGGTAGGGCGCTTGCGGGTGGAGGCGTGAGGATGCGCCTTCGCTGCGCCGCATCAGAAGGGGGTGCAACCCAGCGCGCCAGCAACCTACCCCAGCGCCTCTAGCTTATTGCGCAGCACCCGGACTTCCTCCTGCAGTTGTTCATTGCGGCGCAGCAGGTGGCGCAAGGCATCTAAGCCTTCCATATTGATGTTGAGGTCGTAGTGGAGGCGCATCAGCTTCTCCACCTCTTGAAGTTGTTCCTCGCGCAGGTAGGGCTCCCGCTCAATTTCTACGAGTTCGATCAGGTCGTAATTTTTCAGATGCCGGATGAAGGTAGCCGCAATGCGATGGTGGCGGCAAAAGGTCTGTACGGGTATGAGGTTGGGTCGGTCCATATCATCGGAGTTGAGACAGTTCACGGAATAAAGCTTGCTCCTTTTCGCTGAGTTTGGTTGGGATCTTCAGCTCGTAGGTCAAGTAGAGGTCGCCAAACTGACCGTCTTTTTTGTAGACAGGGAAGCCTTTGCCCTTCAACTTGACCTGTGTGCCGTTTTGGGTCTCGGGTGGTACTTTCAGTTTCACTTTGCCATCCATGGTTTCTACCATGAGTTCGCCGCCGAGTACGGCGGTGTACAAGTCCAGCGGCACGGTTTTGTACAGGTTGTCCCCGTCGCGGCGGAAATTGGTATCGTTGGTGATGTTGAAGGTAATGTAAAGGTCGCCCCGTGGGCCGCCGTTGAGCCCTTCGCCACCGTAGCCTTTGATGCGGATGGTTTGGCCGTTTTCCACCCCGGCGGGTATGGTGATACGTATGCTCTCTTGCCCTACGGTCAGGGTACGCTTGTGGGTGCGGTAGACCTCGCTAAGGGGCAGCTGCAGTTCGGCATTGTAATCCTGCCCCCGGAAGGCTGTCCGCCGGTAGCCCCGGCCGCGCTCCCTCGCTCCGCCGAACATCGATTCGAAGAACTCGGAGAAACCGGAATCGGAAAATCCTTCGAAGCCGCCCGCGCCGCCCTGGAAGCCGCCTCCGCGGAAGCCACTTCCGCCGAAGCTGCCGCGCTGCTGCTGTTGTTGCTGCCGGGCTTTTTCGAATTCTTCGGCATGCTGCCAGTCTTTGCCGTACTTGTCGTACTTCTGGCGTTTCTCTGGATCGCTGAGCACCTCGTGCGCTTCGTTGACTTGCTGGAATTTGCGCTGTGCTTCTTTATCGTCCGGGTTGAGGTCGGGGTGGTACTTGCGCGCCAGTTTGCGATAGGCTTTTTTTATTTCCTCTTCGCTGGCGTTCTTGTCGACCCCTAGCACCTTGTAGTAATCTATGAATGCCATGAGTTGGTCCGCTTTGGCGGGAATATAAGGGTAAAAGTGGGGGGAGTCAAGGTGGGGGCTGTGGTGATGGGGGCAGGGAGCTGGCTTTTAGCCTTTGGTGCTTCACCCTTCCTTTTGCCTTCTGCATTTTACGTTTTGCATTTTACATTCCTGGCTTTTTCCTCCCCCTAGCCCCCTCTAGCCCTATGGAATGGTAGAGCAACCAGTTGGTTATTCCACAGGGCCAAAGGGGGACACGAGCGGGGCTGGTCGTGGGGGCTAAGCAAACAAATACTCGATGTCCCCCTTGGTAAAGCTAGCTCTTTGCACATCCCCGATGATATCCTCTGCCAGCTTGGATTTCTTTTCCTGCAGCTTCAGGATTTTCTCCTCTATGGTGTCTTTGGTGATGAACTTGATGGCGATGACGTGCTTGTCTTGCCCGATGCGGTGCGCCCGGGCGATGGCCTGCTGCTCCGTGGTGGGGTTCCACCAGGGATCGAGGATGAAGACGTAATCAGCTGCGGTGAGGTTAAGGCCGGTGCCGCCCGATTTGATGGAGATGAGGAAGGGCTGCACCGCCGGGTCTTCGCTAAAGCTTTGGATCGCTTTTTCCCGTTCTTTGCTGCTCAGGCTGCCGGTGAGCCAGGCGTAGGCTTGCCCATTGCCCTCAAACTGCTGCCGGAACAATTCCAGGTGCTGGACAAAAGAGCTGAAGATCAGAGCCTTGTGCCCACCGCGCTTGATAACGTCCCAGTGCTCCAGCACGTCGTCGAATTTACCGCTGCTGCGGGCGTATTCCTCCACCGCCATCTTGGGGTGGTTGGCCAGTTGCCGCATCTTGGTCAGCGACTGCAGTACTTTAAAGCGGAACTGTGGGTTGTCCGCGTCGTAGTTTTCCAGCAGGTAGTTGCGAGCGGAGGATTTTTCCCGCTCGTACAGCCGCTTCTGTTCCGGGGTCATTTCGGAGTAGAACACCTTGGTGCTCAGGGGCGGCAGGTCCTTGGCTACTTCCTCTTTAGTCCGGCGTAGCAGATAGGGCTGCACCAATTTGCGCAGTTGCTCCTTTTTTACTTCATCCTGCTGCCGCTCGATGGGCCGGATGAATTCCTTTTTGAAAAAATTGAAGCTGCCCAGCAGATTGGGGTTGATGAACTGCATCTGTGCCCAAAGGTCAGAAAGGGAGTTCTCGATGGGCGTGCCGCTGAGGGAAATTTTGTGCAGTGCCTGCAGCTCGTTGAGGGCCTTGAAGACCTTGCTGTCCTTATTTTTGATGTACTGGCTTTCGTCCAGCACGATGTACTCAAATTCCATTTGCTTCAGCACCTCTACGTCCCGCAGAGCGGTTTGGTAAGTAGTCAGGATGACGTCAAAGCGGGAGAGCAGGCGGATATCTTTGTAGCGCTTGGGGCCGGTGTGGCGGTACACTTGCAGGGTAGGGGCAAACTTGTTGATTTCCGATTCCCAGTTGAACACCAAGGAGGCCGGCAGGATGACTAGGGACTGCAGTGGCTTGAGGGTGTCCTGATCTGCTGGCGCAGCAAACAGCCCAAGTTGCTGGCCGTTGTTTTGCTGCTGTTCTGCCGCCATGCGTTCGGCGCGCTGTTCTTTGGCGTGCAGCAGCACGGTGATGGTTTGCAGCGTCTTGCCCAGCCCCATGTCGTCCGCGAGGCAGCCGCCGAGCTGGCTTTCGTAAAGCCCTACCAGCCAACGGACCCCCTGCAGCTGATAGGGCCGGAGGGCTGCTTTCAGCTGATTGGAGGGGTGGAAATCGGTAGATGGCTGGTGTTCTTCGCCGATACTTTCTCCGGCGCCCAAGCCTATTTCCTGTAGTAAGGTAAATTGGCTTTTGGCCAATCGGAGCTTTTCCTTATCTTTTTTGCCGAATTGGAAAAGCCCCTTGTACTTTGCCATCCACTCCTGCGGGATAAGGAAGAACTGGCCGTTCGGCAGCGGATACAGCCGAATGCCGTCGCGGATGTACTTCGCCAGGTTCATAAAGGGAAAGCTGTATTCGCCTACTTGCACCTGGCCCTTCAGGTCGAACCAGTCGTTTTCCTGATCTGCTTTAAGCTCTATTTTAGGGCGGTGCAGATAGAAAGCATTGCCTTTCTCGGCAGGCATTTTTAGTTGAAAACCAGCGGACTCTAATGCCTGCCGGTTTTCTCCCAGCCATTCCAAAAGCTGGTACCCGTTCTCTTCATCTCCATCGGCAAGCTTGAAGTGCTGATGCTCTGTCTTCTGCAGCTCAAAGGTTTCGAGCTTTTGTATGAACGCCGCCTCCGCTTCGGGTTGGCGGATGGCCTGCAGGATGCGTACCTCGTCTCCCTCATCGAATTCCAGGCTCGTGCGTTTGGGCTTGGGGTCGCTCCAGCTGAAGGTGTTGCCCGGGTATACCATCTGCACAGAAAGCACCCACTGCTGGCTGAAAAGGTCCTGTATGGGTTCCAGTACGCAGGCTTCCAGCTCATCCTTCTGCAGGATCTCAAAGCCTTCGGCTTCTACCTCTGCTTTGGCGGCTACCTTGAGGATAAACTTCTGGAAGTAAGTCTTAACGGCTTTTTGAGGAATGCTGACCTCCTCCTTTTTCTGGAAAGGTTTGACCATATTGCCGTTGATGGCGGGCACCTGGTACAGTTTATAGTCCACAAAGAGCCAGGCCGGATGATTGGTGATCGGTATGACATCCCGGCTGCTGATGGGCCATGGCCCGTTCTCATCTACCAACTGCAAGCGGTAGGTCACGCCTTCCGGCTCGCGCCGGAAAAAGAGCTGAGGCTCCAGCGGCGGGTGCCCGGTGCTGACCACGAAATCCTTGGCAAGCACGGTGCGTTCAACCTGCCAGGTAAGCGGCAGCTGATGTTCATTCACAGCGGCCATTAGTTCGCTCAGCAGCGGGTCCACGTATTTGGCGATGGCGCGGGCTTGGTCGCGCTCCTCGAGCATCTGCTCCAGGCTTACTTTGCGTTTTTTGGGCGGGCGGAATTTGTCTTCCAGCGCCTTCGGCTGCAGTTGCTCGATGATTTGGAACAAGCGTTCACGCAGCGGCGTCAGCTCAAGCTCAAACCCGCTTACGGTTTCTTTAAGCGCTTTCTGCTTTATGTGGGCGAGCATGCCGCTTTTGTCTTCGCTGACGATATAGGCTGTGGGCAGATACAACTTATCGGCGAAGGGGGAGAGGTCGTATACCACCTGATGTACCGAGCGTTGGGTGTCTGTCTTGAATAACTGCATACTGTTGAGTTGTTGGGCCGTATCCAGCCAGGGGAAACTTCAGTTGGGGTTTAGTCACAGAACCAGCAAACATACAAAAAACTGCTTATTGTTGGGAGGGCTTAGCGTTCGGTATAGTGATCGATGCGCAAGTTGTCGATGTAGAGCTTTTGCCCGTAGTAGTTGTTGGCAATGAAAACCTTGAGGTGGCCGCCCGGCTTCACCCTTTCCGGCACTTGGGTGAAGAAATGAGTTCGGCCCCATTGGTTGACATCTCCGGCAGACCAGATGTTGTAATCTGGGTTGCCTACATAGGAGGACATTTTCAGATAACAGTATTTCCTGCCCTGCCCGGCAGCATCGTAGAAAGTAAGCCCTAGATTGGCGCAGTAATCCCGGTCCCAGATCCGGTACTGCCCAGGCATATAGGAATCCACGCTGATGCGCAGCCAATCGCCCGCCGGCACTTCAGACAGTAGCAGGCTATCTTGTATCGTAAGGTCGCCTTTCTGTAGGAAAAGGGCGCGCTCGCCACTGCTGACGACGAGGGAAGAGGTGTCGGCCAGGGTGGAGGATTCGAACCCCTCCTGCCATATTGTTTTCACCTTCTTCAGCGCGGAACTGTCCGGCTGCATTTCGTGCAGGTCATAAGCCAGCAGTGCGTGGCGCGACGGGCTCAAACGGCCAAACGTCTCGAAGTAAAAAGCCTGGTTGCTCCGTTCCGTCCAGATGATGCCCTTTTTCATCTGCCAAGTTTGGAAAAGGTTGAGCCAGGTGAAAAAGAGCAGCAAGGCTGCCATAAGCATAATGGACCAGTTGCGGCGCATCATTGTTGCCAGACAGGCAGCCAGGCCCAGGGATAGGGCGGGATAAGTTTCTACCATTGGCCGGGAGCCCAAGCCGGGGAAGTAGTTCCACACGTAGTAGGAGTAATGGATATAGGCCTGCAAAAACACAAACAGGGCAATGGGCAGCAGTTTGCCAGAGGCATAACGGGGCAGAAAAAACAAGCCAATCAGGCTAAGCCCCATGACCGGAGTGTATACCAGCCAGCCGTTATTGAAATCAAACCAGCCCTTGTGTATCATAGGCTTCAGGAAGTTGAAGCCTTCACCATCGTAGGGGTTGAAAACGAGCTGGCCGCTGACGTAGTACCAGTAGTAAAATTGCAGGGAGAATACGGCAAGCAGGCCAATGGCAGCTGCAATCAAGGTGTCGTACCGCTGCAGGAAAAAGAATTGCAGGCGTTTCCGAAACGCTTTCCAGCTCCCGACACCCCAGAGTACTGGAATCAACAAGCTGATGACCTCCGGCACCCTAGTCAGAGCAATGAGGCCTACCACTCCCCCGATGGCCAGCGCCTTCCAGCGGCGGGGCGCATCGTAGAACCGCTCGCTCAACCACAGCAACAGACAGTAGTCAAAGAATAAAAAACCATGCGACATAGTGACGTAGGTGCTTTGGTAGAATAGGTTGGTAGCCAAAGCAACTGCCAGTACTGTGAGCAAGGAAACGCGCTCGCTGAAGTATCGCCTCAGTACTTGCAGCAGCAGAAAGAAGCCAATCAACACATAAACAATAGTGGATAAGCCCACGATAAAGGTGTAGGGTTTGGTCCAGCCATTGGCTTCGTACAGAGGCGAGGCGGTGGCGTAGGCGTGCGCCAACAGGAAAAAGGGCGATTCCATCACCGCCACTCCCAA
>CAYNIT010000142.1:0-11473 GCA_964397205.1 uncultured Phaeodactylibacter sp. | reverse complement strand
GGTATTGGCAAAACGGGAAATGCCGTTGGCTTGAAAATACTCATTTACACGCTTCCGCAGCGCTACCGTGAATTCTCTCTGCGCGCGGTCGCGGTTGAATTTAATGTCCTGAATGTTCATCTAATGGAAAAGTTGTGAGGTTTTGGAAAGCCTCTGAGAAGACCCTCTGAAAATCTTTATTTTGCTAACGGAAAATTACCAAAGAATCGAGAATTATTCTTGTTTTCACACAAATTATGACAGCAGTTTTACGACTTTGCGGAACTGAAACCGAACGCTTGCACCTCTGCCACCACCAGCGAAAGCGCACACCATCCCTTGCAGACTTAGCGACGGCTCCGAATCGGCGCAGCCAGTACTGCTCCTGATCCCACGAAAGTTGCTATACAGCTTCCGCGTCCTCTTCTTCTGATTTTTCTACTGATTCAGGCTTGTTTTCATCATCGCCCGGAGCATCTACATTATCCGCTTTGCCCTTTTTTTTGGTGAAAGCAACAAGCAAAATCCATACGGGGATAACAATGAGCAAGAAGACCATCAGCAGGAAAACCGCTTTGGCTTCCAGTAAGTTGAGCAAGAACATATCTTTCGTTTTTTGTTCGCAATCATACAAGGGCTGCCAGGCAGCCCGCCATTTTTTGTCAATGATACGCCATCCCCCTTCGCAGAGGGATGACATATATCACCTTTAAGATATGAATTCGCTTATTGGCTGTCTACTGCGCGGCTTTGACGCGGTTGACGAAGCGGCGCGCCGTGCCTACATCCACAGGCTGTATCTCGAAAGTATTGCCATCGTCCATCTTAGTAATGAGGTCTTTGCTTTTCATGGCGCCGAGCTCATCCATAAACTCTGTATTGTTGGAAGTAATGCTCATGATGCCTTGCTTGAAGCCGAAGAAGTAAAACTTTTGGGTCGGCGATTTGATGTAGATGTACAGCCGGTCGTCCTCGTTGGTTGGCATTTTGTACTCGACATAGCATTCCAGCACTTTGTTGAGCGGCTCCCCGTTGATGGAAGCGATGCCGATTTGGTTCTTTTTGGAGACGAACGATTGGTAATCCGCATTCCACTTCATGGGCAGGCGTGCAAACAGGAAGGTATAAGGGTTGATCTTATCCGAAATATCCAGAATGCCGTTGCCGAGCGACGATAAGGCTTCTTGCAGCTCTTCGCCCTGTGGCAGCAGGTTGATCAGCCCCTCCCGGAAAAAGCCGAGATCGGTCAGGTATACCATAGGCTTGGCATCGTAGCTCATCGACTTAATGTCGTTGTGCATGATCTTCAGGAGCTTATCCGGCACAAGCAGCTTCACACCGGACATAAACTGCGCATCGATCTCGTACTTTTGCACCCTTTCCATTCCAGCCGCTTGATCAGCCGGATTGGGAATAAGCGAAGCCGTATCGGAAACGACCATCTCCTCTGGATTGGCGGGCGGTTTGTTGAAACGGGATTTGATCACGCCCGTAGCGTCCACGCTGACGTACTTCAGGCCAGAGCCAATATTGAACTTCCCCTTGCCCTCTAGCTTCCCGGAGCTGTTCCAGTAGCGCAGCACATTGCCCCGCTTGCCGTCCGAAGCGACGCGGGAGGAATCTCCAAAGATGAAATAGTCTTTGTCCCGGTTGAACTTGAACAGGCCTTTGACAGACAAAATGCCCCGGTCTCTGCGAGAGTAAAGAGAAGCCATCACCCGCGGGTACAGCTCTGCTGTCCCCCGGCTTAGGAAAAAGCCGGTAGCCAGCGGCACCCCATCCAGGTTTTTAGGCTCATCGTACTGAATGGCCAGGTCGTTTTTGTCCGCCTCGCACTGTACAGAGAACCAGTCTTTGTGCGGCAGCCGTTCCGAATCGAGGCGCGCAAAGCCGTCGAAGTCCAGATTCCGGTTTTCAGCGCTTAGGCTTATTTCTCCCTGGAACATGGTGCGCTGATCGATGTAGAAATCGTCTTCTTCGGTCACCTGGCCCACCCCGCGGGTCACCGAGCGCTTTTCGCTATAAGCGCCTTTGCCTATCGGCTGGCCAATGATGTTGGCAAATTCAATTTCCTGCTCCTTATCCGCCACGTTGTACTCATAGAAGCCAGAGCCCTTGTACATCCGCCGGCCGATAATATCTACCGTAGCCCGGTTGATGACGTGGTACTTGTTGAGGGTATCCGCTATGATCTTAGCGTTGTTCAGGGTAGCCATTTCCCCATTCCGGCCAATTTCCAGGTAGCCGCTGTCCGGGTAAATAAAGGCATCAGCTGATACCACATAGGGCACCTCGCTCACCTTCAGCTCGTCGGTTTTTAAATCGTAGAAAGCGTTGCCGCCGTTGAATGCCAGCGAATCCTTGTCCGGGTGGGTGGAAACGAAGCGGCCCGGCTTGCCTGGGTCCGATTTGAACTTAATGCTCTCATCCGCCATATCCCAAGTGAACTCGTTCATAGAAGTTTGGTAGCGAATGGCGGGCAGCGTGGTCTTCAGGTACTCTTCATTGGCCTTGAAAGTCGCCAGCTGCTCGTCGAAATCCACATCACTCTGCACATTTTGGGTGGAAAGCGCGACGTCCTTGAGGTCCTGCGTCTTGATATACACCTCCGTAGTATCCGCCTTAGCAGAAAAGGCACCGAAGGAGAAAAGCTCCGACTTCATGGTTGCTTTTTCCCAGTCAAAGGTACCATCGCCTTTCAAACCGCCTGGCGTTAAAATCAAGGTGCCGCTCAGGGTATGCACCCCTTCCTGAAACAGCGCAAAGGCCTCTTCCTCGGTGGTGATGTACATGCTGTCCTGATAGGGCCGCCAATCGATTTTTACATCAATACCGCGTACTTTAGGGACCTCCAAGCCCTCCTCCCGGTTTTCTTCCAGGTCAAACCGCTCGGCGGTCGCCTTCATCTGCTTCGGCATCCATATAATGTCTTCGGATTCGATGGAGGCACCGAGGTAAAGTACCTTGCCCTTGCCGAGCAAACCGGAATTGCTAAGCGAAAGCTCGCCGTCGAACATGCCTTTTTCCCGGTAAGCAGGGTAGCCCTCCTCCTCCGTCTCATGGATGAAGCCAAGCGACTCATCTTCCTGCAAGCTTACGGTTTCCGCAAATGGGGGGAAGATATCAGCGGAGTAAAGCGTCCCCTCAAACTGCACATCTTCCCGCGTGTAGTAGTCCAGGTGGTTGAAACTGAATGGGTCAACTTGGAAGTAGAAGGAGTCTCGGGTATACGCGCCGTTCTGAGCGCTTTTGTAGTCGTAAAAAACGTAGGAAAAGTCTTTGCTCTGCATGGAGGGAAACATCGGTATGTCCTCCCGCCCCGATTTATTGGAAGGCGCATCAATCAGCAGTACACCAGTCATGTGCTCAATGCGCGAACCAATGGAAAGCGCTTCCGGCTCTCCGTTTTTCATCTTGCCGGTCGGCACATAGAGGTCGAAGTACCGGATAGAGTCCAGGTTCAGCTGAAACTTATCGTATTTGAAGTGGAAGTCTTTGCCTTCCATAGTTGTGAGGCCAGCAAACAACTTGCCGTCGAAGTCCATATCGCGCCCTTCCTGCATCGTCAAGCGCATGCCCCCTGGCTTGACGGCTACGCGCTGCTTGGCGCTCAGTTCAATGAATTCCACCCCTCGTATATCAATACTGTTGTCCCGCAAATCCAGCACGGCATTGGTGGTATCCACTTTGGAGTTGATGCGCAGCACATCGTAATCGATAAGGTCGCGGTGAGCATCCGCGTAGAGGAACACCTTGTCCTTGATCTCCACCAGCTCGTCCTCCGGATAATAGTTGATAAAGCCCTTGGCCACCATGTCGTAGAGCAGGCTCTTGATGTTCTCAATGGAAAATCGGGGGTTGAGCCGCTGCGCTACTTGCTGGGCGGGCAAAAACCGCCGGCCTTCCTGATCGTGCAGGACTTTGAGAATGGCAATTGGATTAACCGTAGCGATGTTCTGCAGTTTCGTATAGTCGCGGTCAGTGAAGAAATTCAGGGACTCAAACACGACATCGTCTTTGTGCTGAAAGCTGACCTTCTCCCGGCCGATGACGATGGAGTCGCCATCGAGGAAGACCGCCATATTGTCCGCAAAGAGGTTGATCTTGTGCAGAGAGCTGTAGAAAGGATTACGGTCGCTGGCCCGGTCGCCACGGGTCAGGCTCATTTCGCGCTCCTCTATTTCGTACACCACATTCACGGAGGGGTGGTAGATGGAATCCTGGCCAAAGTAGAGCACGCCTTCTACCCCCTGGCCGGAGATCCGCTCTTCGCGGCGTATGGTAAAAAGCTCTGAAGCCCCCTGGAAAGAAGCCCGGCTGTTCGCGTCAACGATGTTGATGGAAGCAGGGTGCTCCTTGCTGCCGAAGCCATACACGGTAGTGCCGTGCAGGCGGAAGCCCCCTTCATATTTTACGCCTTCGCCGATTTTGTCTACTTGCAGGCGCTCGGTAGACTCAAAACGGGGGAAAGAGCTTTCCACAGCGCTGCTGCTCGACACCAGCTTATCGCGGAAGGTGCCTGATACCACCCGATTGCCAAAGTAGGAAGGGTAATGCATCTTGGCCTGATCGACGCGGTAGAGGCTTTTGATGGCTTCAAACTCATATTCGCCCAGCTCTGCGTAGACCTCTTTGCCCAAACCGTGCCGCTCCCAGCTCACTTTGCCGCCGCTGCCTTTCCAAACCTGTTCTACGGGATCGAACTGCCCCTTGGTCTGCCGCACGAAAATAGAATCGGAATACCGCTTGGCCATAAGGTCCAATTGCTTAAACGCTACCACCGGGCGCCCCTCCTGGTAGCGGAATTGAAAATCATCAGTCAGGGCAAACCAGGAAGTACCCCCTCCCTCAGAATAGCGCAAAGCCCGGTTATCAAAGAATTGGTAGGAGAAGCGCAGGAAATCGTTGAACGGCCGCAGGCGGCGGTTCTCTACATTGGCCAGCATCTTGTCCAGTACCTGGTGCCATTCGGTGAAGAGCTGATCCGGGTCGCTTGTGTTTTTGATAGCAGTCAAAGCGTAAAGGTAGTGCTGGAAGTAGGGCCCGGCGGTCATCCGCTGCTGCAGCATAGCGTTGCCCGTCTGTAGGATTTGCTGGATTTGCTCTTCGCTGAAAGAGCCGCTGCTGAAGAGTTGTTCGAAATCCTGGAAAGCATTCTCCAACACATCCCGTTTGCTAGAGGTCATGTATTCTTCCAGCTGCCGGAGAAACTCCTTGTGGTCCTCGGAAAAGCGCTCCAGCCGCTGTGCCTGCAGGCTGAGGGCAGAAACAAAGAGGGCAAGGAGAAGGGTGTATACTTTAATCATGGTACAATGCTATTTTGTAAAACGCAAACAGTACCAGTCCGCTCGCTGCTGCGCTCCGCCGGGTGACAACCCAGCTCGGCGAGCGCTTTCGGCGACTTGGCTCTGGTCTGCCAACAGGATGCCAGAAACCAGTAGGACACCCCCGGCTTCCAAGCGGTTGTATAACGCTGGCAAGCTGCTTAATATTACGTTTCTGTTAATATTAGCTAAAATTAAATCGCACAACCGGGCGGGCACGGCATCTAGGGTGCCCAGATAAGCATTTATCCCTTCGGCGCCATTGCGCGCAGCGTTGGCCAGCGTGCTTTCGTAGGCCGGTGCTTCGATGTCTACGGCATCTACGCTGCCCGCTCCCATCTTAGCCGCCAGTATCGCCAGAATACCAGTACCGCAGCCGTAGTCCAGAATGGCTTTGCCTGCCACCGATTCGTTCTGCATAGCCGCAATCATCAAGTGGGTAGTGGCGTGATGGCCCGTCCCGAATGCCATCTCGGGCTCTATGATGATCTCGTAGGCTACCTCCGCAAGGGAAGGGTGGAAAGTGGCTCGCACTCCACAGAAGGTACCTACCCGAATGGGCTGGAATGCCGCCTCCCAGCGTTCGTTCCAGTTTTGATGGGGTACCATTTGCCGCTGATAGCTCAGGCCCAATTGGTGGGCCACTTCATTCAGTCGCGACGCCAGCTCGGGGCCCCAGGCATCTTGCCGCAGGTAGGCATCCAAGCCCTCTTCGGTTTCCTCAAAGGTGTCAAATGGCAGCTGGCTCAGAAAAGCCAATGCCATTTCAGCAGCTCCCGCTGGCACCTTGATGATAAAACGGTAGTAGTCCATAAATTGCATTAATAAACCTCAGCCCGGGCAGCTTTCAGGGTATTCATCAACAGAGAAACTACGGTCAACTGCCCTACCCCACCGGGTACCGGCGTCATCATAGAGGCTTTGTCTTTCAGCCCCTCGAAGTCTACGTCCCCGCAGAGCCGGTAGCCTTTTTCCCGCTCCGGCGCATCCACGCGGTTGATGCCTACGTCAATCACGACCCCCCCCGGCTTAACCATATCGGCTTTCACGAATTCCGGTATGCCAATAGCCGCCACCAAAATATCCGCCCGGCGGATGTGAGCTTCGATCTCTTGGGTGCGGCTGTGGCAAACGGTAACGGTAGCGTTGCCTGGGTAAGCTTTGCGGGAAAGCAGGATGCTCATCGGAGTGCCGACGATATTGCTGCGGCCCAGTACTACCACTTCTTTGCCTTCGGTCGGGATTTCGTAACGGCGTATCATTTCCAGCACCCCCGCCGGAGTAGCTGGAAGGTAACAAGGAAGCCCCTGCGCCATACGGCCAAAATTGGCGGGATGAAAGCCGTCTACATCCTTGGCTGGGTCGATGGCCAGGGTTACTTTTTCTTCGTTGATGTGCTTGGGCAGGGGCAACTGCACGATGAAACCATCGATGGCGTCATCCTGATTGAGCTGCTCGACTATGGCCAGCAGCTCGGCTTCTGGCAGATCAGCCCCCTTGCGTACGAGGGTGGACTTGAACCCAACTTTTTCGCAGGAACGCACCTTGTTGCGGACGTAAACCTGGCTGGCGGGGTCATCCCCGATCAGTACCGCGGCTAAGTGCGGCGCGCGCTGCCCTTGAGATTTCATTTGTTCGACTTCCTGCGCCAATTCGGCGCGAATGGTTTTGGCCAGTTGCCTTCCGTCCAGTAGCTCCATCGCTTTTTTTGCAAAGGTACAGATTTGGAGGCGGTTTTTGGAGCGGCCGCTGCTCCGCCAACTGGAAGTTGCTGCTGCCTAGCCTATACAGCCGTGAGGCGCCATTCGCCGGGAGGAGTGGGCTGGCATGCTTTCGGAGGGCAGGCGGGCTGTGGCCTGGTATGCCTTCAGCCGTTTTCGGCTATTTCTTTGACTTTCTTAACGTCCAGAGGTTTTTCAATGAAGCCGCTGACCATTGGGTTGGAATCCGCTTGTTTGACGTCGTCAGGGTCAATGGAGGAAGAAACGATGTAGACCGGAAAGCCTACCGTTTCCTGCCCGGTGCTTTGAGCGAAATCTGCTAAAAAAGACCAGCCGTCCATCACCGGCATGTTGAGGTCGAGCAAAAGCAGATCCGGCTGTTCTTTCAGCAGCTGGTCCATGGCTTCCTGCGCACTTTTGAAAGATAGTATTTCTGCCTCGGGGAAGACTTTTTTCAGGCTAAACTGGGCTGTAAGCAGAAAAACCTTGTCGTCATCCACCAGGTAAATTTTGTTAAAGGGCTTCATAAGGGCTTTTGCTTTGAATGCCGCAAAAGATAAGGCGTAATTCCGATACTGTAGGAATGGTCTTCTATCTTTTCACCCAAAATTGGCTACACCTCCACCTATTGAACGACCTGAATTAGCTTATCCCCTTCCTGCTGGGCCAGATACCCAATAGATTCGAGCAGCAGTCCTTCCTGACTGGCCTGCAGACGAAATGCCTCTGCTTGATCGGCTGCTACGGACACCAGCAAGCCGCCGCTCGTCTGAGGATCCGCCAGGAGGTAGCGTTGTTGCTCGGAAATAGGCTCCACACACTGGCCATAGCTTTCCCAATTGCGGTGGGTGCCGCCAGGCACACAGTTTTCCGACAAGTAATACTCCAGCACGTCCCGCTCTATGAAGGGCACTTTGTTTTCGAGCAGAGTTGCCTTGGTCCCGCTGGCTTCGCACATTTCCACCAGATGCCCCAACAAACCAAATCCAGTAACATCCGTCATGGCGTGTACATAAGGCAGCCGGGCGAAAGTTTCCCCGGCCTTGTTCAGCTTCACCATGTTATCCCTGGCCAGCCCGGCGTGCTCTGGGCGGAGTTTTTTCTTTTTCTGCGCTGTGCTCAGTATACCGACCCCCAGCGGTTTGGTAAGGAAAAGCCGGTCCCCCGGCTGTGCGCTGCTGTTGCGTTTCAGCTCAGATTGCTTCACCCGGCCAGTCACCGCCAGCCCGAAGATGGGCTCGGGGCTGTCTATGCTGTGCCCTCCGGCCAGGGGAATACCCGCCTCCTGACAAGCCAGCCGGCCGCCCTCGATGACTTTATTGGCTACTTCAGCGGGGAGTTTGTCCACTGGCCATCCTAGTATGGCGATGGCCACCAAGGGCGTACCGCCCATTGCGTATACATCGCTGATGGCATTCACCGAAGCGATGCGCCCGAAGTCCACCGGATCATCAACGATCGGCATGAAAAAATCCGTCGTACTGACAATAACAGTGCCATCGCCTAGGTCAAAGGCGGCGGCATCGTCCCGATTATCATTGCCTACCAGCAAGCCCGGAAATTGAAACCTTTCGGACTGATGCTCCAGGATGGTACTGAGTACTTGCGGGGATATCTTACACCCGCAGCCCGCTCCGTGACTGAATTCTGTCAACTTGTAGGATGCCATAACAATTGATTTCGGTTAGCGTAATGTACGAGGGCGCGGGCGATGGCGGCGGGCGCTTCTTCTTGCACAGGCAGATCGATCAGCAACTGGGAATTTTTGTGCTTTTCCGTATGGTGGCGATAGGCTTTGTCGTAGTAGGACAGCGCAATACGGGCCGCCTCTTTGTAATTTTCTTGCTCAAGCGCTTCTAGCGCCAACTTCAGCCGCTGGCCGCCCAAGCGCTTGCCAATGCGTTGGAAAGCTGCTGCCAGAGCGGGCTGCGAAAAGCCGGCGTAAACCCGCTCTAGCCGTTCCAGGCGATTTTCTAAAGAAACCTTAAGGTCGAAGAGCGGCGCGCGCTCCATCAGCGTCCACAAACCTTCAGGCAAATAAACGCGCCCGATGGAGCGGCTTTCATTTTCCACCCAAATGCGGCGATCCGGGTCCAGCTCTTGCAAGCGTTTCCATAAATCGTTTTCGAACTGGGCAACACTCGGTTGCGGCGGCTCTCCCAGCGCGCCGAAGGAAGAGCCTTTATGGTGCGCCAGCTTTTCCAGGTCCAGCACCTGCTCGCCCAGCTGCGCCAGCTCATCGAGCACCTCTGTCTTGCCGGCTCCAGTAGGGCCGCCAACTACAAGTAAGGGCAAGTTGTCCAGCTTGTCTAAGCCCTCCAACACATGCCGGCGGTAAGCTTTGTAGCCGCCGCGCAGCAGCTGCACTTCAAAGCCCCCCTGACTCAGCAGCCAGCCTACACTGCTGCTGCGCTGCCCACCCCGCCAGCAATGTAAGGTTACCCGCCGGCCGGGTGCCAGAGCATCTGCTTTTTCTACCATTTGCCGCATTTTGGGGCCAACCAGCTCCAGCCCTCTCAGCAAGGCCTCGCGCGGGCCCGCCTGCTTGTACAGTGTGCCGATTTCCGCCCGTTCCTCATCCGAAAACAGCGGCAGATTGGAGGCACCCGGTATGTGGGACTGCTCAAACTCAGCCGGGCTGCGCACATCCAGCAATGGCCAGTCCGGCATCTGCTTCAAAGCTTCCTCTGCTGTGGTGTATTTTGACAAGTCGCTCGGAATTGGTGGCACAATACAAGGCAATAAACAGCCAATCAAGCGTAAAGGTTGTATTCCACACCCGGGCACAACCCAACAACAATAGGACAATAAGCTACTGGTTATCAATGGAAAACTGCCGGCAGTACTTCGGCCTGCTCTCAGCCTTCTTTTTCCCAGCCCATGCTGCGTTTCACCGCTTTTTGCCAGCCTCCGTACAGCCGGCGGCGCTCTGCCTCCTCCATCTCGGGCTCAAAGGCCAGGTCGAGTTGCCACTTGGATTCCAGCTCTTCTGCCTGCCAGAAACCGGTAGCCAGACCGGCCAGGTAAGCCGCTCCCAGGGCGGTCGTCTCAATGATCTCGGGCCGCTCTACTTGTACGCCCAGAATATCAGCCTGAAACTGCATCAGCAGATTATTAGCGCTTGCGCCGCCATCTACCCGTAGAGCCCTTAGCGGAAAGCCAGCGTCCTGCTCCATGGCATCGAGTACATCCCGGGTCTGGTACGCTAGGGACTCCAGCGTGGCGCGAATGATATGGGCTTTGTTGGTGCCGCGCGTCAGCCCGAAGATGGCGCCCCGGGCGTACATGTCCCAGTAAGGAGCGCCCAGCCCGGCAAATGCAGGAACTACGTATACCCCATCGGTATGAGGCACTTTCATGGCGTAGTACTCAGAATCCGGCGACTCATCGATGATCTTCAGGCCATCCCGCAGCCACTGCACCGCTGCTCCGGCTATGAAAACGCTGCCTTCCAGGGCATACTGCGGCTGCCCTTGCAATCCACAGGCAATCGTACTGACCAGGCCGCATTCTGAGTGCACCAGCTCCTCTCCCGTGTTCATCAGCATAAAGCAACCGGTGCCGTAAGTATTTTTGCCCATTCCAGGCCGTACACAGGCCTGCCCGAACAAGGCGGCCTGCTGATCCCCGGCGATTCCCGCAATGGGTACGGATTCTCCCAAAAGGTAGGGCACCGTCTCGGCGTAAACCTCGCTAGAGGAATGCACCTCCGGCAACACGCTGTCGGGTATGCCTAGTATCTCCAGGAGGTGCGGGTCCCACTGCAAACGCTGAATGTCATACAGCATGGTGCGAGAAGCATTGGTATAATCGGTGATGTGCGCCTTCCCACCGGATAGCTTCCAGATGAGCCAGGAGTCTACTGTGCCAAAACACAGCTCGCCGGCCACTGCTTTTTCCCGAGCCCCTTTCACCTGATCCAGTATCCATTTTACTTTAGTACCGGAAAAGTAGGCATCGGCAAGCAGCCCGGTTTGCTCCCTGATGTAAGGCTCGTGGCCGTCTGCTTTTAGTTGGTCGCAGATGGCAGCAGTACGGCGGTCTTGCCAAACGATGGCGTTGCAGATAGGCTCTCCGGTATTGCGGTCCCAGACCAGCGCGGTTTCTCGTTGATTGGTGATGCCGATGCCGGCCAACCGAGCTGCCGACAACCCCGCCCGGCGCAGCACGCCCTGCGCTACTTTCAGTTGCGTATTCCAAATTTCAGTAGGGTCGTGCTCCACCCAACCGGGGCGCGGATAGATTTGCGTGAATTCTTCCTGATCCGAGGCCAGGAGGGCACCGGACTGATCAAAGAGTACGGCTCTCGAACTCGTCGTACCCTGGTCTAAGGCAAGAATGTACTGCTGCATAGGCTGATTTAATTTGGCAAAGAAGGAAATGCTAAAAATATAAATTAGAGTTTATTCAACCTAATTTTGTACGCGCGTACGCGTTGAGCTGCTCTCA
>CAYNIT010000141.1:0-11506 GCA_964397205.1 uncultured Phaeodactylibacter sp. | reverse complement strand
GCACAAAATAACTTCGCCTATTCTAGGTAACTTGTTATTGCGCGACCCCTAAGGCATACACCGGCACCAACCGTATGGCTGTCAGGGCAGGCCATACCAAGCTGGCACGGGTACAAAAGATGGGCAATGCCATCGCTGAAAGCTGGGCTTCTTCTCGCAGGAGTCCTGCTTTTATTTTGGTAGAGTAGGGTTGCTGTCCGGTATAATTTTCTCGCCCTTACTTCCGTTCTACCTCGGTCTGGGATAACTTTAGGAAATTTGATATTTTGCCCCGGTAAATAAAAATTCACCCAAATGCTGAAAAGAATTGCCCTGCTGTTCGCTGCCCTGATACCCTTCCTGCCGGCTTCGGCGCAACAGACCACCGTTTATACCGAAGCTCAAGCTTCTTTCAAAAAGGGGCTGGCGCTGTTTGAACAGGGCGTTTACGCAAAAGCCCGCAGCGAATTTGAGCAAGCCTTGCACCTCCTCCGCCCTGTCAATGAACCCGAAGCAGAACTGCTGCGCACCAAAGCCGAACTCAACTTGGCGCGCTGCGCCGTACGCAGCGAAGACCCAGAAGGCGAGAAGCTCATCCGGGAATTCGTACGCAGGCACGCTCCCAACCCCATTGCCAATCAGGCTCTGATCGAAGTGGCCAATTACTACTTCAATGCACGGGAGTACAAGCGGGCAGCGGAGTACTTCGAGCAGATACCAACCAATGGCCTCGGCCGGGATCGCAAGGCAGAGGTTAAATTTAAATTGGGCTACTCGCAATTCGTCAAAAAGAAGTTTACCCAAGCCAAAGCCAACTTCCGGGACATCAAGGACCTGGAAAGCGAATACTACTTTCCTACCAATTACTACCTGGGGCTCTGTTATTTCTTCGAAGGCAGCTACGATGCCGCCATCTCGCAGTTCCGTATCGTAGAGCGCTCCAGCAAGTACCGCCCTCATGTGCCTTACTATCTGGCACAGATTTACTTTGCCGAGCGCCGCTTCGATGAGCTGATCGCCTACGCGGAGCCGCGGGTGAAGAAAGGCGGATTGCGCAAAGAGCAGGAAGTGAGGCAGCTGATCGGACAGTCCTACTTTGAGAGGAACAAGTTTCAGAAAGCTTTGCCCTACCTGGAGTCCTACGCAGAGCGCAGCGACCGCCTGCGGGAGGAGGAATTGTACCAGATTGGCTACACCTATTATAAAGTGGGCGAGTATGACCGGGCCATCAAGTATTTGAAGGATCTCGTAACGGTGGACTCCGAAATCGGCCAGAACGCCATGTTCATACTCGGCGATGCCTACCTGCGCCTCAATCAGCGCCGTTCTGCCCGCACCGCCTTCGGCAACGCTAAGCGCATGCCCTACGACCAAACGATTCAGGAGGAAGCGCTCTGGAATTACGCCAAGCTTTCCTACGAACTCAAAGACCCCCGCGGCGCCATCAATGCGCTCAAAGAACTGCCGCCCCAGTCCCGCTACTACATCGAAGCGCAAGAGCTGATGAGCGAAATTTTCCTCAACTACCGAGACTATCAGCAAGCGCTCGATATTATCGAGGGGCTGCGCAACAAAACGCCCCAGCTGAAGGAGACTTATCAGAAAGTGGCCTGCTACCGGGGGCTGCAGCTGCTGCAAAACGGCGAGAAAGATGCCGCCAAGCAGTATTTTGAGAAATCGCTGGACGTCTCCATCGATGCCCGCACCCGCGCCATGGCCATTTATTGGCTAGGCGATATCGCCTACCGGGAAGGAGCCTACAACGCCAGCATCCGCTTGGTTAACCAATTTCTTACCCTGGCAAAAACCCTGAGCAACCTGCCGGATGAGTCCTCCATCTTTACCGGCAATTACTTGCAAGGCTACAACTACCTCAAACAGGAAAACTACAGCGCCGCTCTAGGCTTTTTCGAGGAAAGCGTCAGCGGCATCAAGCGCAACCGCACTTTTATCCGCAACGAAAAGCTCAAGCAGCAGGTGCTGGGAGACGCTACCCTGCGGGCGGGCGACTGCCTGTTCAAGCGCAATCAGTACCGCCGGGCAGTGCAGTACTACGACCAGGCCATCGACAATCAGTACACCGGCTTTGTGTATGCCCTTTACCAAAAAGCCATTATTGAAGGCTTGCTGGGGCGGACGAGCAACAAAATCCTGGCCCTGGAACGCATCGAAAAAAATTATCCACAGTCAGAATACGCCGACGATGCCCTGCTGCAGCTGGGCGCCACCTATCAGGAAATTGGCCAGCTCAGCAAAGCGGCAGAGCCCCTGAAAGCCCTGCTGCGCCGCTACCGCAATACCTCAGAGCTGACCAGTAAAGCATTGATCCGCCTGGGGCTCATCAGCTACAATCAAGGAGATGTCGACGGCGCTATCAACTACTATAAGCAGGTCTTCGCCAGCAACCCGGATGCCAACGAGTCCAACCTGGCGCTCGCGGCGCTGGAGGAAATCTACGTAGATGACCTCGGCCGCGCCGACGACTACTTCGCCTTTCTGGAAACAGTGCAGGGCAATGTGGAGAACGAAGTGCGCGACTCCATCAACTTCCGGGCAGCAGAATCGCAGTTCGAAAATGCCAACTACGAACGGGCCGTGGATGCCTATACCGACTACCTGCGCAAATTCCCGCGCGGCTTGTACACTTTGCCGGCTACTTACCACCGAGGAGAATCCTACAGCGTGCTGCGGCAGTACAGCGACGCTCTGGACGATTACCTGGCGGTAGTGGAAAAAGGGCCCAGCAACTACTATATGAAGTCGCTGGAAAAAGCCGCCATCATTGCTTACAACCATGAGGAGGACTTCAGCCTGGCCTATGATTTGTACACCGACCTGGAGGAAGCAGCCGCCAGCCCGGATATGCGCTTCGATGCCCAGCTGGGCGCATTGCGTGCTGCCTATCGGATCAATAATACGGACGCGGTTTACAACCTGGCGCGCAAGGTCGCCAATAACCCAAACGCTTCTCAGCTGCAAGTGGCTACCGCCAATTTCTACCTCGGGAAAATGGCCTTCGACCGGCAGGATTACGACAACGCCCTAAGCGCGTTCAACGAAGTCATCCGCCTGAGCGATAACGAGCAGACAGCGGAAGCCCGCTACCTGAAAGCCTACATCTTTTACCTGCGCCGAGATTTGGAGAAAGCCCAGCAGGTTTGTATCAACGCCAACAAGGAAAGCTCCGGGTACCCCTACTGGGTGGCTAAGAGCGTCATTCTGCTCTCGGATATACTACAAGAAAAGGGCGATCTGTATAACGCCCGTGCGGCTCTGGAAGCGCTGTTGGAAAACTACAAGGGGGATCAGCAACTGGTCAACGAAGCCCGGCAAAAGCTCGAAACCATCAACCGGCTGATCAACCGCTCCAGCCGGCTGAGCACCGAGCCCGAGGACAGCGGAACGCTGGAAATGGACGAGGGCAACCAATAAGCCCTTTGTTCCGCCATTCTGAAATGAAGTACAGTCCAAAAATGCAAAGCACTACCAACATGAAATACATCAGCCTCATTGCCCTATTCTGTTGCCTCGGCCTGTCTGCCCTGGCGCAAGACCCCGACCTGCCCGCTGAGGAAGTGGACATCATCAAGAGTTTTGATGCCCGCCTCGGCGATGCAGAACGCTACCGGGTGGATCCCGAGCTGCCGCCCCTTGATACCGCCACCCGCAGCCTGGATTACGACATATTTACCCGAACCTTGCCGGTGGAATACCTGCCGCCCAAAATCCGACCGCTGGCCATACGGCGCAAGAAACAGGCGGATGGCTACAATGGCTACGCCCGGCTGGGAGGTGGCTTCCCGGCGGCTTTCCTGGGCGAAGGCTTTTACAACATCAACAACGGCTCCAATCTTAACATCGACCTCTTCGTCAACCACCATTCGGCCAACAACAGCCAGCAGGTGGAAAACCAGCGCTTCAGCTATACCGACGGCGGGGTGAACGGCACCTATACCTTCCTCGATCAGGGCTTTGCGGTCAATGGCCGGCTGAAGTATACTTCTGATGTGGTGCATTACTACGGCTACAATGAGGTAGCTGAAGCAGCGGACGAAACCATTTCCTTCAACAAAGAAGAGGTGCGGCAGCGCTTTTCCATTTTCGATGCCGGCGCCAGTATCTTCAACGTTGCCAAGACCGAGGCGGATTTCAACTACTACGCTGGCTTTGATACCTACATTATGAATGACTCTGAGTCTGCCTCCAGGGAGAATGGCTTCGACTTGCGGCTGGGCGGTACGCTCTGGTTCGATGAGCGCCATCCCTTGTCCATTGAATTGCAAACCGACTTTACGGGTTACGAAGATTTAGACGGAGACCAGAGCCTGAATAACTTCTTCCTGCGTCCCAATTTCACCTACCATGCTGATCGCTTCCGGGTGAAACTGGGCCTGAACCTGGCTTCCAACGATGATGATTATACTTTTTTCCCCGACCTCGAACTCACGGCGGTCATCGCCGAGTCGGTCGTCAATGCCTACGCCGGCGCGAGCGGTACGCTGCAGAAGAACAACTACCGCAACATGACCGATTACAACCCGTTTCTAACATCTCCGGTACGCATCGCCAACAGCTTGTTCTACAACTACTACGGTGGCGTGCGGGGCAACATACAAGGCGTGGACTACGATCTGCAAGCAGAGTACAAAACCATTGAAGACCTGGTGACCTATCGCCTGCTAGAGCCCTTTGACTCCATTCCGCGTTTCACGCCGGTTTATGACGATGGCGACATCATTACCATAAAAGGGTCTTTTTCAGCCCCCTTGATGGAAGGGCTGGATTTAGTCGGCACTTTCAGCCAGAGTTTCTTCTCGCTGAACAACGAAGAGAAAGCCTGGCACCTGCCAGCGCTTTCGGTAAATGTAGGCGGGCGCTACACCACTATGGAAAATAAGCTGACCCTTAAAGCGGACTTCTTCCTCGAAAACGGCGTGCCCTACATCAACGCAGAGGGGGAGGCAGACAATTTGAACGCGCTGTTTGACATCAGCGTAGGAGCAGACTTCTTTTTCAGTGACAATATCGGCGGCTTCCTACAGATCAACAACCTGGCAAATAACCGGCGGGAGCGCTGGTTTCGGTATCCTATCTTCGGCATCAACGCTGTGGCAGGGATAACGGCCCGGTTCTAAACCTCTGCGATCACCGTCTGATTGCCCTTTACCCGATCACCGACGGATACCTTCACCCTCGCATCTAGGGGCAGGAAGAGGTCGACCCGGGAGCCAAATTTGATGAAGCCCATTTCACTGCCCTGCACTACCTTCTGTCCGACTTTGAGGTAGTTGCGTATACGTTTGGCTACGGCGCCGGCGATTTGCCGCAGCAATATCTCAGCAACGTCGTTGCGGATGACTACGGTAGTGCGCTCGTTTTCAGTAGAAGATTTGGGATGCCAGGCTGCCAGGTACCGCCCGGGATGATGCTGCACATAGCGGACTTCCCCGCTCAGCGGGTTGCGGTTGACGTGCACATTGAGCGGCGACATGAAGATGGATATCTGCAGGCGTTTGTCCCGGAAATACTCTGGCTCCTCGGCTTCCTCTATTACCACCACCTTCCCGTCAGCAGGGGCGTAGACCAGGCGCTCGTCGGCAGTAGCCAGCACGCGGGCGGGGTTGCGGAAAAATTGCAGTACCAGCAGATAGAGTACCAGCGCTGCAAGCGCCGACAACCAAAGGTATGTAGGCAGCAGGAAATAAACAATCAGGTTGAGGAGCAGTAAAACGGCGGCTAAGCCAATAAGCAGCCGCTGCCCTTCCCGGTGAATAAGTGCCATAGGAATCGATCAATTGGTTGGCGTAAAGTTACGCCCTGTATTTATAATGAAAGCCAAGGGGGTGTAAAATGTTTGATAAGGAATCCCTCCGGGCCAATTTCGCTCAGCGAATCCACAGCAGGTAAGCTGCAGCGAAGGGAAGCAGGAAAATAAAGGCATCAAAGCGGTCCAGCATACCGCCGTGCCCGGGAAGCAAGTGCCCCGAATCCTTCACTTTCACGCTCCTTTTAAGCATGGATTCCACCAGGTCGCCCAGCGAGCCGAACACCACCACAATGGCCGAAAGCACAATCCAGTCAATAGTCCGCAGCTCCCCGAATACATTGCAAATGATCAAGCTCAACAGAAGCGTCGCCGCCATGCCGCCCAGAGAACCTTCCCAGGTCTTCTTAGGCGATATGCTCGGAAAAAGCGGCGTCTTCCCAAAGCGGGAACCGACCAGGTAGGCACCGGTATCGTTGATCCAGTTCATAGCCAGCAGCGCAAAGACCAGATTGGGGTAGTATTCGCCCCGATCGATAGCCACGAAAGTCAGCAAGCTGAAGGGAACGCCGATGTAGACCATCGCCAGCATAATGAAGGCAACATTGGAAAAAGGGCGATCCGACTTCGTATACAGCTCGTAGATGAAGGACATGAAAACGAAGGGAAAAAACAGCAGAGCCGAAATAGCGATGAAAGAGCCGCGGTTTTGCACCAATTCCAATTGCAGGATGGTAGACAACAGAAAAGGGACCATGCCCAAACCAATGCCCAGTACCCGGCGGACGATGTCCCGGCGGTGTTGGCGGGACAGCACCAAGCCGATGAACTCCCGCAGGCACAACCAGTCTACAGCAGCAAACAGCAGCACAAACGCAATGGGCCCCCAGTAAATCCCTGCGGTGATGATGAGAACAAAAAGAATGCCGGTAGCGGCGCGTTGAAGTAGGCCGTTCATGCTGCGGTCAGGTTAGGGCTGGGAAGCATCCGGTTCCTCCCGTGGCTTTACGTAATGTTTAAAATATCGATAAAGATAATAACTCAAACCGGCAACCAATAAAGCGGCTACTGCTGTCGCCCCCCAATTGACCTCCATACCGCTGGATTCTGACATAGCGCTCCGGCGGATGTACTGCCCGACGATCTGGAAACCATTGTTGAAAAAGTGGGCGACTATCGGTACCCAAAGGCTGTTGGTCCAGTAAAAAAGGTACCCCAGCCCCGCCCCCAGCAGCAGCCTCGGCAGAAAACCGGCAAACTGAAAATGGACCAAGCTGAACAGCAAGGCAGCAAGCCAGATGGCCAGCAAAGGGCTGCCGGTGCTCAGCTGGATTTGCCGTTGCAATACGCCCCGGAAGACCAGCTCCTCCCCAACCGCCGGGAGGATGGCTACCGTCAGCAAGGTCAGTAAAAACTCTCCGAAACCATTCATAACCAGAAGCCCCTGGGTAAGACGGGCGGCATCTTGCTCCATACCGCCCGCCCAATCTGGCAGCGGTAATTGCTGATTGAGCCAGTAAGCTGCCAGCGACAGTACGAAAAGGCCAAACAGAAAAAGCACTCCTGCCAGAAAAATGCCAGCCCTAGGGGCAGTATGCAATCGGAAAAACCGCAGCCAGCCCCGCTTCTGCAAGATAAACCCCAGTACCAAAGCCGGCACGGTGAAGGTGAACAGCTGGTTGAAAAACACCATCCAACGCACAAACTGCCGTTCGCGCAACGGGCTATGCTGGTCGAAGCTTTCCATGACTTGTAGGGGGGCCAAATCCATGAACATCCCCACCAAAGCCCCTAGGCCGTTACCAATAGCGCTGCCTAGCAGCAATAGCAGCAGCAGGAGCAGTAAGCTGCCGAAGGGAGAAAAGCCTTCTCGATCATTGGTTGGTAAAATATCCATCTCGATTATTTGTGCGTTTGTCCAAACGCCCGATCCTAGAATTGGTTGGGCCAAGGTAAGGCAAAAACCAAATATCCCAACCCCGGGCCAAAGCGCATTGCCATGCAACTCCGCAGGGCTTTGCTTGTTCTACCGATTAAAACAAATCCAGCTTATACCATGCCGACTCGTTTAAGTGTCAACATCAACAAAGTAGCCCTTATCCGCAACGCCCGGGAGGGCAACTTGCCTGACCTTATTAAAGTGGCACAAGATTGCGAAGCCTTCGGAGCCGAGGGCATTACGGTACATCCAAGGCCCGACGAGCGCCACATCCGCTACGCTGACATACCCAGATTACGGGCGGTCAATACCACCGAGTTCAACATAGAAGGCAATCCCAGCGGGAAATTCATGCAATTGATCGCCGACAACCCCCCTACTCAGGCTACGCTTGTGCCGGACAGCCCGGAGGTGCTGACATCCGATCAGGGCTGGGACACGCTGGAGCACGAAAACTTCCTCAGGGAAATCACCCAACGGCTGCATGAACTGGGCGTACGGGTTTCCATATTCGTAGATCCAGTACCGCGTTTTGTGGAGGGGGCTAAAGCCGTGGGCGCTGACCGGATAGAGCTGTACACCGGAGACTACGCCCGGCAATTTCCCAACGATCCAAAAGCAGCGGTAGCTCCGCATATAGAAGCATCGAAAACTGCCCGTCAGCTGGGATTGGGCATTAATGCCGGGCATGACTTAAACCTTGAAAACCTCCGCTACTATCAAGAACAAGTGGAAGGCATTATGGAGGTTTCCATCGGGCATGCCCTCATATCGGATGCGTTGTACTTCGGCCTGGAGCAGACCATACAGCTGTACCTGCGGCAGTTGAAGCCTCAAAATGAAATGGTATAAGTATAACTGCCGCCGCCCGTTTGCTTTGGCTCATCAGGCGCCGGCTCTGAAGCGGCAGCTGCCAGCTTGTACTCGTACTGTGCAGGCTGTTTGGATGTTTTCGGCAGTCGAAAATGGATTTTAATATCTTTGTGGAACTGGATTTTACCCGGCCGCTTCTGCCGGGGCACCCGGAATTTCAGCGATTTAACCAAGCGTACCGCTTCTTCATCACAGCCGCTGCCCAGGCCCGCAATTACCTTTACATCGCTCACCGCGCCTTTGTGGTCGACGATGTACCTTAGTGCAACGGTCCCCTCTACCTGAGCCTTCAGGGCTTCCTTAGGATAGCGGAGGTTCTTCGCGATGAATTTTTTCAATGCCTGCGGGCCGCCGGGATAGACCGGCTGTTGAATGAAGTGCTTCTCTTTCTTTTCTTTAGCCATGCCTTACGGTATTTCGGAAAGGGTAATAAACAAAATAATTTGACAAAGTACCCTATTCTGCATAACTTAAACGCCTAATGATTCCCACAGCATGAAGCAAGCGTCTTTTCTACAGTATCTTCAGCACGAGAAGCGGTTTTCTGCCAGCACGATTACGGCTTATCGCAAGGACCTAGAGCAATTTCTTGCTTATGTGGAGGAAGAACACGCCTTGCCGTCCGCCGCTGCAGTGCGCCACCACCACCTTCGCTCATTTTTGGTGTACCTTATTCAGCAGGGCCGGCAGGCCAGGACGGTGAACCGCAAGCTGTCCACGCTGAAAGCCTACTTTCGCTTCCTGCGCAAGCGGGGTTATATTGAAAAAGACCCAAGCGCGCAGGTCGTCGCACCTAAGCTTCCTAAGCGCTTGCCAAAGGCCGTAAGAGCCGATGCGCTCGACCAACTGTTCTCGACGGCTGCATTTGGCGAAGACTACGAGGGGCAACGCGACCGGATGATACTGGAATTGCTCTACGCCACAGGCATGCGGCGCGCTGAGCTGCTGCAGCTCCGGGTAGAGGATGTCGATCTGCGGCAAAAGCGGCTGCTGGTGCACGGAAAAGGCAAGAGAGAACGCTTGCTGCCCATCAGTCAAAATCTTGCTGGCCAGCTTGAAGCTTTTTGCCGGCTGCGTGAAGCCCAGTTTGGCCGTTCAGATGGCCCGGTCTTCCTGACAGTCAAAGGCAGGCCAATGTATCCAAAGCTGGTGTACAATATCGTCAAGAAGTACCTTTCCATCGTTAGCAGCGGCGAAGCACGGGGGCCACACGCCCTGCGCCATTCTTTTGCAACGCATCTGTCAGAGAACGGGGCGGAACTGAATGCTATCAAGACGCTTCTGGGCCACTCTAGCCTGGCTTCTACTCAGGTGTATACTCATAATTCTATAGAGCGGCTTCGGCAAGTTTACCAACAGGCACATCCCAGTGCCGGCGAAGAGGAACTTCCTTCCTGAAAAGCCCGGCACTCCAATTTTTTATCATAAAAAGGAAAGATTATGAAAGTCCTAACAGAATCCGTAGCCTTTAAAGCGGACCAAAAACTGATCGATTTTACAGAGGAGAAAATCCAGAAATTGGAGAAATACTTCGACCGCATCGTCGAGGCACGTGTAAGCTTGAAACTGGAAAACTCTGGCCAGATCAAAGATAAGATAGTGGAGTTGCGCCTCAGCGTTCCCGGAGACGTACTGATTGCCAAAGAATCAGCCAAAACTTTTGAATCGGCAGTTGATGCCACCGTCTCAGTTATGCGGCGGCAACTCCTGAAGTACAAAGACCGCCTGAAAGAGAATGCCTGACCAACACCTTCGTAGGGTATTGTGAAAATACCGCTATCCCTTCCTCGGCATCCCGCCGGGGAGGGGATTGGTTTTTGGCTCCCTGGCGTAAAAAACCTTTAAAAAGAAGCAACGGGTTTGTGCGTTCAGTTGAAAAGTTGTATCTTTGCAATCGCTTTGAGAAAATGATCTCAGAACGTGCGCTTGTACAGCCTGAATTCCGCACCCGCTACTTGTATGTTTGCTGGATAGCCTTATATTTGCGGGGCATTTTTCAGAGGGTGGTGCCGAAGCTGATACCAGTATTGATGCAAACGCCGCTGAAAGTTGAGCTACAAGTTTTTTGAAAACTCCGCTTAGTAGCAACGCCAGCATAGCTCAGTTGGCCAGAGCAGCTGATTTGTAATCAGCGGGTCGGGGGTTCGAATCCCTCTGCTGGCTCAAAAGCGGGAAACGCAGCGGGTCGGTCCCGATAGCGATCGGGGAACCAAAATAGTGCTCACCTGGTTAGAGTATATAAATTGGTTGGAATGGGGGTGCGCCGGAGTGGGAGAGCCGGGCCAGACTGTAAATCTGGTGACTCTGTCTGAATAGGTTCGAATCCTATCACCCCCACTGTTTAACCCGCTTAGGCTATACAGCCTGGGCGGTTTTGTAGTTTGAAACAAAGGAAAGTTTCAGAGCAGTGATGCCATACTTGCTCGTACTACTTAGCAGTATCCGGCACTATACCAATTTGCTGTTCTGCAACGCCCGAGGCGGTGGCTATCGAACAAACAAGTGCAGCTTCGTCAGCATTCGGGGCTCTTTGCCTGCTTGCGGAGCATTTGACATATATTTTTGGTAATAATAAGCGGGCGTAGCTCAGTTGGTAGAGCATCAGCCTTCCAAGCTGAGGGTCGCGGGTTCGAATCTCGTCGCCCGCTCAAATTATAATCAAGCGGAAGCTGAGGGTCGCGGGCCCCGACGAAGCCATTCGGCTTGTCGGGATGCCGACAGGCGGAACCTCGTCGGCATTCGAGTCTCGTCGCCCGCATCGTTATCAAACCGATCGCGGAAGATCGATCGAAGCGAGCATGTAAGATATGCCTTTCACGGCAAAGGGCATCTGCCATTATCAGGACGGTGTTCGAAGGCAGCACCGCGGGAGTGCAGGCCTCGCATAAACCGAGTACAAGCCAATGTAGCTCAGGGGTAGAGCACTTCCATGGTAAGGAAGGGGTCAGGGG
>CAYNIT010000140.1:0-11588 GCA_964397205.1 uncultured Phaeodactylibacter sp. | reverse complement strand
GCACAAAATAACTTCGCCTATTCTAGGTAACTTGTTATTGCGCGACCCCTTAGGCGTTGGCACCGCGCAGCCCACCCTTGCCAGGCTCCGGCATTTTGCACGCCTCGTCCGGGCTCTTGCCGCAGACCGAGCATTCTCCAACCTCTTTTTTGAGCATCGGGTTATTGGTCGCACAGGTGCCCCGAAATTCCTTGCCAGTTACGAGCTGGCGAATGTTGATCAGCGCGAAGCTGATACCGAAGACGGCAAAGATGATGCCGAGCACATATAAATATTCCATGGTGTAATTCTTGTATTTCAGAACCGGGCGCTTACCGTGGAAAGCTTTCCGGTGGTATTGTCTTAAAATTTTTCGTTTTTTCAACAAGACAGCCGGCGGCTCAGTTCATGTTTTATCTTCGAGCCGTACCTTTGCGGCAGCGAAATTACAAAAAAACGCCACCATGCAACATAAACTCGATGCTTTCGCCCGATTGCTGACTATAATGGACGAGCTGCGGGAGCAATGCCCCTGGGACCGCAAACAGACCCTGCAGAGCCTGCGCAATCTCACTATCGAGGAAACCTACGAACTGGCCGATGCCATCCTTGAGGACAACTTGGACGAAATCAAGGAGGAGATCGGCGACCTGATGCTCCACATGGTTTTCTACTCCAAAATTGCCGAAGAAAAAAAGGCCTTCGATGTTGCGGATGCGCTGCAGGCGGTTTGCGACAAGCTGGTAAAGCGCCACCCGCACATCTACGGGGATGTAGAGGCAGAGGATGAGGAGGCTGTCAAAAAGAACTGGGAGCAACTCAAGCTCAAAGAAGGCAAGAAGTCGGTGCTGTCTGGCGTACCCCGCTCCCTGCCGGCTATGGTCAAGGCCTACCGCATGCAGGAAAAGACCAAACAAGTAGGCTTTGAATGGGAAAACAAAGAACAGGTTTGGGCAAAGGTAGAAGAAGAGCTGGCGGAATTCCGCGAGGCCCTGCAGGAAGAGATGCCGGCAGACAAACGAGAGGAAGAATTTGGAGACGTGCTGTTCTCCCTCATCAACTACGCCCGCTTCGAAGGCATTGACCCGGAAACAGCCCTGGAGCGCATCAACCAGAAATTCAAGCGGCGGTTCGAGTACATCGAGGCCCACGCCACCAAAGCCTTGTCCGAAATGAGCCTGCCCGAAATGGACGCATTATGGGAAAAGGCGAAATCCGAATAATTCCGCAGCCCTCAGAACGGGAGTAAGTAGAGTATTTTTTACCTTTGCGCTCCCTCGGTTAGCAGCCAGGCATACTGAAGCACAAATGGTACTGATAGCCATCAGGAACAAGAACCACTGCGCAACAGTGTGGCACCGAGCCCTCGGCTTGGCTACGGATGTAGCCAAGCAATCCGGCTACGGTATAAACTCCACTTGCCTGCAATTGTTAGCTTATGGTAGTAATAGAATCATCAAAGGCTTGACGAAGATCCATGAAAAAGATAGAACTCGATATCGTTGCGTTGTCCCATAGCGTTACTCAATCTCACAATTACGCCGTCGTCCTGGGGGAGCGCAATGGTGCCCGCCGTTTGCCCATCGTCATTGGAAGCTTTGAAGCTCAAGCCATTGCCGTGGCCATGGAGCGCATGACCCCCAACCGGCCGCTGACGCATGACCTGTTCAAAAACACGCTGGAGACCTTCAATATCGAGCTCAAGGAAGTAGTTATCAACAATCTTTTGGATGGCATCTTCTACGCCCGCCTCATTTGCATCAAGGAGGGGGAAATCATCGAGATCGACTCCCGCACCTCTGATGCCCTGGCAATGGCCGTACGCTTCAATTGCCCGATTTATACCTACGAATTCATCCTCGATGCTGCCGGCGTAGTGCTGGAGGAGTCGGAGGAAGAACAGGGAGAACCAGAAAAAGAGCCAGCCGCCAAAGAACAAAAAGCCTCGCTTTCCTCCTATTCCGTCAAGGAACTGGAAGGCTTGCTGGAAGAAGTGCTCAACGAAGAGAACTACGAGCGCGCGGCGGAAATACGGGACGAAATCGACCGCCGCAAAAAGGATTCTTAAACATGGCTTTCCCTTCAGTTTTCCTATTTTTACCCGTCAGAAAACAAATATCAACGAATATGAGATGGAAAAACTTACTCCTCCTGCTGCTGCTGGCCATCGCAGCGATGCCCGCAACTGCACAGGTAGACCTCATCAACAAAGTAAAAGACAACCAAAGCGAAAACGCGAAAGAAGGCTTTCAGTGGACGCCGGTCGTCAACCTGGAGTGCCTGCCGGTCGAAAACCAGGGCGCCTCCGGCACCTGCTGGAGCTATAGCTCTAACTCCTTCCTGGAGTCTGAAATGATCCGCAGCGGCAAAGAGCCAGTGGATTTGGCGGAAATGTACACGGTGCGCAGAGTATACGAAGACAAAGCAGACCGCTACGTCCGCCTGCACGGCAATCTGAACTTTGGGCAGGGCGGCGCGCTGCCAGACGTAATAGATATGTACGAGAAGTACGGGGCCGTACCCAACAGCGCCTACGAGGGCCTGAACTACGGCTGGGACTACAACCGCCACGGCGAAATGGAAGCCATGCTCAAAGGCATGCTGGATGCCGTGATTGAGAACAAGAACAAGCGCCTGTCTCCGGTATGGAAAGAAGCCTACAGCAAAGTGCTAGATGTGTACCTGGGCGAAGTGCCGGCCTCCTTCGAGTACAAAGGCAAAACTTACACTCCGGCCTCCTTCGCCGAAGAGGTGGTAGGCCTGGAAGCAGACGACTACATTCAGATCACGAGCTGGACCCATCACCCCATGTATGAGGAATGCCGCATCCTGGTGCCGGACAACTGGGCCTGGGGCAAATCGTATAATGTGCAGATGGACGACATGATCACCATCATCGATCACGCCCTTAAGGAAGGCTATTCTATCTCTTGGGCAACGGATGTCAGCGAGAAGTACTTCTCCTGGAAAAATGGCGTAGCCTATGTCCCAGAAAAAGATTACTACGCGATGAGCGCTGCGGAGCGCGAGAGCATGTTCGCTGGCCCGCGCAGCGAGAAGCCCATCACGCCGGAACTGAGACAGGCTTCCTACGACAACTATACCACCACCGACGATCACGGCATGCACATCGTAGGCATTTCAAAGGATCAGAATGGCAAGGAGTGGTACCTAGTGAAAAACTCCTGGGGCGAAGGCAACGACTACGAGGGCTACCTCTACGTCAGTAAAAACTACGTCCGCTATAAAACCCTGTCCTTCCTGCTCCATAAGGATGGCGTACCGGAGGAGCTTCAGAACAAACTCAGCCTGTAACGGCCCGAAGGGCGTGCCCTGCTCGACAGGTCACGTCCTTCAAAACAGTGTCAATTTTTCTGATGCTTTTCGCCGGCATCCAAAGCAAAACCACCGGCTTTGCCCGCTTGCCTGCCCCAAGCGCTTGTCCTACTTTTGGCATCCGTTTTTATAAACGCTTTGCCTACCCTATCTTAGGGGAATGACAAAGGCTAACCTGCACATTCCAAAAGAAGGGCAGCCACTCGAAGAGCTGCTGCAACAAATGAAAAGCTTCAAATCCGGCGATGCCCGTTGGCGAGAAGGCCGCACTTGGAGTATGGTGTACCACTTGGGCGAGGAGCACGATCAGCTGCTCAAGCAAGCTTCAAACCTCTTTTTCTCCGAAAGCTATATCAACCCTTTCGCCTTCGAAAGCCTGCAACGCATGGAGCGCGAGGTGGTGCAAATGACCGCATCCCTGCTCAATGGCGGAGATGGAGCGGTAGGCACTATGAGCTCCGGGGGCACCGAGAGCATCTTTCTGGCAATGTACACCTACCGCGAGTGGGCGCGCAAGAACCGCCGCGTCGAATCGGGCGCAACCTGTGTACTGCCGCAAACCATACACCCTGCTTTTGAGAAAGCCGCCCATATCCTGGGGGTGAAGGTCATTAAAACGCCGGTGGACGAGAACTGCCGCGCCATCATTTCGGAAATGGAAAAGCGCATCGGCCCCAACACCATCATGATGGCCGTTTCGGCGCCCTCTTACCCGCAGGGCGTGATGGACCCCGTGCCCGAAGCCTCCGAGCTGGCGCAGCAGCGCCGAGTGCCGCTGCACGTCGACGGCTGCATCGGCGGCTTCATGCTTCCTTGGGTAGAGGAGTTGTACCCGGAGCAGCTGCCCGCCTGGGACTTCCGCTTGCCCGGGGTGACTTCCATGACCGCCGACACCCATAAGTTTGCTTATGGCGCCAAAGGCAGCTCGGTCTTGCTCTACCGCAGCATGGAATACCTCCGGCATCAGTTCTTCATCACTACAGACTGGCCGGGAGGCATATACGCTTCCCCTACCCTGCTGGGCTCCCGATCCGGTGGCCCGATAGCCGCCGCCTGGGCTGCCATGAATGGCCTGGGCCAATCGGGGTACCGGCGCATAACCAAAGCCATCATGGAGGGCGTACGGCAAGTTCGCAAGGGCCTGGAAGCCATCCCCGAATTGCAAATCATCGGCCAGCCCTGCATGAACATCATGGCATTCGCTACAGTAAATAACAAGCCCGACATATTCGTTATCGGTGACTATCTGCAAGAGCGCGGGTGGTACGTAGACCGGCAGCAGCGCCCCAATTGCATTCACATTACGGTCATGCAGCAAAACCTGCCTGTCATACCGGAGTACCTGGAAGACATCAAGGCGGCGGTGGCTTTTGCCAAAGATAATCCCCGCGCAAAGGCTAAAGGCAATGCAGCGCTCTACGGCCTGATGGCGCGCATCCCCTTCCGGGGGATGGTAGAGCAGAATGTGCGACAAATGTTTGAACAGCTATACGGGCAAAACGAGCCCCCAACCTCTGGCCATTCGCAGGACTCGGAGCCACCCTCAGCTGATACCCCCACGCCAGCCTGGTGGATGGGCCCGCTCAACCGCTTGCTCAGCCGCTGGCCCTTTAACAAATCCTAAGGGTTATACGCATTACGACCTGGTTTGCCATACACTGCCCTGCCATTTGCAGCGCCGAGGCATCATAGTCAGTTCGCTGCTCCGATCGCCACCGGAGGCCCTTCCCCCCCTCCCTGTAATGTAAAAGACAACCGCCGCAGTTGCCGCAGTAAGTTGTTTCGAACATCTGCCGCTGCATTCCCGTTCAAAAGGCGAACTTTAAAAGGAAACAACTGAATATGAACTACTTAGGATTAGATCGCAAAGATGTATCCAAAACAGTAGATCAACTAAATGATCTGCTCTCTAACTACCACGTCTACTACCAGAACCTCCGCAATTTCCACTGGAATGTGGATGGAGAAAACTTCTTTGACCTGCACGAGCAGTTCGAAGAACTGTACGATGACGCAAGAGAGAAGATCGATGAGATTGCAGAACGCATCCTCACGCTGCGCCTGCGCCCCGTAAGCAATATGTCTGCTTACCTGAAACGCGCGGCGGTAGAAGAGGCGGAAATTCTGCAGGATGAACGAGAGATGGTAAACATCATCTTAGAAAACCATAAGGTCATCATCGAAAATATGCGCAATGTCATCCGCGCTGCTGATGCAGTGGAAGACGAAGGTACTATAGATATGGTAGGCGGCTTCCTCGCCGAATTGGAGAAAGCCAGCTGGATGCTGGACGCATGGAGGGCTAAAAAACATGAATCTGTCACGGCTTAGTGCTTGTTTGGGCTCCAAACATGCTTAAATGCCAAGGACAATAGCCTGGCGAACTTGCCAGGTTATTTCCCTCTTTCACCATTTGCAGGCTAACCCCTGCCCAATCACAAACAAGTTATAATGGGACTCAATCGATATACTTCCGTTGCCCATGCTACTCAAGGACTGAGGCGCAGAGGCTTCACAGACGAATTTAAGCTGCTGCAAGACAATAAGATGCAAAACCTGCAAAATGGCAAAACGTACCGCCCAGACCAGATGAGCATCGTTGAGTACCACCGCTTCGAAGGCATGAGCAACCCCAGTGATATGTCTATAGTATTTGCTGTTGAAGCTGAAGATGGAAGAAAAGGAATTGTCATTTCTTCCTACGGGGCTTACGCTAACATGGCACTGGTAGAATTTATGGACAAAGTGAAAATAAAAAATAGCGCGACAACTTAATTTGCTGTTGTGCCAAAACGATCAAATGCAGCTTTTGTCATCCTCACTGTAAAAATAAGATGGCAAAAGCTGTTTTTATTTTTATCTTTATTACAGATCTTGTTCCAAAACTGTTGGTGTATTCAGCAACGGAGACCCGATGATGATTGACAACAATTTGGAAGTTAAACCTTGAGACCGTGCTGGGACTTTAGTAATCGGTCTACAAACTGCAATTTCCTGCCTGCCTGCGTGTTGAACACTTCGGCAGGCAGGAAATTGCTAGTTTTCGACTAGAAGGCCAAGATCCCAACACGGTCTAAATTTGGGTGCTTGAAATTATACCCTGCCCGGAAGGAGGTCCATTAAACGTCAACAATCACCTTGCCAAATGAAAAGCAACACTTTCAATCTGCATCGCCTTGCTTCTTTAATGATTGTGCTCACCCTGGGCGTATACATCATTATCATCGGCAAAAGCATTCTGACACCGCTTGCCTTCGCTTTCATTTTTTCTTTTCTGTTACTGCCAATATGCAGCCGTATTGAGCGTTTCATCCGCTACCGCCCGGTGGCGATTGTCCTGTCTATGCTGATCGCCCTGCTGCCGGCCGTAGCCCTCATCGTGGTATTTTCCTATCAGTTCACTACGGTCATTGAGGATATCCCTTCCATCAGCAGCAAGCTCAAGCGAGGGATCAATGAAGTACTGGACTTTTTACAGCAGTACGCCAATTTTAACACCGAAAACCTGCAGGAATCCATACGCTCCAACTTCAGCACCCTGATTGAGACGCCGATTCAGCTCATCGGCCAGAGCCTGAGTTCAGGCTCTAACATGCTCATCAGCATTCTGCTCACGATACTCTTCACCTTTTTTCTGATGCTGTACCGGACTTCCTTCAAGAACTTTGCACTGATGCAGTTCCGGAAAAGCCAACGAGAAGAGGCAGCGACTATGATCGATCAGGTAGGAAAGATTCTAAAGGAATACTTATACGGTTTGCTATTGGTTATTCTCATCCTAGGCGTACTCAACAGCTTGGGCCTATGGCTGATTGGCATAAGGTACGCTGCTTTTTGGGGTTTTTTGGCAGCCTGCCTGGCCATTATCCCCTACATCGGCACCACCCTTGGCGGCTTCTTTCCCTTCATCTACGCGTTAGCCACAACCGGTACGCTCTGGCAGCCAGCCGCAGTGGTGCTGCTGTACAGCAGCGTACAGACGCTGGAAGGCAATTTTATCACTCCTAATGTGGTGGGCAATAGCGTCAGCATCAATCCACTAGCAGCCATTATATTTTTGTTCATCGGCGGGATGATATGGGGCATATCCGGGCTAATCTTAGCACTGCCCTTCCTCGCAGTCCTCAAAGTAGTTATGGAGCACATTACGCCGCTGCGGCCAGTAAGCGAATTGCTGAGCAGCGATTTGTACTCCGACAGCGATAAGTTCCTTGAAGAATACGACGAAGAACAGTACCGGATTTCTAACTATTTTAGCCGCCGGAACCAGTGGTAGCAGTAATGTGCATGGGCAAAACGACTTGTGACTTCACCTTTATGCCATTAAGTTGAGCCGGCACCCAATCTGGCATCTTACGAAGTAGCTGGCGGGCGAGCCCGGGGCAGCTTTCACAAACAACCCCCTCCGCCAGTTCTATTTTATCGATCCGCTCCAGCGTCCCCTGCTCATCCAGTGTCAAGTAGGCGTAAGTAAGATGGCCTTCTTCGCCTGTAGCAGCTTCTTCCGCAAGGTAAGCGTTGAGCTTTCGATTCGAGCAGGCAAGCGGTTCGCTTCCCACTAAGCAAGACGCTTCGAACAAGGGGGGTTGTTGTTCCACCCCTTCCAAATCCGCAATTGCCTCTTCCTTTCGCGGCAGTAAATAGCGGTAAGAATACCGCCCGGGAGACAAATCCACGGACGTATAGCCCGGAAGGTAGACCGGATAGCGCTGCTGCGCTTTGATCACTTCTTCCGGCAGCGGAATCATCTTCTCGTAATCAGTGCTTATCTGTACCGTACGGTAACCCGGTGTATTATCCGCCCCTTTCGCTTCGTCAGCGGCGGGGGAAATGGTATCCGCATCCTCCGATAGGTTGCGGTCGGCTTGCTTCATATCCTCTCCCGGGCTGCCACAAGCAGCAAGAAAAACGAGGGGCAGGAAAGGCAGAAAAATATTGTATCGCATCACAGAAGCAGTTTTTCGTTTCAAGAAAAGCAAATTCAAAAAAAAGGCATTGCGGAGGTTCCACAACGCCTTTTGGATTTTCATTTGGTTGCCGGTTTAGTTTTTACCGCGCTTGTAGTCATAACGTTCATTGATGAGGTCTTTCAGCTTTTTGCGCGCCAAGAAAATGCGGCTCTTCACAGTTCCAATCGGGATTTCCAGGTAGCTAGCAATTTCCTTGTACTCATATCCCTGGTAAAACATAAGGAAAGGGATGCTGTAGATATCGCCGATTTCGCCGAAAATGCTCTTGTACTCCTTCATGCGAATGTTCATTTCGCCTTGGTTGGGAATAACATTCTTATTTTCAACGGCAAACAAGAAACTTTCGATAGGCTCATTAACGTTGCGGCGCAACTTAGCTTTGCGGTATTGATTGATAAAGGTGTTGCGCATGATGGTGGAGCACCAGCTTTTAAAGTTGGTTCCCATTGTGAACTTATCGCGGTGCCTGTAAGCACGCATAGCAGTTTCCTGCATTAGGTCCTTCGCGTCTTCCCGGTTTTTGGTAAGTTTCATGGCGAAAGAAAAAAGGATGTTTTCTAATCCGTTAAATTCTTGACTAAATTCTAAGGTGGACATATTAGCGACTCGGTTTTGAGTGTGTGTTATCTAAATACACAAGTATAGGTGCAAAGCTCGTGCCAAAACCTAAAAAGCCCGTCAAAGGGCATCAAAACGTTCAAATCGCTGGCAAAATTCATTAAATAAAGCAAAAGTGATTTTATTTAATCAACTTTTGTGAAGATCAAGAGCACTCGGCATTACTGTTCTTCTTCATTCTTGGAGCTGTAGCCATTTTTGCCCAGGGCATCGATGAGGGATTCGTTCAGGCTGAGCATGTGGTCGATGAGATTGAGAAAGTTGTCGATATCCACAGAAGACGCTTTGGGCTCGCCGGTCTTTGTCGCTGCTTCTTTCTTAAAGCGGTAGAATATTTTGAAGCCTTCCAGCATTTTCCGGATGCTGAGGGAGCGCTCCACAAAATCCTGCAGCACCTTCGGGCTGATCTGATCACTGACGCGCGGGCTGAGGGCGAGATGCCTTTTGGCTTCCGCCTCTACTTCAAAGGGCTGTTGCACGCCCCCTTGTTTGTCGATATCAGCGTGGATGAACTCCGCCATATTTACGTTGAACAGCTTAGCCATGCGCAGGATGAGCCCGAGGCGCGGCTCTACGTTTTTGCTCTCGTAGGCCGCGATATTACTGCGCTTTATATCCAAGCGGGCTGCTAGTTCTTCCTGACTCCACTGCTTAGCTTTTCGGAGATAGCGGATGTTTTTGGACAGGTAGTTCGTGATTTCCATCGCTCAATTCTTTTCCTGAAAGGATGCTGCCGAGCCTTGCCTTTGGTTTGGTTGTGGTACAACAAAAGTACATTACGGCGGGGGAAGGACCAAAGCAGCCCCCTACAATTGTGAATTATTAGAACAGGAACGGAAAAACCTCCGCGTAGTTTCCTAATAACAGGGAAAATAGTTGTCAAAGCACAAACAAATGAGCGGAAGGCTCTGTTATTATGATAGACAAGGTGGTGTTAATGCATTCACACATTTCTATTAAACTCTAAAACTATACTTGATTATGGCAAAGCGAACGAAAGAGAAGATAGCGCTTGGCTTAGGCCTTCTTGCCGGCGGCGCATTGGGTTACTGGCTCAACAGCGACAAGGGGCGAGAAGTACGCACTGACGTAGCCGAAAAGACCTCAGAGTACTCTCAAAAAGCCAAGGAACAAGCAGATCAGATTTCCAAAAATCTGAATGAACAAGCAGCCCAGATTTCCAATAACCTGAACCAACAAGCTCAATCGCTTAGCAACAATTTGAACCAAGCTGTGGACTCAAGCCGGGATTACATTACCCAAGCTTCGGATGCAGTGCGCAAGCAATTTGAGAGCGTAGAGCAGAAGGCGCAAAACGCCAGCAGCGACTTCCAGGACGGTGTCAACTACGCGCTGAAAAGCATACAGAAGAAAGCCAAAGAGCTTGGTAAGCAAAACGGCAAAGGCTAAGACTACTTTGTCTTTTGTTAAAAAGGGCGGGGGAAGCATCTTCCCCACAGCCCTTTTTTTTATCTTTTCGGGTAATTCCTTACTTAATGCTCCTTCATGAAAAACTCGGAATCAATACTTGAATCGGCAGGTGAAACTTACGGCTATGTTAAGGCTTACATCAACCAGCATGTAGAATACTATAAACTCGACATCGCCGAGCGCCTTTCCAGAGCTATCTCCTCCGCCATTACCATGATCGTATTACTGCTGCTTTTCTTAATGATGCTGGGTTTCTTCTCACTGGCTGCCGGATTCTACCTGGCCCAAGAGTTTGGATCCAACATCAAGGGCTTTCTCGTCATCGGGGGCATCTACCTAGCACTGACTTTTCTTTTCGCCATTTTCCGACGCTACCTGATCACGGACCCCGTGCTGAGCCGGGTCATCAAAGTTTTTTTCCAGGATAACTGACAAGCCTTGCAAACATGAAACCACACAAGATACACAGCATCTCCTCTCTACGCCAGCGCCGCAAGGAACTGGAGATGGAAATAGAAGTAACCCGGCAAGCCATCGAACATTCCGTAAAAAAGACGGAATACAGTACCCGGAGCTTCTTCATCAAAAGCGTATTGGTGCCTCTGGGAGCAGGCGGCTTAGCAGCGCTCCTGTTTCGCAAAGAGGCTTTTCAAGAGGATGAGCGCCCGGCCTGGGTGATTTTCCTGCAGAAGCTGGCCGATATGGTAAACCAGAAGTTTGCCCCGGAGGAAGAACAGGAAGAAACAGCTCCACAGGAAGAAGCCTCGGCAGCAACCGAAGAATCAGCAGATTGAGCAACAACTGCTGCCAAACAAATGCTCCATCGTTGAACAGCTTACAGGCTTTCAACCTACCTGCCAATCCGCCCTGCGGCTTCTCTTTTCGTTCACAATTGCCCAGCCCTGTGCATGTCCCAGGCGGGGCTGGACCGGCGAATTCCCGCCACGGCTGACTTGACCAATTCCACCGCGCGGTCTATTTCCGCCTCTTTATTGAACCGGCCCAAGCTGAACCGCAGCGAGCTGAATGCCATATCCTCGCTCCTCCCCATGGCACTAAGCACATGGGAGGGTTCCACTGAAGCTGACGTACAAGCTGAACCCGAGGAAAGCGCCAGTTCTTGGTCGAAGGCCATCATGGCACTTTCTGCTTCCACGCAGCGGAAAGCGATATTGCTGACGTGGGGAAGCCGTTGCCCGGCATCCCCGTTGAGGTAGGCCGCCTCGACCTCCGAGAGCAAGCGCTGCTCCAGGC
>CAYNIT010000139.1:0-11603 GCA_964397205.1 uncultured Phaeodactylibacter sp. | reverse complement strand
CCGCGGCTCAGGTAGTATTCCACGAAAGTGAAGCCGTTGGCCAGGGTGAAGGCAAGCTGCGTAATGGGGTTGGCACCCGCCTCCGCGATGTGGTAGCCGGAGATGGATACGGAGTAGAAATTGCGCACCTTGTTCCAGATGAAGTACTCCTGCACATCGCCCATCAGCTTAAGGCTGAATTCGGTGGAGAAAATGCAGGTATTCTGCGCTTGATCTTCCTTGAGGATGTCAGCTTGCACCGTGCCGCGTACGGAAGCCAGCGCCTTGGCTTTCATCTCATTGTACACGCTTTCTTCCAGCACCTGATCGCCGGTGAGGCCGAGCAATAGCAAGCCGAGGCCGTCATTGGTTTTGGGCACATCGGCGCGGTACTGCGGGCGGGGCAGGCCGCGGTCGTCGTACAGTTCCTTTAGTTTAGCCTCCACCTTGTCTTCCAGCCCGTGCTCCCGTATGTACCTTTCGCACTGCTGATCGATAGCCGTATTCATAAAGAAGGCACATATCGTCGCCGCCGGCCCGTTGATGGTCATGGAAACGGAGGTCTTCGGGTCGCAGAGGTCGAAGCCGGAGTACAGCCGCTTGGCATCGTCGAGGCAGCAGATGCTCACGCCCGAGTTGCCGATTTTGCCGTAGATATCCGGCCGGTAGTCTGGATCCTCGCCGTAAAGAGTCACGGAGTCAAAAGCGGTAGACAGGCGCGCTGCCGGCATGCCTTCCGATAAGTAATGAAAACGCTTGTTGGTGCGCTCGGGGCCGCCTTCGCCCGCAAACATTCGGGTGGGATCTTCGCCCTTACGCTTGAAGGGGAACACGCCTGCGGTGTACGGAAATTCACCCGGCACGTTTTCCTGCAGCGACCAGCGCAAGATTTCGCCCCAGTCTTTGAACTTTGGCAAAATCACGCGCGGGACACGGGAGTGGGAAAGCGACTCCGTGTGGGTGGGCACGCGAATTTCCTTGTCGCGGACTTTATACACAAACTCATCGGCCGAGTACCTTGCTTTCTTTTCTTCCCAGGTATCGATAATGCGCTTGCAGTAGCCGTCCAGCCCCAGTTCCACCTCCTCGTAGGTTTTGCGCAACCCTTCCAGGGTAGCTGCTTTGTTGGGCACCTCTTCCTGCGCTTCGATGGCTTGTATGGCTTCGTGCAAGCCAAAGAGCTTGCGGGCAATGCTCACCTGCCGCTCCGCCCAGTCGTCGTAGTTGCGGTTGTTGTCCGATATTTCCGACAGGTAGCGCACCCGCTTGGGCGGTATAATGAAAATCTTCTCGCTCACCTCATCGGAGGCCAGGAAGTCCGATCGAATAGCGGCCCCGGTGCGCTCCGCCAGCACATCCATCAGTACCCGGTAGAGTTGGTTCATACCCGGATCGTTGAACTGGGAAGCGATGGTGCCGACTACCGGCATTTCCTCCAGTTTCTTGTCAAACAGCATATGGTTGCGCTGGTACTGCTTCTTCACGTCGCGCAGGGCATCCTGCGCGCCCCGCTTGTCAAATTTGTTGATGGCAATCACATCCGCAAAGTCGAGCATGTCAATTTTCTCCAGCTGCGTGGCAGCGCCGTACTCCGGCGTCATTACGTAGAGCGAGACATCGGAGTGGTCGACAATTTCGGTGTCCGATTGGCCGATGCCGGAAGTTTCCAAGATGATCAGGTCGTACTGGGCGGCTTTCAGGATATCGATAGCCGCTTGTACGTGCTTGGATAAGGCGAGATTAGATTGGCGGGTAGCCAGCGAACGCATGTACACCCGCTCGCGTGCCCCCGCCGCCGTCACCGCGTTCATGCGGATGCGGTCGCCCAGCAGCGCACCGCCGGTTTTGCGCTTGGAGGGGTCTACCGAAACGATGGCGATGGTCTTGTCGTCAAAGTCCATAAGAAAGCGCCGTACCAGCTCGTCTACCAAGCTTGATTTGCCAGCGCCTCCGGTACCGGTAATGCCCAGTACCGGGATGGTCTTGCCTTCTACTTCTTTGCGCAGCCGGTCCAGCCAATCGCGGTTCTGCTCCGGGAAGTTCTCAACTGCTGAAATCATGCGCGCCAGGGCCAGCGGGTTTTTGTTTTGGTAATCTTTCAGCTCGCCGTTCAGGCTGGTGCCTACCGGGTAGTCGCACTTTTCCAGCACATCGTTGATCATGCCCTGCAGGCCGAGCTCCCGCCCGTCGTCAGGAGAATAGATGCGGGTGATGCCATAATCGTGCAGTTCTTCGATTTCTTCCAGCAGTATTGTCCCCCCACCGCCTCCGAAGAGCTTAATGTGCCCAGCGCCGCGCTCTTGCAAAAGGTCGTACATGTACTTAAAAAACTCGGTATGGCCGCCTTGGTAAGAAGTGATGGCGATGCCCTGGGCATCTTCCATGATGGCGGTGTCCACAATTTCCTGCACCGAGCGGTTGTGCCCGAGATGGATGATTTCCGCGCCTGAACTCTGCATGATGCGGCGCATGATATTGATGGCGGCATCGTGCCCGTCGAAGAGAGAGGCCGCCGTTACGATCCGAACTTTATTCTTTGGTTGGTAGGGTGCTATGGTTTGCATGCATGGTTTTATTTGGATAAATGCGGCGCAAAGTTACAAGAATTCTGCCACATCGAAATGATAGTCGGTCTATAGGTTTATAACAAACCTGGGGGGTAGTGGTTTGAAAGCTAGGTAGCTGGGCTGTTGTCATTACTGTGTCTTGACCTCCTCCAGCAGCACCACTTTCATAGCCGGCTACCATCAGGAGCCAAACTGTAAAATCGCCAGGCTCGGCAAAATTCGGATGGCTGAGGTGTGGTGCAGGAAATAGAAATGCCCTATTTGAATTTTGCGATCCCTCACCCTTCCAATTCCGCCAGCCGAGCCTGAATGCGTTTCCATTCCTCCCGTTTATCTACGATGACGGGGTCGGCGGCGCGCACTTCACAATCCCGCAGGGCGCAGCGTTCGCAGGTTTTGTTGACTTCCCGCCGCTGTATGGCCGGGTCGCCGAGAAAAGCGATGCGCTCTTCGGTCTCCGGGGTGATGAGAATGCCGATGGTAACGCTGACGTTGCGGTTGGGCGTAGGGTAGCCGGGCCGGGCGATGGTCAGGCAGAGGTATTCGTCTTCGGTGCCGAAGTAGTGAGAGCGCTGGGCCCGCACAATATTATCCACGGATACGCCCTCGCGCTGCATTTGATGCAAGTCCTTGAGCAGAGAGAGGGCCACCCAGCGGCGGCAGTAGTGTTCAAACAGGCCATTGCCGTGGGGGTGGTGGCGGCGGTTGAGGTGCAGCTCCTTGTCTACTTCGAATCGGTCTGTTTGGGGATCGTGCAAGAAGCGCAGAAAGAACATTTTGCCCATGCCGAAGTAGCGCGGCAGTACATTGGTTAGGCGGTGGTAGTACATTTCCGGGCTGGCATCGTAGCGCTTCATAATGCTCAGGAAGGCTTCTCCATCCCATTTGGGTTGCGCAAAGAACTCCTTCATGTCGCGGATGATGGCATCATGCGGTATGTGCAGCGCTACCGAAAAGTAGATGGCTTTGGAGTGGTTGATGACCTCCTCAAATACCCTGCCCCGCAGCAAAGAAGAAGTGCTCGCCCGCTCGCTGAGCTGCAGGTTTTCGAAGCCCAGCTCTTTGCCAAACTGAAAGGCTTGCTGCATGGGCGTCAGGCTGCTGTTGAGCAACAACTGTTTGTCTTTGGCGATGAACAAGGAGCGCAGCTTTTGCAGCTCGGGGTAGGCATCGAGCCCATGGTCTACAATTTGGTATCCGAAGTGTTGTTCCAGGATCTTCCGAAGCAAATTTACCGGTATGGGGCGGCTTTCGGGTATATCGTACAACTGCGTGAAGCGGCGGACCGCTTCCTCCAGCTCCTCAAAGTAATTGTTGTGCAACTCCAGGTAAGCCCGCAGGGCGCCGAAGTAGAAGTTTTCCTCTCGCAAAGCGTAATTGCGCGAAAGCTCCAGCAGAGTAGATATAAACGCACCAACTCGCAGGGGGGCGTTGGCTATGATTTCTACCACCTTGGACAATTCTATGCCAAACAGGTCGAGCGGGAGCTCGTTCAGGAAATTAGACCGTAGGAGCTCCCCCACCGGTGCCATGTTCTTGGCCAGCTCATTGGACTGCAGTTCTTCCGCAGAGACCTCCAGGGCTTCCGCCAGGGCTGCCAGTTTGTCGGCTTTGGGGTATTTCTTGCCCTTTTCGATTTCATTCAAGTAGGAAACCGAGGTGCGGGCTTTCTTGGAGAGTTCCGAGAAAGAAAGGTTCTTAGCTTGCCTTAACTGCTTCACTTTCAGCCCAAAAAGTATTCGCTCGTTTTGTGTCTTATTGCTCATGTACTTCAAAAGTAGCGGAATTTAGCGAATTTTCGCAGAAAAACCGCCTTTCTGTGCCCCAGCCAGCTGCAAAAAACGGATTGAGGGTTTTTATTACCTTTGTAACTAATGAACATGAGAGCCGTTTAACGGTATACGCTTATGAAAACCTTCTGCCGGGATGCATAAGGCTGAGCTGCAGAAGGTTTGCAGCGGCGCGTCAGAGCCGATAACTCCAGTTGATAATGGCTCGGCGCTATTGTTCAAACAATACCTGTAAGATGGAATCCCTACTACTGAGAAAACGCTTGGCGTTTTGGCTGGGCGTGTTGAGCATATGCTTAGCACCACCGCTTACGATGTCTGCTTCAGACGACTATGACGAAGCACTGGTCATCGAACGGCTGAAGCAAATCAATGACCCCCTTTTCGAGCTTAAATACAACTCCGTCGTCAAGGGATACTTGAAAGGCTACCTCAGCCGCAATCGCCGCAATGCAGAGCTCATCACTGGCCGTGCTGTGCTCTATTACCCCATCATCGAAGCTTGCCTGGAAAAGCACGGCATGCCCGAGCAGCTGAAGTACCTGCCCGTAGTAGAGTCCGCGCTTAAGCCCCACGCCATTTCTCCGGTAGGTGCCTGCGGGCTATGGCAGTTCATGCCCGGCACGGCTTTAGACCATGGTTTGAAGATCAATGAGCATGTGGACGAACGGCTAGACCCCCACAAATCTACCGAAGCTGCTATCGGCTACCTCCGGCGGGAATACAAGAAATACGGAGACTGGGCGCTGGCACTAGCCGCCTACAACGGCGGCTCAGGCCGGGTGAGCCGCGCCATCAAGCGGGGGCGCAGCAAAAACTTCTGGCGCATCCGCCGCTACCTGCCGCGGGAAACCCGCAACTATGTGCCGGCCTACATCGCTGCCACTTACCTGATGGAATATTACAAAGCACACGGCATTCAGCCCAACTACCCAGGATTGGAACTGCAGATTACAGAATCTATACGGCTCTACAATGCCATCAGCTTCTACCGCATCGCTCAGCTGACTGGCCTGAGCATCGATCTGATCAAGCGCCTGAATCCTGCGTACAAGCGCGATTTTATACCAGCCGACGAGCGCGGGCACTACCTCATCCTCCCAAAGCGGGTCATGCCAGCGGTGGAGGATTACATCGAAGCCAAACGCCCGGACCACTTGGCCGATCAGTTCTTCGACGACAATCCCGTGAAAGCTCTGCCCCAAGCTACTGAGCAAAACTACAACCGCACTTCTTACTTCGTAAAGGAAGGTGAAACCTTGCCGCAGATCGCCCGCGAGCTGAAATGCACCGTCCATCAGTTGCAAGCCTGGAATCAACTGCAGAGCGATTCCCTTTGGGCAGGCCAGGAGTTGATCATTTACTACCCTAAAAAACTGCGGCGGTTCCAGCCGATGGAGCCTATGGAACTGCTCCGCCCCCTGCCCGCGCTGCCGCTGAATAAACAGCGTTTTCCTCTGCGCACCCAGATCGGTATTCCGCCTTCCAAACAGCTGGTGCAGTACTACTTGGTGCAGGAAAAGCAGCGCCTTCGGGAGTTTTCACTGAACCGCCCCCACTTTTACCTGCCAAAATTGCTGGAACTGAATCAAATGAGCGCGGACCATAAGCTGCGGCCCGGAGACATGCTGCGGGTGGTAATGCCTTAACCATGTTGAGATTTTGGCCTTCCAGTCGAAAAGAACGCCTTTTCTGCTTAGACTAGGCGCAGGTTTGGGATCATAGTAGCGCTATGAATCCCCGTTCTGCAATGGCCTATAAGCAGAAAAGGGCCATTGGCAGGCCAATTACTTAAGTCCCAACATAGCCCTAGAGCGGCCCTGAAAATAGAACGGCCGGATGGGTTGACTGGCTAAGCAACCCATCCGGCCTAATAAGAGGAAGTTTTTGCTCGCAGGCTAGGGCACAAAACCTAATTATTTAGTAGTATTTTTACGCCCAGAACCCTGGCTGCCCCAATTACTATCGGGGAAATAATACATCCCGATCGCGATCGGAGTTGTGCGTCAATCCGCTAGGGCGGAACGGTTTGAGCGGGTGCCCGTCTTCGAGTATCGCAGTTGGTGGATAATTTGGCCAGGAACATAAAGCGTTGAATTTGGTTTGTCCCAAAAGTAGAGGATCGCGGCAGCCTGATGGATGATGACTGTCAGGCGGCAAAGATGAGTTTAATCAATAGGACATATGCAACCTGGCTTCAATTTAAGATAGTGGAACATATACCGGGTACCCTCCACTTTTATGAACGTGAGGTTGGCCATGGGGCTGCTGCTGGCAGACTTGGTGGTGAGCCTGTTAGGGTTTATGCTCATAGAAGAGTATTCCTTTGTGGAAGTGCTTTATATGACCATGATCACCATCTCAACGGTGGGCTTTACGGAAGTGCAGCCGCTCAGCTCCGCCGGGCAAATCTTCACTACTTTCCTGATCTTGGCTAATATCGGTATCTTTGCCTACGTGCTGGCGGTGTTCTCCTACTACATCATTCAGGGCGAAGTATTCAAGAACATGCACCTCAATATGATCAATTCTTCCATTGAAAAGCTGAACCAACACGTTATCCTCTGCGGCTTTGGCAAATACGGACGGGAAATCGCAAACCACTTCAGCGAGCACCACATCCCCTTTGTGGTGATCGATCATAACCCTCAGAAGATTGAGTTGATCTAGAAGAGCGAGGAGAAAATTCTCTACTTGGAAGAAGATGCCACCCACGACGAGGTGCTGATCAAAGCTGGGATCAAGCAAGCCAGCTCCCTGATATCCGCCTTGCCTGATGATTCCGACAACGTGTTCGCAGTGCTTACCGCCCGGCAGCTCAGCCCGCAGCTCAACATCATCAGCCGGGCGAAGGATTTCCGCTCCCAGAAAAAGCTGTTGATGGCCGGGGCCGATCATGTGGTGATGCCGGAGCAGATTGGCGGCTTCTACATGGCTACGCTGGTCAGCAAGCCGGGCGCGGTAGAATTCTTTTCCTTCATCACCAACGAGTACCGCTCGGATATCGGATTCGAGGAGGTTACTTACAAGGACTTGCCCAATGCCTGTCAGGGCAAATCACTACGGGAACTTAACCTGCGGAAAGAAACGGGCACCAACATCATCGGCTACAAAGCGCCCGACAGCACCTATCACGTCAACCCGGATCCCTCCACCGCCCTCAGCCCTGGTGCCAGCTTCATCGTGCTGGGCAGCAATGAACAACTGCGGAAGCTGCGGGCTTATCTGGAGCAGTATCCCGAGCGGGAGGATGGGGAAGGTTTGCCGCAGTAGCGCTGTACGCGATTAAGGAAAACAGATTCCCCCAAGCTTTATAGCTCCAAGTAAGGCACGCCAAAAGCCTTTCTTTACCGCTCAAAAAAACCCACACTCCCCCCGACCCAATCCTTATCCCGGTTGTACCGCACGCCCACCATCAGCCCTTTGCTCAGGCGGGCGAGGTTGTTGACGAGGCGGGGGCGGGGCGCGCCTTGCTCCCACAGCATCAGCATGCGGATTTCGCATTTGGAGGGCTCGGAAGTGGTTGCTACCACGGGGGCGTATTCCACTTTGCGCTGCAGGATGTAATTCTCCGGGTCTTGGATGGCTTCTAGATCGTGCTGGTTGATGTTGATGAGAACACCGGTGCCGGCAAAGGAGTACAGCGGCTTAAGGACGTAATTGTGCAAGTCCGTCGGCAGCTCTTCCAAGTCGCTCAAGAAGTAGGACTTCGGCACATATGGGCTATCAAGCAACGGCAGGGTATGCTTGCTGATGCGGAAGAACCAGTTGGGGTGGCCCACATATTCCACATCGTGCTCTTGGGTGAAATAGAATTCGCGCTTCAGGTCATCGCGCTTGATCAGCTCGTCAAAAATGACGCGGTTGAAGATGCGGCGCACCTGTATTTTGCGGCCGTCTTTGTAGTAAAAGACCTTTCTGCCTTCTACCTTCAGCTCGCTTACGCAAACGGTTTCGATGCCGATCGCCGCCTTTGCGACGATAAAATCAATGCCTGTCACTTGCTTATCCGGCTCTACTTCCAGCAGCACGACCTCCTCGGGCTCGTGGTCACCTACAATGACCTCCCGCAGCAATGCTATGTAGGATGCCGTCTCCAGGCCCCCAAAGAGATGGCTGTGGGTGTGGGGGATGTCGTAAATGGCCCGGTAGCCGCGGGCGACCAGGTCCTGGAAGAAATAAAGCGAGGGAAAGCCTTGCACTTCGATCAACTGTGGCGAGAGGCTGCCGTCGGGATTGGTGCAAATGCCGAAATCCATCTGCAGGAAGGTGGTATGTGGCGTTTCGCCTGGTACCACTTGGCCGGCGAGCAGTGCGCCCTGCGAGCGCTCCCGGAAGTCGGGGGCGACGATCACGTCGCTGATTTGCTCCACCGCTTCAAACAGCTGATCCCGCAGATTATTGGGGACGAAAACGGGCGATTCGGCGATTCGGAAGCGCGGCTTGTAGTCATGTTGGCGTTCCACCCACTGCAGCAGTTCCTGATAGTGTTCAGGCTGGTAAGCTGCATTGAATTTTTGCCGTAAAGTAGGGTCCATGCATGTTGCTTTGCAGCCTGACGAAGGGGGGCTTTTGCTAAACCGGCACCGGGGCTTTCCGCAGCTGCCGGATAGCGCGGTGCAGGAAGAGCGGCAGCACGATCTCGTGCGTCAGGCCAATTTTTTCAGAATCATTCATGTGCTTGATCATCCGCAGGTACTTGTCCTGGCCATGCTCGTCGATGATCTTGCGGCGGCGTTCGGGGTTTTGGAAGTGCTCCAGCATACCTTTAGGGTCGGCTTCGGGGTGGAATTGCGTGCCGATGATGGTATCGGAAAAACGGATGGCCATGACGGCTCGCTCCAGCGGCACATGCGGCCGGATTTTTTCCAGCGCCAAGATTTCTGCCCCCATTTCATCTATGCGTTCCTCATCGGGTTGTATGCATTGCCAGTGGCGGAAGTCGGCGATGTAGAAAGGGTTGGGCAAGCCATCGAAGTTGGGGTCAGTAGCGCCGGCATCCGTCATGTGGCAACGGAAGGTGCCGAAGGATTCCGATTTGCGCTCCGTCACCTCAGCCAGGCCAAAGTGGTGCACCGCCATCTGAAAAGAGTGGCAGATGAAGAAAACGTGCTTCTTGCGGTTGCCCGGCACCTGATTCCAGTCCCAAACGCGCTGTAGCCAATCGAAGTATAGCTTGTCCCAATGCCCGTCCCCGTCGAAGGGGCTGCCCGGCCCGCCGGTGGAGATGTAGATGTCGTAATCCATGCCCGGCAGCTCCGCTTTGCCCCGCACATCGAAGAGGCGCCAGTTGTAGGCTGCTTCAAAGCGGGAGACGATGTCCTTTATGCAGCGCATCCCCTGATTGGGCTTGCTGTCGTACATGTCCAGTATGGCTAGTTTCAGTTTTTGCATAGCGTATGTCCTTTGAACGATAGTAAAACAGCACCCGGATCGAAAAAGATGCTGCCCCAAAGATAGCGTTTTACCCCACAGCTTGGCGAACGAAACTGCCCCAAGTCAAGTTATCTTGGCCGTCTTTTTGGGCCTGTGCCCGCTCTATGGCGTAGTTGGCGGCGGTTTCTAGCACCCAGTCAAAATTTTCCTGCCCCACCGAGTGGATGTCCGCGTCCGGAGCGGGATTGCAGAAATCAATGGCGTAGGGCACGCCCTCGCGCACGGCCAGTTCTACCGTATTGAAATCGTAGCCCAGGGCCTGATTCAGGCGCAGTACATATTCCTCCAGCAGTTGGTGCATCTCTTGGCTGATGTTGAAATTGGCAGCATAGCGCAGGTGGAAGGGGTTGCGGGGCTCATAGTGCATCACCCGCACGTACTTGCCGCCGATGCAGTAGCAGCGGAAGTACGATTCAAAGTCGATGGCTTCCTGCAGCATCATCACCAGCTGGCCAGTTTCGTTGTAGGCGCGGAAGAAGTCGTCCGCGCTGTCCAGCTTGTATACATTTTTCCAGCCGCCGCCGGCGTAGGGCTTCATAAAGGCCGGGAAACCGATGTACTGAAACATGCCCTCCCAATCGAGCGGGAAAGTCAGGTTGGAAAAGGACTCAGCGCTCGTGTCGTCCGGGTGGTCTTTAGAAGGCAGCAGCACCGTTTTGGGCACGGGTACGCCGATCTTCTCCGCCAGCGCGTTGTTGAAGAATTTCTCATCCGCGCTCCACCAGAAGGGGTTGTTGATGACCGCCGTGCCGCTGATGGCCGCGTTCTTCAGAAAAGCGCGGTAGAAAGGGACGTCCTGAGATATGCGGTCGATGATGACCGAATAACCAGCGGGTGCAGCTTGCACGACTTTATCGATGGATACCGCCTCGGCGGTGATGCCATCCACCTGTTTGCTGTTGATGCGGTCTATCAGAGCGGGCGGGAAGGAACGTTCTTGCCCGAATAGGATGCCAATTTTTTTCATGAAAAAGTGGTTTTGCTCATTTTAGGGGTTGTCCGCTTCGGGGCGGCAACCAGTTTCAGATCAAAGACAAATAGTGCGGGAACATTTCCTGCCAAAGCGGCCAATCGTGCTCTTTCCACCCGCGGATATCCAGCCAGTGGTACATCCCCTTTTGGTTGAGCAGATGGGAAAGGCGCTTGTTGGCATCCAGGCAGATGTCCCATTCCGAAGTGCCCAGAACGATGTTCATCTGCCAGAGGGCAGCGTGGTTGAAACCAGGCAGAAAATCTACCGGGTTGTTAAAATAAACATTATCGTCGTAATACCCATCCATAAAGGACTTAATGTCGAATGCGCCGCTCATGCTGAAGAGATGGCTGACGACCTGCGGGTGCTTGAACGCAAAATTGGCGGCATGGTACCCCCCAAAGCTCACTCCGGAGACCGCTACTTTGCCCGTGCCGGTATTCCAGCGCAGGCCGGCTACCACTTCATTGAGCACCATCTGATCGTACCAGATGTGGTTGCGCACCCGATCTGCCGGGTGCAGATGTTGGTTATACCAGCTGTGCGCATCGACGCTGTCCAGGCAAAAGATTTGTAGGAAGCCGCGCTCCAAAAACCAGGCTGCTGTTTGAATCAAGCCAAAATCTTTGGCTTCGTAGTACCTGCCTTGCGTGCAGGGGAAGTGGACAACTGGATAGCCTTGATGGCCAAAGACGAGCATTTCAAAATCCTTGCTCAGGGTAGGAGAGTACCATTTGTGGTAGGTTTCTTTCACGCGCTGCGGGTTTGTCCAAAACTTTATGCCTGGTAATTGTATTTTTTACACTTAGGGGTCGCGCAATAACAAGTTACCTAGAATAGGCGAAGTTATTTTGTGCG